>NZ_CP034767.1:2857500-3175000 GCF_004005995.1 Devosia sp. 1566
CCCTGTTCTTATCGGGGAGATTCTCTCCGCCTTGATGTTCGTGGGCGTTGTCGGCGTCCTGATGCTCGGCTTTCCAGTGGCCTTTTCGCTCGCCGGCACCGCGCTGATCTTTGGCCTTGTCGGTTGGTGGCTGGGTGTTTATGACCCCTCCAACTACGGCTCCCTCGCTGGCCGCTATTTCGGCCTGATGACCAGCGAAACGCTGGTGGCGGTGCCACTCTTTGTGTTCATGGGCGTCATGCTCGAGCGCTCCGGTATTGCTGAGCAATTGCTCCTCACCATGGGCAAGCTGTTCGGCAATCTGCGCGGCGGCCTCGCCCTTTCGGTGATCGTGGTTGGTGCCCTCCTCGCAGCTTCCACCGGCGTGGTCGGCGCAACCGTTGTCACCATGGGCCTGATCTCCCTGCCCGCCATGCTGCGCGCCGGCTATGATCCCAAGCTGGCCACCGGCGTGATTTGCGCTTCCGGCACACTGGGCCAGATCATCCCGCCCTCGACCGTCCTGATTTTCATGGGCGACATGCTCTCGGGCATCAATGCCCAGGTGCAGATGGAAAAGGGCAATTTTGCCCCCGAGCCGGTTTCGGTCGGCGCCTTGTTCGCCGGCGCCATTCTACCTGGCCTGCTGCTGGTCGGGCTTTACGCTATTTGGGTCATCATCAAGGCAATCATCGATCCAAAGTCGGCGCCGGCTACGCCCGTGCCCGAAGATGAGAAAAAGCATCTGCTGCGCGAAGTCTTTGTCGCCCTGGTGCCGCCGCTCCTGCTGATCATCGCGGTTCTGGGCTCGATCCTGGCCGGTATGGCGACCCCTACCGAAGCGGCATCGGTCGGCTCCGTCGGTGCCATGATCCTGGCGGCAATGCGGTGGCGCTTGAGCTTCTCGGTCCTCAAGCAGGCGGTGATCTCGACCGCCACCATCACCTCGATGGTGTTCATCATCCTGTTTGGCGCGGCAGTGTTCTCCGTCGTGTTCCGCATGATGGGCGGTGACAATTTGGTGCATGAATTCCTGTCCAACATGCCGGGGGGCGCAATCGGCGCCACCATCATCGTCATGTTGATCATGTTCATGCTCGGGTTCATTCTCGATACCTTCGAGATCATCTTCATCGTGATCCCGATCACAGCGCCAGTGCTGCTGGCCTTGGGTGTGGATCCGATCTGGCTCGGCGTCATGGTTGGCGTGAACCTGCAAACCAGCTTCCTGACCCCGCCCTTCGGCTTTGCCTTGTTCTATCTGCGCGGCGTGGCCCCACCGCGGGTCAGCACCGGCATGATCTATCGCGGCATCATCCCCTTCGTGCTGCTACAGATTTTGGCGCTGTTTATCCTGTTCTTCTTCCCCCAACTGATCACCTGGTTGCCCAGCATGCTGTATTAACCTGTGGTCGATCACTGACCCACAAACAAAAAGCCCGGGCAAATTGCCCGGGCTTTTCTGCATCCAACCGATGCCGCTTAGCTGTACTGGACGTATTTTTCGCGCGCTACGAGATAAGGCATGTCGGTGTTCTCGGTGCGGGTGCGCAGCAGGTTGAACGCGGCGATAAAGCTCTCCGCCGTCTTCTTGGTCAGCGGGTCGCCGCCTTCACGGATTTCGGTCAGCAGTTCAACCGACGCCTTGGCACCAGCCTCGACGATCTCCTCGGGGAAAGCGCGGACCTGAACGCCATGTTCGCTGACCAGCGCCGCGAGCGAGCGAGGCTCATTGGCATACATGTCCGAAGCAACGTCGTCGTAAGCCGCCTGGGCGCAGGTGGCGACGAGTTCCTGCAGGTCTTCCGGCAGTTCGGCGAGCTTGGACTTGGACACCACCAGTTCAGTGGCAAGGCCCGGCTCAACGAAGCTGGGGAAGTAGTAGTTCTTGGCGATCTGGTAGAGCCCCAGCGCCATGTCGTTATAGGGCCCGACGAACTCGGCAGCATCAAGCGTACCCGACTGGAGGGCGGCAAAGATTTCGCCTGCCGCCAGATTGGTCACCGAAGCGCCCAGCTTGGCCCAGACCTGACCACCGAGGCCCGGCGTGCGGAAACGCAGGCCCTGCACATCGGCAACCCCGGTCAACTCATTGCGGAACCAGCCACCGGCCTGCGTGCCGGTATCGCCCGACATGAAGCCCTTGACGCCGAACTGGTCGTAGATCTCGTCCCAGATTTCCTGGCCGCCGAGATAGCGCATCCAGGCGGTGTGCTCGCGGCTGGTCAGCCCGAACGGCACGCCGGTAAAGAACGACAGGCCCTGGCTCTTGTTCTGCCAGTAATAGGGCGTGCCATGCATCATCTCGGCCGAGCCATCGATCACGGCGTCCAGCGCCTGTAGGCCCGGCACCATTTCGCCGGCGGCGAAAACCTGAACGTTGAGCCGTCCGCCTGAAGCGCGGCCGATCCGGTCCGCCAGCCTTTGCGCGCCGACACCCAGGCCCGGAAAGTTCTTGGGCCAGGTGGTGACCATGCGCCAGTTGATCGTGCCCTGCGCAATGGCGGGCGCAGCCAGCGTCGTTGCCGCTGCGGCACCGATCGTCGCCACTGATGCGGACTTGAAAAACTCACGTCTCTTCATGCACTTCCTCCCCATAGGTGCAGCTTTGCTGCACAAATACCGTTGTCGCGCCGAGGCCAGCCTTTGGTCGCGTCCGTGACAAGTTGAAGTAAAAAATCAGCCGGCACGCCGCCTGTCCAGTATCTTGTTGCAATCCCAGCAAGATCGTCTCTGCAAAGGTTTTTTTGGCCCACCGGGATTAAACCGCTTCGGGCGGTGTTGACGCTGCTGAGGGCCGCTTTGCCGCCCCGCCAAACAGGAAGGAAAACTCCATGTCGATCCGCATGTTTGTTGCCACCGCCTCCGCGCTCGCCTTGTTCGCCACTCCTCTTGCCGCCGCTGAATATCTGGGCGGCGCCGTTCAATCCACCGATATCGGGGGCAAGATGGTCCTGACCGATGCCGACGGCATGACCCTTTATATCTTCGATAAGGACGAGCCCGGCGTCACCAATTGCTATGAGAAATGCGCCACCAACTGGCCCCCGCTTATGGCCGAGGACGGCGCCACGCCTGAGGGCGAGTTCACTCTGGTCGATCGCACCGATGGCGGCCAGATGTGGGCCTATAAAGGCTGGCCGCTCTACTACTGGAAGGACGACATGGAGCCCGGCGACATCACCGGTGACGGCGTCGGCGGCGTCTGGCATCTTGCTGTTGAATAAGGACGGCGGAAGCCTGGGGTGACCGAGTTCCTCGACGATGTCGAAGCCTGCGTGCCAGCTCTCCGGCGTTATGCCCGGGCGCTGACGCGCAGTGCCGACCTCGCCGACGACCTGGTGCAGGATTGCCTCGAGCGCGCCATTTCGCGCCGTGGCCTGTTCCGCCCTACCGGCCCGATGCGGGCCTGGCTGTTCACCATTCTGCTCAACCTGTACCGCAATGACCTGCGCACCCGGCACCGCCAGGGTGCGATGATGCCGCTCGATGCCATTGCCGAACCCGCGACCGCGGCGCCCCAACCCGGCCATCTAGCCCTGGCCGAAATGGCCAGGGCCATTGAAACCCTCCCGCCCGAACAAAAGGAAGCCTTGCTGTTGATTGCCCTTGAAGGCCTCTCCTATGCCGAGGCCGCTGCTGTCCTTGGAGTTCCGCTTGGCACGCTGATGTCTCGCCTCGGCCGCGCCCGCGCCGCCCTGCGCCTTCTGACCGGCACCCCGGCCGAGCCGCATCTGAGGACGGTGAAATGAACGCCCCCAGCCGCGATACGCTGATGGGCTTTGCCGACGGGCAGCTCGATCCCACAACGCGCGAGCAGGTCGAAGCCTATCTGGCCGCCAATCCTGACGTCGCGGCTGAAGTCTCAAATTGGGCTCGCCAGAACGACGCCATTCGCACCTTATTCGAGCCAGCAGGGGCGGAGCCGGTACCGGTGAGGCTGCATCCCCGGCGGATGGCCGCCGAGCTCACCACCCGCCGCCACCGCCTCTGGCGGCAGGCCGTCGCCGCCGTCCTCCTTGTGGGTTTGGGCCTGGGCGCCGGCTGGTTCGCCCGTGCCTGGTCGCCTGCCCCGCAGCCCAGCACTGTGCTGATCGCCGATGCCGTGCGCGCCCATGACGTGTTTGTGGCTGAGAACCGCCACGCCGTGGAGGTCGCCGCCAGCGAAGAGGATCACCTGACTTCCTGGCTTTCCAACCGGCTGGAAACGCCCCTCGCCGCGCCCGACCTCGCGGCCGAAGGTTTCACCTTGGTGGGTGGCCGTCTGCTGCCCGGCACGGCCGCGGCCGGCGGTCGCGCCGCTCAGTTGATGTACGAAAATGCTGGGCGTGACCGGGTAACCATCTATGTCACCGCAGCCCTGCCCGACCGCGAACACGCCTACGAATTCGCCAGCCTGGAAGGGGCGGAAGCCTTTTACTGGGCCAATGCCCGCATCACCTGCACCGTAGTGGGCACCCTGCCCGAGCCACAGATGCAAATCGTCTCGCAGGCGATCTACCGGCAACTGACCGGTGACGGCGAACCTGAAGAACACTATCGCAGCTAGCGGCGGTCAGCCATTCGCCCCTAGGGGCGAATTACGGGGCGGCAGGTCGATGGAATAGATATTGTGCAGCCCCACCGCCTTGATATCCCGTTCCCCGCAAAGGGCCATGGTGATGTCGAGCTCGCGCCGGATGATCTCGAGCGCCCGCGTCACCCCGGCCTCGCCGCCCGCCCCCAGCCCCCACAGGAACGCGCGGCCGATAAAGGTGCCCTTGGCCCCCAGCGCCATGGCCTTGAGCACATCCTGGCCCGAGCGAATGCCGCCATCGACATACACATCGGTGCTGTTGCCAACGGCATCGACAATTTCGGGCAGCACGCGGATCGAGGATGGTGCGCCATCGAGCTGGCGCCCGCCGTGATTGGACACGATGATCCCGTCGGCTCCATGCGCCACCGCCTGGCGCGCATCCTCGGGGTCGAGAATGCCCTTGACGATCACCGGCCCGCCGAAGCGCTCCTTGACCCAGGCGATCTCCTTCCAACTCAGCGCCGGATCGAATTGCGACGCCGTCCAGGCCGACAGCTTGGAGAGATCCCCCGCCGCATCCACATGCCCCACAATATTGCGGAAGGTGTGCCGCTTGGTGCCCAGCATCTGCATGGCCCATTGCGGCTTGCGCGCCATTTCAAAGACGAACCGCGGTGTGAATTTCGGGGGCGCCGACATGCCGTTGCGCAAGTCCTTGTGCCGCTGCCCAAGGATCTGCAAATCCATGGTCAGCACCAGCGCCGAGCATTTGGCCGCCTTGGCCCGGTCGATCAGCCGCTCGATAAACCCGCGGTCCCGCATCATGTAAAGCTGAAACCAGAACGGCTTGCCCGTGTTCTCCGCCACATCCTCGATCGAGCAGATGCTCATGGTCGATAGCGTAAACGGCACGCCGAACTTCTCGGCCGCCCGCGCCGCCTTGATTTCCCCGTCGGCGCTCTGCATCCCGGTAAAGCCGGTGGGGGCCAGCGCCACCGGCATCGAGGCCTGCTCGCCGCAAATCGTGGTGGCGAGGGTGCGCCCTTCCATGTTCACGGCCACCCGCTGGCGCAACTTGATCTGGCTGAAATCCTCGCTATTGGCCCGATAGGTCCCCTCGGTCCAGGAACCGGAATCGGCATAGTCGAAGAACTGCTTGGGCACCCGCCGCTTGGCGATTGCCATCAGTTCATTGATGGTAAGGGCTTTGTCGAGGGCGGACATGGGTAAAAGCTCCGGGCGAGCGGCGTGGCCGAGCAACTTGGATTTCGGGTGGTTCATCAAGGCCGTCCGGCTAGGGGCGGCTACTAGGGGGGACGCAGCGCGCCCCTACATGGTCGCGCCGACCTGCCAGGGCACGAACTCGTTGTCGCCATAACCCAGCTGTTCGGACTTGCTCTTTTCGCCCGAAGCGATGCGCAGCAGCAGATCAAAGATTTGCTGCCCCTTCTCTTCGATCGAGACGCCCTCGATGATATCGCCGCAATTGATGTCCATGTCCTCGGTCATGCGGGCATAAACATCCGAATTGGTGGCCAGCTTGATCGAAGGCACCGGCTTGCAGCCATAGGCCGAACCACGCCCCGTGGTGAAAGCGAGGATATTGGCGCCACCGGCTACCTGTCCCGTTGCCGAAACAGGGTCAAAGCCGGGCGTGTCCATGAACACAAAGCCCTTTTCGCGCACCTGCTCGGCATATTCATAGACGGCCGTTAGCGGCGTGGTGCCGCCCTTGGCGGTGGCACCCAGCGATTTTTCGAGGATGGTGGTCAACCCGCCCAACTTGTTGCCCGGCGAAGGATTGTTGTTCATCTCCCCGCCGCTGCGCTTGGTGTAATCCTCCCACCAATGGATGCGCTCGATCAGCTTTTCGCCCACCTCACGCGAAACGGCACGGCGCGTGAGCATGTGCTCGGCCCCATAAACCTCAGGCGTTTCGGACAGGATCGCCGTGCCGCCCTGCTGCACCAGCAGATCGACCGCATAACCAAGCGCCGGATTAGCGGTGATGCCCGAATAACCGTCCGAGCCACCGCATTGCAGCGCCAGCATCAGCTCGGATGCATCCACCGTTTCGCGCTGCGCCCGCGCCGCCACGGGCAGCATTTCCTTGATCCGCTCGACGCCCCAATCGACCATTTTGCGGGTACCGCCGATCTCCTGGATCGTCATGGTCTGGAAGGTGTCGGTTTCGCTCAGCCCGTAGCTTTCCTTCATCTTGCCGATCTGGAACGCCTCGCAGCCCAGCCCCACCAGCAGCGCTGCGCCCAGGTTCGGGTTGGCAGTATAGCCCCATTGGGTGCGCCGGAAGATCTGATAGCCCTCGCCCTGGATATCCATGGCGCAGCCCGTGCCATGCACGAACGGGATCACACCATCGATATTGGGGTAGTCGGCCAGAATGCCCGAGCGATTGATCTCCTCGGCCATGAACTTGGCGACGGTCGCCGAACAGTTCACCGAGGTCAGGATGCCGATATAATTGCGCGTTCCCACCCGCCCATTGGCGCGGCGGAAGCCCTGGAAGGTCGCCCGCTCGGCCACCGGCACCATCTCGGGCGCCACCGCCCCCTCGGCAAAAGCGTAGTCGTGATGCAGCGTGCCATCGGCGCCACCCATCCCGCAATTGTGCTCATGCACCCAGTCGCCCGCCGCGATCGCGTCCTTGGCAAAGCCGATGATCTGCCCGAACTTGGTGACGGCCTCGCCGGCGCGGATCGGCCGCACCGCGAATTTGTGCCCCTTAGGCACGCGCTTGCCGATCACCACGCCCTGCGGCGTCACCGTCCCGGCTTCCAGATTGGACAGCGCCACGGCCGTGTTGTCGCGAGGGTTCAGCACCAGGGTCCTGGCTTCCGGACGAATCATGGTCTCAGACATAATTGGCTCCACTCATGGGTCTCTGGGCGCTCTCGCCTGCGGACTTGCCGCCAGACTGCGGCACGGGAAAACCGCTCCGCGCGTTGGATTTGCCAGGAACCTCGACTGCGACTAACATGTTAGCATGAGTTCGGAAGCCCGTCCCTACCAATTTCTGCAGCGAAGCCATGCCCCAGCGCGTGGCAGCGTCACCCTTGATGTGACCAATTCGCTGCGCCAGGCGATTGTCTCGCTGCAACTGGCTCCCGGCGAAACTCTCGACAAGGCAGCCATCTGCGAAGAACTGGGCGTTTCGCGCTTTCCGGTCAGCGAAGCCCTGGGCCGCTTGCAGATCGAGGGCCTCGTTGAAATTGCCCCGCAACGCGGCTCCACCGTGTCCCTCGTACGTATTGCCGATGTCCGGGAATACATGCTGATCCGCAAGGGCCTCGAAAGCGAAGCCCTGCGCGTGCTGATCGGCAATCACGACGCCGAAGTAATCGAGGCGCTGCACGCCAATATGGCGGCACAACGTGCCGCCGCCCTCGAGGAAGACAGCGAGCGCTTCCATGGGCTCGACATTGATTTCCACGACATCATCTTCCGCTCCATGCGGTTCACCAAGATCAAGGGCATCATCGATTCGGCCCGCGCCAATCTCGACCGCGCCCGCCGCCTCATCATCACCCCGCGTCGCCTCGCCCTCACCATTGCCGAGCACCAGGCGATCTTTGATGGCATCCTGTCGGCCGACCAGAAGGGGGCCACATCAGCCATCCGCGCCCATATCGATGCGGTCATGGTTGAACTCTTCGCCTTTGCCCGCGAATACCCACACCTCTTCGCCGACAGCGACGAGAGTGCCGACACCCCCGACACCTTTCCCTATGGCTGAACGCAATCCGCGCAAAGCCACTTACAACCATGGAGTTCGCCGATGAAACTGCTGCGCGTTGGGCCCAAGGGCGCCGAAAAGCCCGCCATTCTGGCCGAAGACGGCACGGTTCGTGACCTGACCGGCGTTGTGGCCGATATTGGCGGGCAAACCCTGTCCGATGAAGGGCTGGCGCGTATCCGTGCGGCTGACATCAACGCCCTGCCCCAGCTGCAAAGCGATCGTATCGGCCCTTGCGTCGCCAATGTGGGCAAGTTCATCTGCATCGGCCTCAACTATGCCGACCATGCCGCCGAAACCGGCGCGGCCATTCCCGAAGAGCCCATCATCTTCATGAAGGCCACCAGCGCCATCATCGGCCCCAATGACGACGTCATCATTCCCAAGAACTCGATCAAGCCCGATTGGGAAGTGGAACTGGCCGTCGTGATCGGCAAGGAAGCCCGCTACGTCGAAGAAGCCGATGCCATGGACTATGTCGCCGGCTATTGCGTCTGCAACGACGTGTCCGAGCGCCACTTCCAGACCGAGCGTGGCGGCACCTGGGACAAGGGCAAGGGTGCTGACACCTTCGGCCCCATCGGCCCTTGGCTCGTGACCAAGGACGAAGTTGCCGATCCGCAAAACCTCAAGATGTGGCTCGAAGTGGACGGCAAGCGCTACCAGGACGGCTCTACCAAGACCATGATCTTCGGCGTCGCCCATGTGGTCAGCTATGTCAGCCAGTTCATGAGCCTGCAGCCCGGCGACATCATCACCACCGGCACCCCTCCCGGCGTCGGCATGGGCATCAAGCCCGAGCCCGTCTGGCTCAAGCCCGGCAACGTCATGCGCCTCGGCATCGAAGGCCTCGGCGAGCAGCAGCAGACCGTCAAAGCCTATACCGCCTAAGCCCACCGGACCCGCAGTCGACACCCTCCCCCTAGCGGGGAGGGATCAAGGGTGGGGGACGAGAGCCCCGACGCAAGGCACTCTTCACCGATGCCCCGCCAACCAACGTCCTAAGGCCGCCGTGCCACCAGATCGATCTCGACCAGCGCCCCCACCGCGAGTGCCGTCACCCCCACCGTGGTGCGCGCCGGCAGTTTCCCGGCCTCGAAAAATGTCGGCCACAGCGCATTGAGTGCTGCGTAATCCCGCTCGAACTGGGTGAGGTAAATCCGCGCCATGGTGACATGCTCGAGTCCCAGCCCGACCCCGGCCAGCACCACCCGCAAATTCTCCACCACGCGACGCGTCTGCGCCTCGATGCCCTCCGGCAGCGGTGCATCGGGCGCCGCCGGGTCGGTCGGCATTTGCCCGGTGACGAACACCCAGCCATCGGCCTCCACCGCATGGGAAAACGGCGCCACCGGTTGCGGGCCGGCGGCAATCATGTGGTGAATAGGCATGGACATCTGCATCTCCAGTTTCTCGCGGCCACCCCGCCGGCAACTTGCCGGCGCCCCGCGGCGTTTTATGATCCGAGCCCAATCCAACCAAGGACGAGCCCCTTGAGCGACACCCAATACACAGTGGAACGTGAAGATGGTCCCAAGAGCGGGCGCTACCTCGTGCGCCTCGACGGCGGGGCAGAGGCGGAAATGACCTACCGCACCGGACCCGATGGCTCCATGGTCATCGACCATACCGGCGTGCCACCGCAATTCGAAGGCCGCGGCATTGCCGCCCGCCTCGTCAATGCGGCGATCAGCGATGCGCGCGCCGAGGGCTTCAAGATCACCCCGCTATGCTCTTATGTGGTGGCACAGTTCCGCCGCCATCCCGAATGGGCCGACCTGCGCGCCTGAGCCTCAGGAGCCGTAGCGCACCGCATTGGCATTGGGGCCGAGCAGGTCCTCGAGCTTGTCCCAGCCGATCGTGACCGTCGGGGCGCCATAGGCGTAGGCGGCCACCTCATAGGGCTCGAACTGCATGGTGAGCCCGCGGTCATTCTCAAAGCTCCACCGGCTGGGATCGATCACTACCTCGGCCAGGTCCTGCGGCCCCTCGAGCTGCAGGTTTTCGCCATGCTCTTGTTGCAGCTGCTGCCAGACCAGGTCGAGCAGCTTGCCCCGCCAGCCCTCACCCGTGAACAAGTCGCTGGCCTCCAGCGCGCGGTTCTCGGGCACATAGTAATGCAGATAGGTGGTCGCCCAATTGCCGTGCGCCGCGCCATGCCCATACCAGAAGGTCGACACATCAAGGCTGATCCGGCTGGGCGTGACCTCCTGGACCGTAATCGCGACATCGCTGTCGCTGCTGGTTTCCAGCGCTTCGGCTTCCCCCTCATCCACCAGCGTGCGCAGCGGCGTCAGCTCATTGGCTTGCGCAACCACGAACTCATTGAACCCCGCGGCCAGGGGATCGTCGCTGTCCAGCAGGGGCAGGGCCAGCGAATGGGTGGCCACCTTCCAAAAGGAATCCGGATCGCCTGCCGCTTCCGGATCGGGCAGCACCGCGTAGTTGCTCGTCGGATAGAACCGCTTGCCACCCAGCATGCGGCTGCCTTCCAGAACCTTGCCCCGGTTCTCGAACAGGGTGCGCAGGCACGAGACCCCTTCTTCGTCATAGCTCCCCGTGGTCAAGGGCTGCGCATCATCGCTGCAGGCGCGCTGGGCAAAGTCGAGCCAGCTCCGCTGGTCGGCGCGCAGGGCATCCGTTGCTTGGGTGGTCAGCCCACCGGTCGCCGTGGCAAAGCTCTTGGCAAGGGTCTCGTCGGCGCGCGACAGTTCGGGGTTCTCGCAAATGGCGCGCTCGAAAGGCGTGCTCGCCTTGCTGCAATCAAAGCTGGCGGCCGATGCCGGCACGGCCAGCACGGCGATGGTCAAGGCTGTAACAGCGATACGGCTCATCGAAGTCCTCCCCCGGATCGTCATGTGCTAGCACGACAATCCGGTCCGGCAAATCCGGGCCTTTGACAAGCTTAATCGGGCGGCTTAGGGCGTCGCTCAGGCCTCCCGGGGCGCGAAAGGGCTGAGAAAATCCCGGGCTTCCAGCAGTTCTTCCTGCCGCAGCTCGTGGCCGCCTTCGTGCCAGAAGAGGCGTGTCTGCGCGCCCTGCCCGGCGAAATACTGCTCCAGCGCCTCGGTCGCCCCGGCCGGCACCATCGGGTCACGCCGGCCCGCCGTCAGCAACACCTGCCGCCCCGCCAGACCGGGGTTCGGTTCCGGCGCAAACGGGATCAGCGGGTGCATCAGCACGCTGGCATCAAACAGGTCGGGCCGGACAAACTGCAGCGCCGCGAGGATATTGGCGCCATTGGAATAACCCAGCCCGACGAGCTTGCTCGGCTGGCTTTCCGCCCGTCGCGCCTCGATAAACGCGGCCATATCAGCCACCCGTGCCCAAAGATCGTCCATGTCATAGACGCCCTCTCCAGTGCGGCGGAAAAAGCGCAGCGCCCCGCTTTCACTGACATCGCCCCGAGGCGTGACCACCCGCGCACCCGGCAGCAGCTGGCTCCCAAGCGCGAAGAACTGGTTCTCGTCCCCGCCCGTGCCATGAAACAGCACAAACAGCGGCGCCTCCGCTCCCGCACCCGGCGCATCCCGATAATGTTCGATAGCCATGGCCACACTCCTTCTTTTCTGGGCCTGAATATCGGCTACCGACCCGCGGCGGCGCAACAGCGCGATGGCGCTACACTCTGTTGCCCCAGCGGCAACGATGGCTGAACTCCGGCAGCTCTGCGGCTCCTGCGCCTTCGCGCTCGAAGATGTTAGCGCCGCTGCAACGAAGCTTGATGACTTTGCCCGCCAATCCCCTATTGTCCGCCCGCAACACCGAGCGGACCCCACCATCTTCATGCAGCATGGCACCACCACCGATCCGCTGATTCTCGTTGGTGCGGGACTGGCCGGCGGCTTGATTGCGCAACGGCTCGCCAAGACGCCCAATCCCCCGCCCATCGTCATGCTCGAAGCCAGTGACCAGCCCTTTGGCGAACATACCTGGTCGTTCCACACCGGGGATGTCAGCGCTGCCGACCTGCATTGGCTGTCCCCGCTCATCGCCCATCGCTGGGCTGGCCAGTCCGTCCGCTTCCAGGCCTTTTCACGCGATCTCCGCTCCGGCTATGCGAGCCTGTCCTCGGCCTCGGTGGCCGCGGCCATGCAAGCTCTTCCCAACCTGACGATCCGCAGTGCCGCCCCCGTGGCCGATCTGCGCCCGGAGGGAGTGACCCTCGCCAGCGGCGAAGAGCTGCGGGCCCAATGCGTCATCGACACCAGCGGCTTCACCCCCAGCCCCGCGCTGGCGCTCGGTTTCCAAAAATTCGTCGGGCAGGAAGTTGAAACCACCGAGCCGCACGGGATCAAACTCCCTGTGATCATGGATGCCTCGGTCGACCAGCGCGACGGCTACCGCTTTGTCTATCTCCTGCCCTTTTCGCCCACGCGCATCCTCATCGAGGACACCAGATATTCGGATGGCGACAACCTCGATCGCGATGAACTTGCCCGCGACATAGCTGGCTACGCCCAGGCGCAGGGCTGGACCATCGCCAGCGTGGTGCGCGAGGAACATGGCGTCCTGCCGATCGCGCTCGCCTATGATGCCGAGCAATTCTGGGCCGATCGTCCTCGCGACATCCCGCAGGCGGGCATGCGGGCCGCGCTGTTTCATCCCACTACCGGCTATAGCCTCCCCGAAGCGGTGCGCGTTGCCAATCTGGTGGCCGAGACCTGGCCGTCCGCCAGCCCCGAACTGGCCGCACGCATCCGCGCCCACGCCATTGCACGCGCCCGTGCGCAAAAGTTCTACCGCCTGCTGAACCGCATGCTGTTCCGCGCCGCCAGGCCCGAGCGCCGCCACCTCGTCCTGCAGCGGTTCTATCGCCTCGGCGAACCGCTGATCGAGCGCTTCTATGCCGGCCAGACCACGCCGGCCGACATGGCGCGCATCCTGATGGGCAAGCCGCCCGTCCCCATTCATCGCGCCCTGCCCTGTCTGCGGGAAGCGCCCTTCTTGTCCCAGGAGCCCTCGTGAGCACCAAGCCCAATCAAACCGCGGCAGTGATCGGAGCTGGCTTTGGCGGGCTGGCCCTTGCCATTCGCCTGCAAAGCGCCGGCATTGCCACGACCCTCTATGAAAAGCGCGACAAGCCCGGTGGGCGCGCCTATGTCTATACCGACGATGGCTTCACCTTCGATGCCGGCCCCACCGTCATCACCGATCCCGACTGCCTTGAGCAGCTCTGGGCGCTGAGCGGACGCAAGCTCTCGGACTATGTCACCCTTTTGCCCGTAACCCCATTCTACCAGCTCTGCTGGGAGGACGGCTATCGCTTCGACTACGCCAATGATCAGGCCGATATCGATCGCCAGATCGCCGCCAAGTCCCCCGAGGACGTGGCTGGCTACCACCGCTTCCTGCGCTATTCCGAAGACCTGTATCGCGAGGGCTACGAGAAGCTGGGCACCGTGCCGTTCCTCAACTTCTGGTCGATGATCAAGGCCGCCCCCCAGTTGGTGCGCCTCGAAAGTCATCGCAGCGTTTATTCCAAGGTCGCCCAGTTCATCAAGGACGACCAACTGCGCCAGGCCTTCAGCTTCCATTCGCTCCTGGTTGGCGGCAATCCCTTCGAGACCTCTTCCATCTATGCCCTGATCCACGCCCTTGAACGCAAGGGCGGCGTCTGGTTTGCTCAAGGGGGCACGGGCGCCCTGATCGCGGGCATGGTGCGCCTCTTCGAGGATCTGGGCGGCAAGGTCCATCTCAACGCCGCCATCGACCGCATCGAAGCCGAGGGCGACCGCGTCACCGGTGTATCACTCGCAGATGGCACCACCCAGCGCTTCGACATGGTCGCCTCCAATGCCGATGTGGTGCACACCTATAAGCACATGCTGCGCGCCACCCAGCGCGGGCCCGCCCAAGCCAAGGCGCTCGAAAAGAAGCGCTTCTCCATGTCGCTCTTCGTGATCTATTTCGGCCTCAAGACCGAACATCCTGAACTGCGCCACCACATGGTGCTGTTCGGGCCCCGCTATCGCGAACTGATCTCGGAAATCTTCAAGGCCGATGGCCTCGCCGATGATTTCTCGCTTTATCTGCACGCCCCGTCAGTCACCGACCCCAGCCTCGCCCCGGCCGGCTCCAGCGCCTATTACGTGCTCTCGCCCGTACCCCATCTGGGCACTGCCGATATTGACTGGGACGTGCAGGGGCCGATCTATCGCGACCGCATCCTCCAATACCTCAACGATCACTACATCCCCGATCTCCTCAAGGATCTGGTGACGGTTCGCCACTTCACCCCCTTCGACTTCCGCGACGAACTCAACGCCCATCTCGGTTCCGCCTTTTCGGTCGAGCCGATCCTGACCCAGAGCGCCTGGTTCCGGCCCCACAACCGCGACGACAACTTCGCCAATCTCTATATCGTGGGCGCCGGCACCCATCCCGGCGCTGGTATTCCCGGCGTGGTCGGTTCGGCCAAGGCCACCGCCGGCCTGATGATTGCGGATGCTGCCCCATGAGCGATGCGGTCGTTACCCAAAGCGAAACCGCCATTGCCCAGGGCTCCAAGAGCTTTGCCGCCGCCGCGCGCCTGTTCGATCGGCAAACCCGCGACGACGCCGTCATGCTCTATGCCTGGTGCCGCCACTGCGATGACGTCATAGACGGGCAGACCCTGGGCCATGCGCAGGACCCCGAATTCCGGCGCGGCCAAGCCGAGCGGCTGCATCAGCTGCAGGAACAGACCGCCGCCGCACTGCGGGGCGAAACGGGAAACGATCCAATCTTTGAAGCGCTGCGCCGCGTCGTCGAGCGCAACCAAATCCCGGCGCGCCACCCCCAGGAACTGCTGGCCGGCTTCGCCATGGATACCGCCGAGCGCCATTACGCTACCATCAACGACACCCTCGATTATTGCTACCACGTGGCTGGCGTCGTTGGCGTGATGATGGCCATGATCATGGGCGCCCGCGACAGCCGCGTGCTGGATCGTGCCTCGGACCTCGGCATCGCTTTCCAGCTCACCAATATCGCCCGCGATGTAGTTGAAGACGCCCGCGCCGGCCGGGTTTACCTCCCCGCCGACCTGCTCGCGCGCCATGGCATCACCACCATCGAGGCCGATAATGCCGAACAGCGCCCGGCGCTGCATCGTGCGGCTCTTGAACTGCTGGACCTGGCCGAGCGCTATTATGCGTCCGCAGGATCGGGAATGGCGGCGCTGCCGCCCCGTTCGGCCTGGGCCATTGCTGCCGCGCGCCGGGTTTATCGCGCCATCGGCACCCAATTGCGCCAGGGCGGCCCCAAGGCTTGGGACGCCCGGGTCTCGACCTCCGGCACCCGCAAAGCCCTGCTGGTTCTCGCGAGCCTCGCCGATGTGGCCGCCTCCCGCCTGCCCCGTCCCCAGGCCGATCGCGACGGGCTCTGGCAGCGCCCTTAGGCGGTGGGACGTTCTTCGTCCTTGAGCGCCTCGGCATCGAATGGCCGGCGCCCCGTGTTGAGCTTCTTGACCAGCTTGTCGACCGGTTCGGCATAAACAAAGCCGAATGAAACACATCCGTCCTTGCCCTGCACGGCATGGTGAAGGCGATGGGCCTGGTAGACCCGCTTCAGATAGCCTTTGCGGGGCACATGCTTGAACGGCCAGCGCTGGTGCACCAGCCCGTCATGCATGAAAAAGTACAACGCGCCGTAGATGGTGATGCCCAGCGCAATCCAGGTCAGTGGCCACCAGACAAAAGCCCCCAGCGCGAACAAGGCGATGGCAAAGCCGGCAAACACGACCGCAAAGAGATCGTTCTTTTCCAGCGCGTCGTCGTGCGGCTCGTGGTGTGACTGATGCCAGCCCCAACCCCAGCCATGCATGATGTGCTCATGCGACCAGGATGCGAACCATTCCATGAAGGCGGTGGTTGCCACCACCAGCACGGTCGGCACAAGAAAGTGGAGAAGCGTGTCCATGTTCAAACTCGATCAGGCGCCTGTGTCTAGTCTAGCATAGCCCAGAACGCGGCTGAAGTGAGGGCAAGAGCTCGCGCGGCCTAAAAGCGCAGCCGCAACCGCGAGATCCCCACCGCCAACGACACCCCGACCAGCCCGGTCCCGACCAGAACGGCGAGGCTCGGCGCCAATGCCGCTAGGGCGTCCCCCCGCCACATCGCACCCTGATACGCCTCGATGGCCCAGGCATTGGGGGTGAACCAGCCCAGTTCCTGCAGCCAGGGCGGCATCATGAACCGAGGCACCATCGAGCCACCCACCGCCGAACACACCAGCACGAGGAAGGTCGCGATGGTCTGAGCCTGCTGCTTGCTGGTGCAAAATGCGGCTACGGCCAGCCCTAGGCCCGCCGCCGCCACGGCCGCGGCAACAGTGGTCAGCAACCAGGGCCACCAATGCTGCAGCACCGGCACCTGGTAAAGCAGGATGGCGAGCCCGAAGATCAAGCCGGCCTGCACCACGCCCTGCCCGATCAGGAACAGGAACTTGCCGATCACGACGACATCGGTTCCCGCCGGCCCCACCGCCAATCGATCGACAATGCCCGAATTGCGCTCCTCGATCAGCGTCGCCGCCCCTTGCATGGCCGAAAACAGCAGAAACAGGATCGCGACGGCACCCGCATAATAGGTGACCGCGGCGCTGCCATCGCTGGCCTCACCCACGGTATGGATCTCGCTGAGCTCGGCGCTCGCACCGCCCTCCGCCGGCCCTGCGGCCAGCGCGTTGAGAGCCGCGGTGAGACGCTGGGATTGTTCTGGTGAAAAGCCGCCCACGAGCTCACCCACCAGGGGTGCCGTTCTCGACACCGCGACATCGGGCAGATCCTGGGCCAGGATGCGCTGCACATGGCCCATCAATATGGCCGGGGCCATGCTCTTGGCGGGGTCGGCAAAGATCACCACTGGTGCGGCATCGGTGCGTGCCAGCCCATCACGCAGAAACAGCCCCACATCGGCGTGGCCTGCCTGCACCAATGCCTGCATCTCGGCTTCCGAGCCAATGCTGCCCTCCAGCACCCGTAGCGCGGGGATTTCACGTAACGCCGCCTCGAACCGGGGATCGACGGACGCAGCATCAGCCACCCCGAACCCCACCTGGAGGCGCATTTCCTCCCCCCCGGTCCCTGCAAAAATTGCGGCAAAGATCACAAAGATCATCGGCGGCAGCACAAAGGCCATCGCCAGCGCACCGCGATCGCGCACAAGACTGAGCACCATGACGCGCAGCATGGCCAGGATCACGCGGCTGCCCCCGGCACTGCTTGCCCTTGCCGCGACAGGTGGAGAAAAAGACTGTCCAACCCTGGCTCCCGCAGCCGCAATTCACGCGTTTCGATGCCGGCATTGGCCAGCCATTTCGCCAGGTCTGCAGCCGGTATCGGCGTCGCCCCGCTCATGCGCGACCAGATCATCGCTGCCTGCACCGGCTCAAACCCACGCTGATTGAGGAAGTCGATCTGCTCTGGTGTTGGGGCGCGCCGCAACTCGACAATGATCTGTTGGCGCCCTTGAAACACCTCATCCACCAGCGCCCGCGTCGCGCCCTGCGGCCCGATCACTCCGCCGCGCAAAAAGCCCACCCGGGAACAAATGGTTTCGGCCTGATCGAGATCGTGGGTCGCCAGCAGCACTCCCATGCCCGCACCCGCCAATTCGGCAATCACTTCGTGCAGATGGTTACGTGCTTCCACATCGACGCCGACGGTTGGCTCATCGAGGATTAGCAGCGCCGGGCGATGCAGAATAGCCGCCGCGATATTGACGCGGCGCTTCCAGCCACCTGACAGGATCCCCACCTGATCGGCCAGTCGTGCCTCGATATGGGTGGCAGCACTCGCCCAGACCACAGCGGCCTTGGCCTCGGCGGCCGAAAGCCCCATCAAGCGCCCGAATACCAGCAGGTTTTCGCGCGCGGTGAGATGGGGATAAAGCGCGATCTCCTGCGGCACGAGGCCGATTTGGCGGCGCACATCCCTGCCCCGGCCCACTTTGCCGGCGATGGAGATCTGCCCCGCATCGGGTTTGCAGCGCCCGCAGATCGACCGGATCAACGTTGTCTTGCCCGCGCCATTGGGCCCAAGCAAGCCGAAGATCTCGCCCGCGTTCACCACGAGGTCGACCCCGTTAAGGACCTGTCTTTTGCCATAGCTGATGCGCAGCGCCTGGACTTGTAGTGCCGCTGGCTGCGAGATCACGGCGTCGGGGTCTCGCGTCGTTCAAACAGGCGCGCGATCATGGCCATCAATGGCGGGGCATTGACCCGCGTCTGCAACAGCGCAGCTTCCGCCTTGTCCAAATGCTCGCGATAGCTGAGCAGCGCCGCCTGTTCGCCAAACAAGGTCACGAGCGTGGTCTTGTTGCCATCCTTGCCGACATCCTTGCCTGCCTCGTCGGCCGTCGCATTGCTGTCGAGCAGGTCGTCGGCAGTTTGAAACGCCAGTCCCAAATGGGAAGCAAACAAGCCAACGGCCTCCACCTCCTCATCGGGCAGGCCGCGCAGCATGGCGCCCATCCGGGCGGCTGCGACAAACAACACGCCTGTCTTGAGCCAATTCAGCCGCTCGATTCCATCCACGGCAACAATACTGGCGCGCTCATTGACGTCGAGCTCCTGGCCCGCCACCAAGCCGGTCCAGCCTACCGCCGCCGACAACTCCGCCGCCAGTCGGGTCTTGGTGGCATCGTCAACGCCGGCAAGCGCCGCCAATATCCCAAAGGCCTGGCTCAAGAGGGCAATAGCCGCCAGAATGGCGGTCGCCTGCCCAAACGCCATATGCGTTGTCGGGCGTTGCCGGCGCATCACCGCATCGTCCATGCAGGGCAAATCATCCAGAATGAGCGAGGCGGTGTGGACCATCTCCACCGCGCACCCCAGGTCGAGCGCGCCGGCAATCTGCGCGTCCTGGGGCTCCACCACATGATAAACCAGCAAGGGCCGGATGCGTTTGCTGGGGGCAAGCAGCGCATGACGCAACGCCGCGCTCAAATTGGGCGGCACACCTGTTGGACTGGCAAGCAACTGCTCCAGCCGACCCTCGATTGCGTCCCGTGCGGAAAGCATCCCTGCGAGTTGCTGATCAGGGAGCGGCATGCTGTGTCTGTTCCCGGCCGCGCTCATGCTTGCTCCCGCTTGGCCCGCGGGCCCACTGCGACAAGGCTACGGCTGTCGGCTACTGGGAGGCTGGCGCAGTAAGCCGATGGCCGATCGGCAATTACGAATGATTCCTCGGGCACTCCCGTGCCGACGCCGCCGTCTTTGATCATGCTCTTCGCCTTCTCGCCCGACGCTTATGCGCGAGATACCTTAGTCGGGCATAGTGACGCAAGCGAATGGATAGACCCGCACCACCTCGGGATGGGCGAAAAAGGGATCAACAAGGCGGGGATCGGCCGGCTGCCCGGCCGATCCTCCAAAACTACTGTGTAGGGCCTGAGTAAATTTGGTCGAAGATGCCCCCATCGGCAAAGAACGCCGGCTGCGCCTCGCGCCAGCCGCCGAACTCCTCGATAGTCACAAGATTGACCTCACCAAACCGCGCAACATCCTCGGGAGCCGCAGCCTCGGGGCGGAATGGGCGATAATAGTTCGCAGCGGCGATGGCCTGCCCTTCGTCTGAATAAAGATATTGCAGATATGCCTCCGCAACGTCCCGCGTCCCCTTGCGGTCCACATTGCCTTCCACCAGGGCGACGGGCGGCTCGGCCAGGATCGAAACGGAGGGGGTCACGATATCGAACGCATCAGGGCCAAGCTCCTCCATCGCGAGGTAGGCCTCGTTCTCCCAGGCCAGCAACACATCGCCGATGCCGCGTTGCACAAAGGTCGTGGTCGCGCCACGCGCGCCGGTGTCGAGCACGGGCACATGCCGGTAAAGTTCGGTGATGAAGGCCTTCGCCGTTTCGTCGCTCCCGCCCTCCTGGGCGCGCGCCCAGGCCCATCCAGCCAGAAGATTCCAGCGGGCGCCGCCCGAAGTCTTGGGATTGGGCGTAATCACTTCCACCCCCTCCTTGATCAGGTCACCCCAATCAACGATGCCGTCCGGATTGCCCTTGCGCACCAGGAACACGATTGTGGACGTATAGGGTGCGCTGTTGTTCTCGAACCGCTCGCGCCAGTCGTCGGGGATGAGATCGGTTCCGTCGGCGATGGCATTGATGTCGCTCTCGAGGGCCAGGGTGACCACATCGGCCTCAAGCCCGTCGATCACCGTGCGTGCCTGTGAGCCCGAACCGCCATGGGTCACCTGTACGGCAATGTTTTCGCCCGTGGTTTCCTGCCAATGGCGCACAAAGGCTTCATTGAACTGCCGGTACAGCTCACGCGTCGGATCATACGAGACATTGATGATGGTCCGATCCTGCCCATGCGCCGTAACGGCAAAGCCCAGCACCAGAGAAGCGCCCAAGGCGCCATAGGCAAGCAGTCTGGCTGTCGTTCTCAATCTGAGTCTCCCTGAAGACGTTGCGCGCAATACTCTAGCAGGAGAGTAGAGTTAAACGAGATCGTCGCGTGGCGCGCGCAGCAGCCCGGGTAAAATTTCTTGCCCTTGGCTGGCCCTCGCACGCACACCAACTGCTCTCACCGCTCCGCCACGATGAGGTCACCCCCGCCATTCACCACCAGCTTAGTGGCCGGACCCGGTCAAAAACTGGTTTCGCAGGGTAAGACCCAGTATCTTGAGATCAAGCCACACGGACAAGTTCTGCATATAGGCCAGGTCGAACTCGATGCGGGACCGTGCCGCCTCCGCATCACCCGTCGGCCCGCGCAGGCCATTGGCTTGTGCCCAGCCAGTGATCCCCGGCCGCACGGCAAGCCGACAATCGTAATAGGGCACCAGATCCTTGTAGGGCATGCCGCCGGCAAACATGCCCGGCACATGCGGACGAGGCCCGACCAGGGACATCTCTCCTCGCAGCACATTGAGCAATTGCGGCAGCTCATCAATGCTGGTCCGGCGGATAAAGGCGCCAAAAGGCGTGAGCCGCGGATCATTCCGCCTGGTTTGCTGCAACCCGCTCTTGTCACAGCGATCCACCGGCATGGATCGGAACTTCAATGTCCAGAACAAGCGCCCACCCAGCCCTTCGCGCCGCTGCCTGAACAGGATCGGGCCCGGGCTGGTGGCGGCCACAAGGACTGCGACAAGGAGCAAGAGCGGAGCCAGCCCAAGAAGCGCTGCGAGGGCGAGGGTTACATCGACCACTCGCTTGATCTGCAACTGGGACGAGCTCGGAACAGCCGCGACGGGACAGCCGTCTTCCCAGAGCAGCGGCAGGCCTCCATGTTCCGTTTGTACGGGCAGTTCATTGTCGTTTTCCGGAACCACTTGAACAAGAGCACCCTGAGCGCCCGCATCCTCCAGCAAAAGTTCGGTAATGTACTTTGCTGTCTGGGTATCAAGAGGACGCATGACATTGTTCATGGCAGGCCTGATAGCTCGCGTGGTAAACAGAGTATTGCGTATGTAGAACTCCTAGCCAACTTGAATCTTCAAGACTCTGCTGTTCCAGTTAATCTTGCGCGCTTGCACTGCTAAATGTGAGCCAGCGGGTGACCGCATCGCCGTCGGCACGATGTGATAAACAGTCCTGCCCGATTTTGAATCATCGCGTCGGCACGATCTCCTTGGCAGCCTTTGCTGCAATACTGGTGTTACAAGAGAACTGGCTCACCCAAGCCGGACCGCCCCCGACCCAAGCCGGCACTTGTGCCGCGGATGGTGCACAAGATGAAGTTCCTGCAGCGGCTGCTCGATCGATCTGCACTCACCGCCGAAGGGGAGCGGCCAAGGCTGCGCGCTTCAACTGATCCGGCAGTCGTCTATGCCGTGGGCGATGTTCACGGCTGTCTTGATCTGCTCGAGCAACTGGAAGGCATGATCCTTGCTGACGCCGCATCATATGCGGGCGAGAAATGGCTCGTGATGTTGGGAGACTATGTTGATCGCGGTCCCCGCTCCGCCGGCGTGATCGAGCATCTGCTCGCGCCCCCGCCGGATGGCTTCACGCGGCTGGCCCTGGCAGGCAACCACGAAGCCATGATGCTTGATTTCCTGGCCGCCCCTTCCGAGCGGCACCATTGGCTGGGGCTTGGCGGGACGCAAACACTGCAGTCCTACGGGCTGACTGCCGGTGCGCTTCGCGGCCTATCCGGCAAAGGCGCCCGCGCCATATTGGAAAGCTCTATTCCCTCGGCTCACCGACGGTTTATCGAAGCCGCCCCCAGCGTGATCGAAACACCGACCACCATCTTCGTGCATGCAGGCTTGCGCCCCGGCCTGCCCCTCGAGCAGCAAAGCGAAGACGACCTGCTCTGGTACCGCCCAGACGCCGCCACCGATTACACCGCCTTCGGCAAGGTCGTGGTGCATGGCCACACTCCGCTCCCAACTCCCCTCCTCTTACCCTCCCACATCAATATCGACACCGGAGCCTTCGCCACCGCCCGCCTCACCGCCGTCCGGCTCGTGGTGGGCCATCCCCCAGTCACGCTGACTGCAACGGGAGCCTATCGTCATAGCTAAGCAGACTAGGCCGAAGGGATGACGAAGGTTGTCTTAAGGCAATCTTGGTCTTACAAGCGCTAGTTCGTCGCCAGCGCTCGCACCCCCATAAATGAGGCTCCGGCCCATGCTGAATTTTGAACGAGCGACGCAAAGCAGCATAGTCGCTGCAGTCTTGCTGTAGAGGAGAGCAAACCAGCATGCGCACCTGCATTCTTGTTCTTGGAATGCATCGTTCTGGAACCAGTGCGCTTACGCGTATCTTGAACCTTTTGGGCGCCCAGCTACCCACAAACCTGCTTGGGGCCCAATTGGGCAATGACGCGGGACATTGGGAGCCCAGAAAACTGCTGGCTCTCCATGACGAGTTGCTGGAAGCCGCAGGGAGCCGCTGGGACGACTTAGGTCCACTCGATCTTTCGCGTTTGGGGCTACGCAGGCTCGATGAGTTTAAGACGCGCGTTAAGACGCTGTTGCTTGAAGAATACGGCAATGCCCCCGTCTTCATCGTCAAGGACCCGCGAATCTGCCGTTTCGTACCCTTTTTCATCGAATTGCTATCTGAGATGGACGTCTCTGTACGGATCGCGCTGACCTTGCGCAATCCGCTGTCGGTCGCCGCCTCGCTGGTACACCGTAACGGCTTCTCCGAGGGTTTCGCCTCCCTGCTTTGGCTACGCCACCAATTGGATGCAGAAGCACACAGCCGTAGCTTCAAGCCGTTCCATGTGGAGTTCGAGCAACTGCTAGCTGAGCCCGCAGCACATATCGGCCACTTGCGAAGCTGGATGGAGGAGGCGCGTATCACCTCTAGCACTCCTGATGCTGAAATTGTTGCTTCGCTGCGGTCCGATCTGGCTCACTTCAATTACGCCCCCGAAGATCTGGCACGCTTGCCCGGTCCGGTCAGTGACGCTTATCTCGCCAGCAGATTGCTGAGCGACATAGGGCAGCGCCCTCAGGCTCAGCATCGATTGAGCGAAATTCGGGCGCAATTTGATCCTGCATCAGCCCTGCTTGGGCCTGTGCTCGCCGAGGAAGCGACCGCCCGCCTGAAAGTTGCAGCCGATGAGGCAAGTCGTCGCGAAATTGCGTTGGGGGAGGAAGTGGAAACAGCACGCCGGCAAGTCCATGAGCTTTCCATCCGCGCCGAGCGTGCCGAGCGTGAACTAGCGCAGATGCGCGCGAGCACCTCTTGGCGCCTCACGGCACCCGTGCGGCAGCTTAAGCTTGGCCTCGTGCGCACCGGGCAGGCTCTAAAAACCGGCAAAGGATCCAGCACGGCTGCGGAGCATCAGAAACCCGAGCGCTGCCTTGTTGCCACGACGGCGCATGCGCTTTTCACCGCTGAGCTTATCGCAAGGAACCTCCGGCAGGCGGGCTTCGCGGTCGACATGGTTCGTGATCGCGTCGGGGACCCCAGCCCGTACCGAGCCGTGTTCGTGGTCTGCCCGCAAAACTTCCCCGATCTGCCGGACGGGTATTACGCCGTGCAGATGGAACAGCACGTGGCTAGTCGCTGGTTCACATCAGGTTACTTCCGGTTGCTCTCACGCGCCGAACTTATTCTCGACTATTCCCAACAGAACATTGCCTACCTGGAGGCACAAGGCGTCCCTGCTCAACAGCTTGCCTTCATGCCGCTAGACACCAACCCGGAATTACTGCTCGACACCGCTCAGCAAAAAGACATCGATGTTTTGTTCTACGGCAACGAAAACTGCCCTCGAAGAATCCGAATACTCGAGACGCTCGGACGGCGCTTCAACGTGACGATCATCAATGATCTCTTTGATGATGCCATGCGCGACACAATCCGGCGCGCCAAGCTGGTGCTCAACATCCACTTCTACGAGAACGGTCTGCTTGAAACCAATCGGCTGCTAGAGGCTCTTTCGCTCGGCACGCCGGTGATCAGTGAAGTGGGAGCAGACCAAGCGGAGCATGGTACCTTGGCCGGTATCGTCGACTTCGTGCAACTCGGCGATGTAGATGCGATGGCCCAGGCCATTGAGCCACTGCTGAACGATGCGGCGCATTATGCCACGAGGGAAGCTGCCATTCGCCAGTTTGTGGCGCACAAGGACAATCGGTTTGAGCGCGCCATGAGCGGCATTCTTCAAGCGCAGGGCCTCATGCCCGTAAGCTCCAAATCGATCAAGACCAAAGACACTTCCACTCTGTTCGAAGGAACTGTTACCGGCTAATGGCGGATCTAAGCTTCATCGTTCCCGCACGCAATCTGAGCGGCTATATCGAAGCCTGCCTTGCCAGCGTCACGGCTCCCATGGTCATCTCAAGCGAAATCATCGTTGTGGATGATGCATCCGCCGATGATACGGCGCTCAAGGTGCAAACCTTTGCCGCCGCTCATCCTAATGCAAATATTCGTCTGCTGAACACTGGCTCGATGGAGCCAAAAGGGCCCGGCTTTGCCCGCAATTTGGGCTTAAAACACGCCACGGCGCCTAGGATCGCCTTTGTGGATGGCGATGATTGGATAAACGCGGCTGCCTACGCCAATCTCGTGATACTGATGGATCGGCACAAAGCCGACTTCGGTTGGCTCCGAGCGGTTGTCTTCCATGAACGCAAAACCGAGTTCTGGCCCTTTTATGATGAGGGCATTAGAGCAGCCGTGCTGAACGGGCGGCAACTGGCGGTTACCAACATTGAGGCACACCCCATCTTGGGTGGTATGGAGCCGCAGTGCTGCAACAGAGTTTATTCAAGTGCCTTCCTGCGCGAGAGGGTGGCACGCTTTCCCGAAGGCATCGTCTACGAGGATCTGCCATTTCACTTCGACGCCTTGTTTGCTGCAGACCGCATGGTGCTTACTGGCGAGACCGGCTACTTCTATCGAACCCAACGACAGGGCAAGATCACCGACCGCAACGACCTGAGCCGCTTTGACCTGGTGCGGTCGATGGCAATCATGAATGAGGGGGTGTTCGCAGAACATCGTCACTCCCTCGCCGGCGTTCATGCTGTGTCATTCCTCGCCCAATTCGCCCTTTGGTGCGCCGTGTCGGTGCCGCCGGTTCTGCGCACCAACTTGGTGGCACTACTTGGCGACCAGTTCGAAAAGCTGCCCGATGAGTGGATAGCGGCCGCTCTGCAACCAGGGGCGCTGCCAACTGACCGTGCCTTTATGACATGGCTGTTCCTGCAAAAAGATGCTGCACGTCTTGAGCAGGTTCACTCCCGCACCGCCGAGCCGGAAACTCAGGCTGACTTCATGATCGCGACACACCGCCGCGAGCCCGAGCAAGTTGAGCCGGAAATTGCTTTAGGCCCGGAGAACCGCGCTGGGACGAGCCGACTGCTACAGCGTGCCCTCACGCGTGCGCGGCAATGGAGCCGTCCATGACCGCCCTTTCCGATCATCTGCCCGCCCTTTCCTCCCATTCTGCCCGTAGCTTGTGGTTGCCGGAACAGCTAACTGCACGGGTTCATGACGCCACCAGTTCGATGGCGGTTTCTTACAATGGTGAGGCATTCCTGGACGCGAGTGCCGCCCAAATTCTCGTCCATCTTGGCCCCGCAGGCGCGGAACGAGCCATAAACTTTGTCCATGCGCGTCCAGGCTCGCAGGCACTGCTATTCCACCCAAGCCCCTATGTAAGGGCTGAGCAGCGCTCCTACCTTGAGGCAATTCCGGGAATTACGATATTGGGGAGCCTTTCCGAGCTAGAAGCCTTCAAGAACAAGCTGGTCAACGTCTATATCGATGAGAGCTGCTTCGATTTGGCCATGGTGGAAGAGATTGCGGCGCACACCACCATTGATTGGCTGATTGGGGCTTTTGAGTCGCTCCGCTACCCGACAGGCGGTATTTACCCGCGCCTGAAGTCCCTCGCGCGCCACTTCCGCCTCCGCGATGCAAGCCTGCACACCTTGATCCATGCCGGGCCCGCTGACGCGATCGACATCTCGTTGATCCTACCCGCTGCAAACGCCGACAGTCTTCTGGCTCTCGAAGACGAGCCGACCGCCTTCACCGTCGAGCTGGTTCTTGCTGCAACTGATCTCAACCAGGAAACCCGGAGCCGGCTGGAATCTCGTGCGTCCGAACGCCTCAAGATCGTGATTGCAGAAGCGCCGACAACGGCCGAAGCGCTGGCTAAGGCCGTCCCGCTCGCCAGCGGCCGATATCTTGGTTTTGGGATGTTGGCACACCATCTCTCCCTGCCGCTAACAGCGCGACTGTTCGAGGCTGCGATCATCGGCAATGCGGATCTTGCGGTCCTTGGCACCGCTCAGGGCAAGGAGCATCTTGTCGTGGATGTTCAACGCAGTGCAGCCGAGAGCCTGTGCACCGAGCCGTTAGTCCGACCAGCGCTGTTCCGCCGCTCCTTTTTGGAGTTCCACAATCTGGAGCCTGACCTCGGCAACGCCGAGAGCGCCGCGCCAGCACTGCTTGCGGAAACCTTGCTCTTGAACCCCGAAGTCGTGCGAGTAAGGCGCAAAGGGGAAGAGCCGTCCCACCGCCCCATGTCCGGCAATGAACTGGCAACAACAGCTGCGGCCGTATCTCGGCGAGCACTACAACTGGGTACGCGTTTCTGCGATGACTGCTGCCTGCGCCTGATCCTAAGCTCACTCCTGGCAAGCCGTCCCGATCCTGGAGACGCCGCCTTCTCCGCCTATGACAATGAGGCGAGCAGCATTCTGCAGAGCTTACCCGACAGAATTAGTGACGGGGGGTCGCTGATCGAGGATCTACCGGAAAGTCTTCGGCTCTATGCCCAAGCCCTACTCACTGAGCCCGGGAAGAAGGCGTCTGCTGATGAGCAAGTTGAGGCATAGGCCGCCAGTTTTTCTCCCGGCGAATCCGTCGCGCCGCTCGCCAGCCCCGCCACAAGGGAATGACCCCTTCGGCCCGCCGTTCGATCGCCACAATGCGCGTCAGCTCCTTGAACGCTGTCAGCATAGTTCCCAGGGCAAAGCCAAAGGGCCTGAACACGCCAGCTTGCGCAAAATAGTTGGCTACATATGCGCGGTTGCGCATCACGTGGAAGCGCGACAAGTCGCTGCTATCGTTAAGATGCCTTATGCCTAGGCTGATCTGCCGCTGCTGCCGAAGGCGTTTCAGCACGAAGTCGTTGACCAGGACGACAGGTGTGATCCTGGACGCGAGCCATCCATAAACCGCGTCATCCCAAGTGATAAAGAACCGGGGATCAGGCAGCCCGACCTGCTCCACTACGGTCCGGTGAACGAACATGCCCTCAAAACACCCGGCATTGATGGTGATGTGGTCGGCGTCGGCGAATGGATCGCCAAGCCGCGGCAATGGCACGCCGAGCCATTCGCTGAAAACTGGCTGAAAGAAGAAGGGCTGGCCGTTCGCATCGTAGCGCCGCCCATGGATGCATTTGAACCGCTCGCCCCAGTTGAGCAGCACTTCCACTGCCGAGGGAAGCGCCTCCACATCATCATCCATCAACCAAAGCCAGTCGGCTCCGAGCTCGACGGCCTTGCTCACCCCCACTGAGAACCCGCCTGCCCCGCCGATATTGGCGGGTTGAGGCAGCGAGACGATTGGCGTCCTGCTCCCCTCTGCCGCCGCAGCCGCAGCCGCAACGACCTCCGGAGTATGGTCAGAACTAGCATTGTCAACCACGATGATCCATCGTGGCGCCACGGACTGAGCCTGCAGCGAGGCCAGCAACTGACGGAGGAAATCGGGCCTATTGTAGGTGACAACCACAATGGCGACGTTGGCGGTAGGCTGCATGGTAGGCTCTGCGCCGCTCCGTGTTTCGCCGATGGAGTACGCTATTTGCGCTGCGACGTCAAAACCGCCAGCCCCTGCGACTTGCCAAGCTCAAGTGGCCCCTGTATCGCAACTTACGTGGCGCAACCGCCGCTTTGTTCTTTGTCAGTGCGCCTCACCGCCAACTTAGCTCGGCCCGTGGCGCCTCCCCAATCCAACAGTCGGTTATAAATGGCTCCTCACTTCTATGATATCCTTGTGGTCGGCGCGGGTTTTTACGGCGCGACCATCGCTGAGCGCGTCGCCAATGTTCTGGGCAAACGGGTGCTGGTGATCGACCGGCGCGACCATATCGGGGGCAACGCTTATTCCGAGATCAACCCCGAAACCGGGATCGAGGTGCACCGCTATGGCGCCCATCTGTTCCATACGCCCAACAAGCTCGTATGGGATTATCTGAACGGCTTTACTGCCTTCACTGGCTACCAGCACCGGGTGTTCACCTCCTTCAAGGGGCAGGTCTACCCTATGCCCATCAATCTCGCGACCATCTGCCAGTATTTCGGCAAGCAGATGTCGCCCGACGAAGCGCGGGCGCTGGTGCGCGAACAATCGGCCGAGCTCGGCGACGCTGCCCCGCGCAATCTCGAGGAAAAGGCGATCTCGCTGATTGGCCGGCCGCTTTATGAGGCGTTCATCCGCGGCTACACCGCCAAGCAATGGCAGACCGATCCCACCTTGCTCCCCGAAAGCATCATCAGCCGATTGCCGGTCCGCTATAATTTCAACAACCGTTATTTCAGCGACAAGTATGAAGGCCTGCCGGTTGACGGCTACACCGCCATCTTCGAGCGCATGCTCGACAATCCCCTGATCGAGATCCAGACCGGGGTCGATTATTTCGCCATCAAGGACACCATCCCCAAGGACAAGCTCGTTGTGTTCACCGGACCGATCGATCGTTACTTCGATTACCGGGCGGGCGAGTTGAGCTGGCGCACCATCGATTTCGAACCCGAGATCGTGGGTGTCGGTGACTACCAGGGCACGGCAGTGATGAACTATGCCGACGAGGATATCCCCTTTACCCGCATCCTCGAGTTCCGCCACTTCAATCCCGAGCGGAATTACCAAACCGAAAAGAGCTATATCGTGCGCGAATATTCCCGCTTCGCGCGGCACGAGGACGAGCCCTATTATCCCATCGATACGCCCGAGGATAAAAAGGTCTACCAGGCTTATCGTAGCCTCGCTGAAGGCGAAGAGAACGTGATCTTTGGCGGTCGCCTCGGGACGTATCGTTATCTCGACATGCACCAGGCGATCGGCGCGGCGCTCAAGGCCTTCGACACCGAAGTGCAGCCCCGGCTTAGCCGGGCCTAGGCCTTGCGAGGTCAGGCGGCCCGCTGGAACGTCTGATCCCACCAAGCCTTGGTGCCGAAGCGGCCGATCGCCGCTCGGTACTCCTTGCGCAACCGGTCATAGGAGAACACCAGTCGCGTGAGCAGAATGGTCAGGCGGACCATGAGCTCCAAAGCCCGCGCAGTGTCCTTGACGGCTAGGAACACCTTGCCCTGATGCTCGTCCACATAGCGCACCTGCTTGCGCCCGAAGGCAAAACGAGGCTGCGGCGCGTCGACGCGAGGAAGGCTGACTTCCTCGGTGACGCTAGTCCCGACCAGACCTCGCGGCAGCAGATGCCCGTTCAACGTCAATAGCCGGAGAGCCGTCTTGGTCCGCCGTTCCGGGCGTGATGCGCGCGCCAGCACGTGCTCGCCCGCATCTGGCAGCGGTTGCAGGATTTCGGCCTTGACCATTCCCCTCAACTCCCCAAGCCGCTTGCCCAATGCTGCGTTCTCGGCCCAGAACTCGGGGCCCTTGAGCACATCGCTGATGGCTTCGCAGTTGAGTTCAGCCCGATCGTAGCAATAGCCGAAGATGTTGCGCAGAGCCCAACGGCCAAAGAACCGCGCCGTCGCGAGCGGATTGGGTGGATCGCGCAAGATCAGTTCGGCAACAAGGAACGCCTTGGTTGCGAGATATTGTTCTCCCGGGCTGATCTTGCCTTCGAACCCCTCTTGCCAGGAAGCGACCCCGAGCATGGTCTCGAGGCTGAAATTGTTGAGGTAGGAGAACAGCCAATCATCGCCACGCACGAACATGGGGTACGGAAAGACCAGTTCACCCCGGATGGGAAACGCGAAGAACCACCAGCCGCCATAGCTGAAGGGTTCTTGCCGCAGTGCCTCGGCTAGGTGTTCGCGCTTGAGCAGATCAAGCCCGTTTTTGCGGGAGATGATCCGGTGATTCTCGCCCCATTCGAACAAGGCACCTTGTTCATGCATCATGAAGCTGGTTTCCGCGCGCAGCATAGCTGAACTCACCGCGGTCCGCTCGTTCTGGGCATAGGCGAGAAGGCGTCGAGTACGCAGCAGACACTCGTCCTCAGTCGCCGCGTCATCATCCATGAAGCAAACATGGGTGGTCGCCGATGTATCGACGTAATGGGAGAGCCCGCGTGCGAACCCGCCTGCTCCACCTAGATTGGCATTCGGCAGCACCGTGGCGCCAGGATAGGATGCTGCATCAAGCTCACGGCCGTTGTCGACCACAAGCAGCGAGAACGCACCCAATTCCGGCTCGGGATCACGCTCGATGAAGTGCGTAAGCTTGTCGATGGTTTGCGCCACCATGGCTGCGCGCCCGAACGTGGTAATGGAAAGGCCTAGCTCGACGCGACGCCGTGGGGCGTCCTTCGTCACGAAAGCCGCCCTGCGGAGCGAAACATCGGAACGGGCAACGATTTCCAGGTAAACGCCTTCCGCCTCGGCTTGGGCAAGCACCCCGGACACGTCGATCATCCCGGATCCGAGCTCGATGTTGAGCTCCAGCAGCACCGGATCTTCTGCTGCTGCGGGATCGAGTGCCCGCAGCAGCAGCGTAGCTGCCCCCTCGCCCATCACGACGATGCCATAGCTGCGCAAGGCAGCTACTCTGCGCCATTGTGCCAGAGGAAATAACCCAAAATAGGTGTCGCCTCGCACACCTTGTCCCGGCTCCAGCGCAATCGCTTCCCCTTGCAAGTCGGGAACCCGATCACCAATCGGCCGCAGGTAAAGTGCTTCCGCCTTGTCGGTGTTGTGGGGAAAAGCGAGCTTATGAAGCGGATACATCAAGGGCTTTCGGTGAGGTGACGCTGTTGTAAAAGGCGAGGCAAACCTCGGTCCCTGTGGGCTGATCGAGATTGGCTTTGAGCAGTTCGTCCTGCTGAGCCAGGATACGGGCGGCATCTCGCCGGCCCTGAACGATCTCGCCGATCAACTTGACGGTCTGTGATACACAGGAAATCGGATGCCGCGGCACCAGCATCTCTGGCGCAACGATCTCGCGCTGCGCGCCAACATCGGTCGAGATAATGACTGCCTGTGCGCGAGCGGCCTCGAAGCCGACCAGCGTCAGCCCTTCGTTGTCCGAGCAGATCACCAAAACATGCGCACGCCCGAGCACATCCGCGACCGGCGTTCCGGCCGGCAGAAAGGAGATGGCATCGGCAACGCCAAGCTTTTGCGCCAGCGCCCGCACTGATGGACCAAGAAGTCCCTCTCCGACCGCCTCGAACACGAACTGCTGCCGGCCGAAGCGCTTGATCAGCTGCTGCACCATCTGCACGAAGAGATAGGGCCGTTTTTGCTGCGTGAAGCGCCCCACGAACGAAACATGCAGCGGCGTCATACTGTCCCACTTGCCCGGGGCCGGGGCAAAATTGCGCGACATGTCGTGCAATTTGCCTAGCCGTACCTGGTCCGCGGGAATAGCGGCCCTCTGGGTCATGGCGTGCTGTAGATCGGCGCTGATGACATGGTGCTGGTCGATATAGGGTGAATAACGGATCGATTCTGAGACGAAATCGCCAAAACGGTATTCAAGAATATGAGTGCTGTCGATCACCGCCTCTACCAGGCGCAGGGCGCGCAAAGCGGGCAGTAAGCGGTACAACACCCAGGAATGATGAATGTGAATTACGTTTGGCTGATGCTTGCGGATGATCCGTAACATCGCCTGTTCCTTGCTGCCTCCGAACTGGCAAGTACCCAGCAGGTAGACGGCATCAGCAAACTGTGCGGCCTGCTCGATCACTCGGTGACGCCCGGCTTCATCGCAGGTAACGACCACCGTGTAGCCTGCAGCCTTTGCTGCCTGCATCATCTTGAGTGCGAACGCCTCGGCACCGCCGAAGTCCAGCCAATACAGTGAAAATAGTATCGTTCGGCCCTCACCCTCGGCGGATGCCGGCGACCCCGCGTTGAACGACACTGGTGCTACTGACCCGCGCAAACCCGGAAGCTCGGCCATCTTGGCCGCGTGCTTGCGATCAGCCATCCGCTGGCGGGCCTCATCCATCAGCCAAGGATAACGTTCGAACGCCAGTGCCTTGACGCCCGTGTAAAGGGCGAGATTTTCCGGCTCCGCCACGCTTGGATCATCGATCCACAGCAAAATCGGGTCGATTCCGAGCATTTGCGAACTCGAGGGAAGCGGGGCAATTTCCAGTGTGGCAATCTGATTGTTGCCGATCTGGCGCGCAACGCCTTCGACCAACATATTGGCAGCATGCCGAGGCTGCCCATCAGTAGCGAGCGCAAAAACGACGCTCTGCGGCGCGCCCCCGGTGTAGATCAGCAATGTGCGCAAAGCAGATTCGAACTGCGCCACAACGGCAGCCATTACGCGGGCGCTAGGCTCGCCACGCAGTCCGATCTGATCCGCCACCATTCCCCACGTTAGGGTTACGCCGAACTCGCGGGCAATCGGGTCTAGCCGTTCCTGAACGGCCTGCATGCTCACCATCTGCTTTCCCTTTCCTGGTCGGTCATGTAACCAACCTTGCCGGCGCTCCCTAACCGATGACAGACCGCGCGGAAAGGGCTGAATGGCTGAAAAGGAAGGAGTGTGCGCCGTGTCGCATGATAATGAAAACGGGTCAACAAAGCCTCATTCCGTTGCTGCGGCCCTGCTGACCAATAACCGCCCCGAGGACCTTGTCCGCGCCCTGCAAGCCCTCTCGAGACAGTCAGTGCCCCTGCAGGACATCATCGTTGTAGACACCGCCGCGACCCCTCAAGCCGAAGAGATCTGCAGTCGCCATGGCCAAGTCCGATACGTGCCGTCCCTCAGCAATCTGGGGGGAGCCGGTGGCTTTTCTTTGGCTATGTTGCTGGCGATCGCGACGGGGGCAGAACATATCTGGATCATGGACGACGATGCGTGCCCCGAGGGTCCAGACTGCCTGGCGACCCTCCTCGCAGCGATGTCGGAGCGAGAGCTTCAGGCCGTATCGCCGATCATCGTGGCGCCTGTCGATTCGAGCCGGCTGGCCTTCCCTTACCCCCAGGCGGGCGGGCCAACTTACGATCGCAAGGAAATCGAACAAACGCCGTTCATCCCCAGCTTCGCCCAACTCTTTAATGGCCTGCTGATCCACAAGGACGTGTTCTTCACCGTCGGCCTGCCGGATATGAAATTATTTATCCGCGGCGACGAAGTGGACTTTCTGCTCCGCATGCGACGGGCGGGGATTCGGTTTGGGACTGTTACCGGTGCGGCGATGAGCCATCCTCCGGGGTGGGGAGAGGTCCACAAAGTCACCAAGGGCATGCAAGCCCTTGTTCCGGAAGGCGAATTCAAGCGCTACTACTTTTTCCGCAATCGGGGATACCTAGCGAGAAGGCACCGGCGAATCCGCAGCCTTTTGGTAGATTTGGTCGGCTATCCCATTGTTTTCGTTGTAGTTCGTGGCGGGGATTACTCGGGTTTGCGGCAGTGGTGGGGGGCGTTTTGGGATGGGTTGAATTACCGGTTTGGACCGCCGCGCTAGTGGGTCATAGAGGACAGTAACGCTTTTTGGCGTGGCAGGCAGACGCGGTGGAGGTCGTAATGATCCACAATGGTCTGGCGGGCGGCGCGGCGGATTTCGGTGTATTGATCGGGGTGGGTGAGAGCATCGGTCACGGATTTTACTAGCGCGTTGTGGTCGAAGAAGTCGACCAACATGCCGTTGACACCATGCTGGATCACTTCTTCTACCGGCGGGGTGGCGGAGCCGATGACGAGACATTGGCAAGACATGGCTTCGAGCATCGACCAGGACAGAACGAAGGGGTAGGTCAGGTAGATATGCGCACTGGAGATCTGCAGGATCTTCTTGAAGACGTCATATTCCACCCGGCCCATGATATGGACGCGCGACAAGTCTCCCTTGAATTTGGCAAGTTCCTGATCCTTGTAGGACTTGCCATCTGCGGGCTTCGCTCCATAGCTTACGCCTTCCGCGCCAACAACAACTACATGGGCATCGGGATTTTGCTCGAGGATTCCCGGCAGCGCCTGCATGAAGATATGAAATCCTCTATACGGCTCGAGGTTTCGCGCCACATAGGTGACCACTTTACTTGCGGCCGAAAGGGTCAAATCCGGCGACACCGCAACCGTTGCCGTGTTGTCGCCACAAAGATGAACGGTGTCTACGCCTTCATGAACGACATTCATCTTGCCTTGGAACACCTTTGGAACCTGGCTCTGCTGCCACCAGGTCGGCGCCAATCCCTGATCGGTTGATTCGAGGCAGGACAGGGTCACCTGATTGCGCAGACGCAGCTTGAAGGCGATCTCCGGGTCGCCGGGATAAGCGGGGTCGAAATTGACGTCCGAGCCGAAGGTGTGGAAGTAAAATTCAAAATAGCTCAGCAGCGGCACATCGGGAAAGATGTCCTTGGCAAAGAGCGTTTCCCCCCAGCCGGAATGGCCGATGATGAGGTCAGGAGTTATCCCCTGCTGCTTGAGCTGGAGGAGAATGCGCGCAACGGCTTGACCATGCAGGACATTGTCCTCCACCGGGCGCAAATAGGCATGGGTGTCAGGCTTGACTTGGCGATGGGGCTTATAGGTGAGGAGCTTGACGCCTGGGATACGGTTGGCATTGGGTTTACTGATGAAGTAGACGCTGTTTTCGCGCACCAGAGTACGGACCAGATGCTTGAACTGGCCGGGAAAATTCTGGTGAATGAACAGCAGCGTCTTGTTCTTGAGCATCACAACATAGCCTTTAAGTGCAGGCCCTGCTTAGCGGGCATACTCGGATTTGCCTAGGAGGGTCTTTTGGCTGGTAAGCGCATATTGTTAGCTTGGGAAAATGGTGCCGGGCTCGGCCACGCCAAGCGCTTGCTGCGCATGGCTGTGGCGCTGCGTGACAACGGTTTTGACCCCGTCGTGGCCGCGCGCGATATCAGCGCGGCGCAACGGGATTACCGCGACGCTGGAATACCGATCCTGCAGGCGCCGCGTCACCGTGGATTTCAAGGCGACCCCAAGACGTGGAACGCCCAGAGCTATGCCGACCTGATGGCCAGTTGTGCCTGGGACGATGCTGAAGCGCTTGAGCAAACCGTATTTGCCTGGGACGGACTGCTTGATCTGCTGCGCCCAGCTTTGGTGATTGCGGATTTCTGCCCGATCCTGCCCCTGGCAACCTTGGGCCGCATCCCCACCTTGGTGGTAGGCGACGGATTTGTGGTCCCCCCGCGCGAAGGCGAAGTTCTGCCAGTCATTCGCGACACCAAGGCGCCTCGTGCAGATGATGCAAACCTACGCGCCAATGGCGAAGCGGTACTGGTTCGGCGGGGTCGGCCGCGCCATCTACCGTCGCTCGGCGCCCTGATGAACGCCGATCGAAGCATTGTCTGCACTTATCCTGAACTCGATGTTTATGCCGATTACCGGAACAAGCCAGCCTCCGGCTCACTGGAAACCGCGTTCCCCCTGCCCCCGCCGAAGGGACAGAGCCTCTTCGTTTATCTGGCCGCCGATTACCAGGACACCGAGAAGGCCCTCGATGGGGCCAGCTTGGCGGGGATGCCGATACGGGCTTTCGTGCGCAGCGCGCGGCCAGCCCAGCGTGATGCCTGGCGCGCCCGCGGTATGTTCATCCACGATGAGGCGCCACCTCTGCTTGAGGAACTGCACCAGGCCAGCGCCATCATGCATCACGGCGGCATCGGCACGGCCGAACTGGCGCTGGCGACGGGAAGAGCCCAGCTGCTGGTGCCCCGTCACCTGGAGCAAACGCTCAATGCAAAGCGACTTGGCACCCAGGGCGTCGCAGCGCGACTTGCGGCTCCATTCAAGCCAGAAGATGCAACGGCCGCCGTGCGGCATGTATGTGGCTCCACCCGCCTGCACGCTAAGGTGACAGAGGTAGCCGAACAAATCGCCGCGCGGCCCGGCTCGGTGCTCAGCGAGATCGTCGCAACGGCGAGCGAAATGGTCCGCTAGCGGGCAAGCGTTCGCCGCAGGCGGGACCACATGCCGGCTGCCGCTCGCGCGGGAGTGTGACGGGCAACCGGCTCGCCCTTGAAGCGTATCAGCAGCGGAACGGTCGTGGTCATCGGGTGGGCGATGCCGTGCTCCCATAGCCCGTCCTCGCCCCAGCAATCGCCATGGTCGCCGCACACCAGGATCGTCCCCTCCCTGTGGCGCTCAAGCAGCGGGCCGAGCTGCGCATCTACCCATTCCAGGCACGCCCGCTGACGGGAGCGACAATCGGCTGATCGGTCCACCGTCTGGTACGGCACACAGGGATTGTCCTCCGCCGACCATGGGGCGCCTTCATGCCAATAGGGCACATGGGTTTCCCCCACATTGAGAAAGGTGAAGGTGGGTCCGCTGGCCTCGGCGAGGCGCTGCTCGATCCAGTTCAACTGCTGGCGGAGATGGTAGGGCCCCGGAATAAAGAAGTGGTCGAAGCTCTCGCTCAAATGCTTGCCGGTTGGGGTATTTGGATCGAACCAGCCCATGGCCCCGGCCCCGATTGTCGTAAAGCCGGCATTGCGGAAGCCCTCGATGATGTTGCGGCCCTGCAGGGTATAGCCCTCGGTGCCCTTGCCGGCGTGCCCGCCGGCCGTGAGCTTGAACAGCTTGCCGTATTTTGGATCGAGGAAGGATTGCGCGCTGCCGGCAATGCCAGGCGTGAAGCCGACGAACATGGCCGAATGGGAGCCATAAGTGAAGTAACTGGGCGCCTGGGCGCAATGTAGCGGCGCAACGCGGGTCAGGTTGGGCGCCTGAGCAGCGGCAAAGGTGTCGAACCGACAGGAGTCCAGGGTGATGAAGAGGACGTTTTGCATGGCGGCTGTGTGCCACAAAAGCAAAGGGGGGGCTAGTGCCCCCCCTTCGACCATCTGAGATCAGACTTTGATTAGACGGGGATGTCAGAAGTGCCGACCAGATTGCCACCCACGATGGTGATGTCGCCATCAAAGTCGTTGATGTCGATCAGGTTGCCTTCGAAAGCGACGTAGGTGCCGCTCGCTGCACCGGTGACCGTGATCACCGAGGCGAAACCTTCAACCGTCGAGGCAAAGGCTTCCACTTCCGCAAAAGTATCGGCCTCGCCGCCAGCGATGGTGACCACGCCGGTGACATCATTGAGGAAGTCAATGGTGTCGTCGCCCGTGCCGAAGTCGGTGATCAAGTCAACCGAGTCATCACCCACGCTCGAGGCTGATACCGAACGATAAACAAACGTGTCGTCTCCGGCACCGCCCGTCAGCTCGTCGGCGCCTTGGCCACCAACAATGATGTCGTCGCCTGCACCACCATAGATCACGTCATCGCCCAGATTGCCGTAGAGCGCGTCGTCGCCATCGTCGCCGACGATAGTGTCGTTGCCCTGACCACCATAGACTACGTCGTCACCGGCACCACCATAGATGGTGTCGTCGCCGCCATTGCCGTAGATCAGCTCATCGCCGGCGCCGCCGGTGATCGAGTCAGCTTCGTCGTCAGCCGAAGCGTCGGAGCTGCCGCCATAGATGGTGACCGCATCGTCTGCAACACTGTTGCTGATGATCGTATCCCCACCGCGGCCGCCGTAAACAACGCTCTCGTCGCCGGCGACGGTGATGCTGTCACTACCCTGGCCACCATAGACGATGTCCTCACCGGTGCCGCTGACAATGATGTCATCGCCAGCATTGCCATAGATTACGTCATCGCTGGCGCCGCCGGTGATGCTGTCAGCATCGTCCGCGGAGTCGGCTTCACCATTGCCGCCATAGATGGTGACGGAACTGCCAGCAACAGCCGCAATAGCCGAGATCGTGTCGGAGCCAAGGCCGCCGAACACGAGAGCCTCGTCTTCCGCAGCAGTCGCAGCAAGCGTGATCGAGTCATCGCCAGCACCACCATACACGGTGTCCGCGCCGCCAAAGCCCAAGATGACGTCATCGCCGCCATTGCCGTAGATCAGGTCATCGCCCAGGCTGCCGGTGATGAAGTCTACGCCATCGGTAGCAGCAACATCGCCATTGCCGCCATAGATGGTTACGCCTTCGCCAGCAGCGCCAGCCGCTGCAGTGATGACTTCGCCTTCGCCGTCAGCGGCATTGAGCCCGCCATAAACAACCGAGCCTGCACCGAAGCCGGTGATGGAGTCATCGCCAGCGCCGCCATAGATAACGTCCGCGCCGCCATACCCGTCGATGACGTCATCGCCGCCATTGCCGTAGATCAGGTCGTCACCCAGGCTACCGGTGATGGTGTCTGCGCCATCGGTAGCAGCAACATCGCCATTGCCACCATAAATGGTGACGCCTTCGCCAGCCACGCCAGTGGCTGCAGTGATGACTTCGCCTTCGCCGTCAGCGGCGTTAAGCCCGCCATACACCACCGAACCGGCAGCAAAGCCGATGATGGTATCGTCGCCAGCGCCGCCATAGATGGTGTCCACACCGCCATTGCCGTCGATGGAATCATCGCCAGCATTGCCGTAGATCAGGTCATCGCCCTCGCTGCCGGTGATGTCGTCGTCACCGTCTGCAGCACCCGCAACACCGCTGCCGCCATAGATGGTCACGCCGTCTGCGTCTGCTGCGGCAGTGATTTCATCACCGTCCACGCCGCCGTAAACAACCGAACCAGTGCTGAAGCCAGAAATGGTATCGCTACCCTGGCCGCCGAACAGCTGCAGATCGTCCAAACCGTCACCATTGATAGTATCGTCACCTTCATTGCCGTAGATGATTGCAAAATCACCAGCGGCAGTCAGGTTGTCATCGCCAGCCTTGCCGACGGCGATGTTGGCAGTCTCGGTATCACCCTCACCATCACCAAAGAAGAACTCCACGCCTTCGCCGGTGGGCGATTCAACGAGGTTAGGTGGGGTCAGGTCGGTCAGCGCAACACCGCCAAGGAACAGCTCGGCACCGCTCCGCAAGGTCAGCGTGACGCCCGACTCATCCTGAGTGAACGATGCAACGTCCTCGCCGGTGAACCCATCAACAACCACGGTATCGTCCGTGATGCTGAACTCTTCAATCGACAGATCTTCCGATCCGTTAAATACGTAAGTAGCCATTTTGCCTCCTTAGGGGGTCGCGCATGCTGGATTGCAACCTGCGCAGCGCAGACCCAGCCATTCGCGACATAATGCATTTTTGACTCGGCGAAACAATCGCCTTCCGCATACACATAAATAACAATGGAGCTTGCGCAGAGATTTTGTGGCTTTGCAGCAACGACTCACTCCGTTTGGCCTGGCTGGTCTTAAGCTGCGTTAACGCAACGGAACCCTGCTGGGCAAAGCGTCCCGCGGCGGTTCAAGGTTTACTTCGGCTATGCGGCCGCGGAAGTTCTCGCAAGATGGGCCCGGATTGTTATGCGCCGCAATTGCCTTCTGAATGCTCTGCACAGTTTGGCTTCCGGGAGCTTGTACTTACCTCAAGCTTTGGATAGCAGTTGTTTGGTCTTGGGGCGATGAGGAGCGGCGCGAGTATGATGGAGCGACAGGCAACACCATTGCTCACCTGGCTTAGCGGCCCGGCTCGCGCTCCTGATGCGCTCCACCGTCCAGGTTTCCAGCCCTTTGATCTAGATTGGACCGACCAGGACCTTTTCGCAGCGGCGGCAGCAATTGCGCAGGCGCGGCCCAACGACATCTTTGCCGATGATGGCGCCCAGCAGCTCAGCTTTGGCCAGCTCTGGACAGCGGTTCTGGCGCTGGCCGCCGATATCAGGGCCAGCGTGCCACCGAATGCCTTTGTGTTTAATCTGTGCAGCAACACTATATACCTGCCCATCATCACGCTGGGCGTGCTGTTGTCTGGACGGGTACTGGTGCGCCAGGATGCCGGCACTGATGCGCTTAAATTGCGCGCGGTGCTCGCCCAGGTGCCGGTTGCCGCTGTGCTGCTGCCCGAAAACAGCCTTCTCGACGAAACATTGGCAGAGCTGGGGCTGCCCCAAATCACCGTTCGCGCCTTCCCGCCAGGTGCCGGGATGCTTGCCCCTGTCCCCTCCGATGTTTCCGATCTGGCTGCGGTCCAGTTCACCTCAGGCAGCACCGGCCTGCCAAAAGGATTGGGCATTTCCCGCTCCTTGTTTGGCGGGGTGCTTGTCGGTTCGGTGAACGCCATCGAGCCCGACCGCGACGATGTGGTGCTCGCTCTGGCGGCGGCCAGCGGCATTGGCAGCCTTGACGTCGTTGTCGCACTCCTCGCCGGCGCCCGCCTTCACCTGGTGGACCTCAGAACGGGAGGCCTGCAGGAAGCCTTTCGCATCATGAAGGAGAAGCGGATCACCCTGTTCCGCTTCGTGCCTAGTGTTGTGCGCTCCATGATGCAGCTGCCAGGCGCCAAGCAGGCCTTTGCCCATCTGCGCGTCCTTTCGCTGATCGGGGAACCGATGAGCCGGGACGACGTGGCTCTGTTCCGCTCGGTGCTGCCGCCCGGCTGCCAGATCAACTTCTCACTCGGATCGACCGAAGCGGGCGGACTCACCCGCTGGTTCGTGCGCGAGGAGATGATCACCGGCCTCCGCGCACCAATTGGCTTTGTGGCGCCGGGACGCCGAATCGCCATCGTGAACGAGGCCGGCAACTCCGTCGCTTCTGGAGAAACGGGGGAGATGATCATCTCCGATGCTTTCGTCGCATTGGGCGATTGGCGCAACAACAAAGTCGATGCCGGCCGTTTTCCCACCGACCCGGATACCGGATGGCGCCTCTACAGCAGCGGCGACCTTGTGCGTGAGCGCGCCGACGGGCTGATCGAGTTTGTTGGACGGCGCGACCGCATGGTCAAGATCCGCGGTTTGCGAGTTGAACTGGGCGAGGTCGAAACTGCGATACGGGCCGCCCCTGGGGTAGCCGACGCTGTTGTGGTTGCCAAGGACCGCGAGGATGACCACACTACCCTGGCGGCGTTTGTGGTGCCAATGCTAGGCGCGACCGTCAGCAATGCCGATCTGCGCGCATATGTGAGCACTTATGCATCACCACAAGCGGTGCCAACCGAGTTCGCAATTGTCCCCAGCATCCCAAGGCTGTCGAACGGCAAACCAGACCTGATGCAGCTGCGCCAGCGGACTAGCCCCCAAGGGGTCCCATGAACACAGCGCTAACACTCGACGATTACCTTGTTATCGTTGCGCAAGCCTGGCGCGAAACCCTGCCAGAGGTTGAATTTAGGGCCGACCGAAGTTGGGCTGACGGCGGCGCCGATTCGCTTAAGTCGCTACAACTGATCATGCGACTGGAAGACAGTCTCTGCATGAGCATTCCCCTCGATCTCTTGCGACCGGAAACTACCCCTGCCATGCTATCCACTCTCTTGCATTCCAGCGGTCAGGGATAGCGGCCTAGCTGTGTCAGCACCATGGAGTTCTGCCAATGACCAACGCCAGCACAGCTACACCGCCGGTTGTGAGCTCTGGCCCGCCGCTTGCCAGATCCGGATCAGCAACGGGAAAGGCCCGCCGGCTCGTTCCCGTTAGAACAGCAGGGGATCGACCCGTCGTACTAGCCGTGCACGGACTGCTGTGCGACCCAGGCTTTGCGTCCATTCTCGGCCGCGCGCTTCCGCATGACCAGCCAGTCTACACCTTTCAGCCCGTTGGCATCGACGGCGCCGAAGAGCCCCTGCTGACGATCGAGGAAATCGCTCAGCATTATGTAAACGCCGCACGGAATGTCGTCGCCGACCGCCCGTTCTGCATCGCCGGTTATTGCGCGGGCGGCCTTATCGCCTTGGAAATGGCTCATCAGTTCACCGCCATTGGCTTGGCGCCACAGCGCCTCTTCATTCTCGATCTTGCGCGCCTGCCCGACACGCCGCGAGCCATGCAGTTGGCAGAAGCCTATGAGGCCAACCAGATCTCAACTGTGCACCGGCATATGCGGGACAATGAGTTTTTGGCGCAGAACTGGTCTGGCTGGCCGGCAACCGTCCGCGCCACCATCAGGGCCGCCAGAAGCTATCATATCCGCCCATATGCCGGGAGCACCTGCATATTCAGCAGCAAACAAATGCTGCCATTGGTGCGATCCAGCTTGTCCGGGTTTCAGGGACTGGTGCCCGAGGACACACCCATCATTGTGTCTGGAGCGACACGCGATGACCTGCTAGCCGGCGGGATGGCCAAGATCGGGCGCGTCATGGCAGGAACAGTGTAGTTTGAGTATCGAAGCGCCGGGCGGTAGCCGCCCGGACGGCGCCGTGGAAACCTGTGGGATAGCGAACTGGCTGGAAAAAGCTCATGCGCCTGTTGTTCGCCATCCCCCACTATTACAAAGCCCGTGAAGGGCTATACGGATCAGAGCGAGCCGACCCGGAGCCCAGAAGGCAAGCGCTCGCCGCTACCCTCCTCAGCCTGCATCAAACTTTTGGGCCCCTGCAGACTACGCTCGGGCATAAGGGAGAGCGCGCCAATGCGGGACAGGCAGCCGCCCTTGATATCGTAGTCTGTACCACCGTACAGGATCATATTCTTGCCTCTCTAGCGCCGGACCTTTACCTGCACGAGATTTGCACCAGCCATCCTCGCCTGCTCGGATACGAGTGCCACAGGGTTCTGCGGGACCGGCTTGGACGTTACGATTACTACTGCTTTCTTGAAGATGATATTGTAATCAGCGATGCCTTATTCTTTCGGAAGCTGGCCTGGTTCAGCGATGCGGCGGGCCAGGATTGCGTGCTGCAGCCCAACCGCTTCGAGGTGAGCGGCTCAGGGCCGGTCCGCAAGCTTTATGTCGACGGCCCGCTCAAGACCGGGCTGGTCGATCCGACGCTGCTCCAAAGCACAGGACGCCCAACCTTGCAGGCCCGGGTCATGGGTGAACCCATTCACTTCCAGCTGGCCCAAAATCCCCATTCCGGCTGCTTCTTCCTCAATGCCGGGCAGATGCAGCAGTGGGCTGACCAGCCCTATTTTCTCGACCGATCAACGGAATTCGTTGGCCCACTGGAAAGCGCCGCGAGTCTGGGCATCATGCGCAGCTTTTCTGTCTACAAACCCGCGCCGGGTAACGCAGGGTTCCTCGAGGTCGAGCACCACGACCGGCGGTTTCTGGAAGGCTTGGTCAAGTTCCCTGATGGCTTTCGGGTGCACTAAGCGTAGATCGGACGCACGAGGCCGACAGCAAACCCCGTCAACTGATAGGCTGGATTACTCCTCTCGCATGCCGCGGAACATGGCCTCGCTAAGCGGACGAGTGAAATAGTCCATCACCGTGCGCTCTCCCGTGGTCATCACCACCTCGGCGGGCATGCCAGGCTGCAGTTTGCCGCGGAACTCCGTTGGGATGGAGTCAGGGTCTACGTGCACCTTGGCCAGGTAGTACATATTTCCAGTCTGCTGGTCCGTGATCGCGTCCGCCGAAACTGATGCTACGGTGCCTAGTAGGATCGGAATGGAACGTGAGTGGAATGCCGGGAACTTTACCTCCGCAACCATGTCGGCGTGAATAGAGTCCACTGCTGTGGTGGGAACCTGAGCATTGACAATCAAATCATCCCCGATCGGTACGATTTCCATCACTGCGTCACCCGCCCCGATCACGCCGCCAATGGTGTGAACTGCTAGATTCTGGACGACGCCGTCCTGGGGCGCCTTGATCTCCAGCCGAGCCAACGCATCATCGGCTACAGTAAGTCGCTCGCGCAAATCGGTGACCTGCGGGCGCAAGGTCGCAAGCGCATCGGCCGCGCCGCGTCGATAATCCTGCTTGAGCTGGTCGATCTGCAAGCGCGATTCCTCAATGTTACCCTTGGCGGTCGCAAGGTTTGCCGTCGCCTCGCCAAGGCTGCCGCTCAGTGCTGAAAGCTGCCGCTCGGCGTTGCGCAGATCATTGGTGGCGTATAGGCCGCTTTCATTGAGGCCGGATAGCCCCGCAGTTTGCTCGGTGAGCGAATCGATCTGCTGGTTGAGCGCATTGATTTGCTGTTGCCAACCAATCACCTGCTGGTCGAGCTGAACAATGCGATTGTTGAGAATGGCGATCTGGTTGTTTAGGGATTGGCGCCCCTGCTCAAACACTTTTTCTTCATCCGCCATGATGCGAGCAGCTTGGGGATTGTTGACCGAGGCGGCAAGGAACGGGGGAAAGCTCACAACGGGCGCCTCGACTTGCTCGGCCTCGAGGCGCCCTTGGGCGCCCAGCATGGCAAATAGCTGCGCCCGGTAAAGATCAGCGGTCGCCTTAGCCTTGATCGGGTTAAGGCGGATCAAGACTTGGCCAGCCTTGACCGCATCGGCATCCCTGACCAGGATCTCATGGACTAGGCCGCCTTCAAGATGCTGCACAACCTTACGGCTAGACTCTACTGCCACCACTCCGCTGGCAAATACCGCCGACGAAATATTCGCATAGGCGGCAAAGGTGCCGGTAAACACCATCCCGACCAAGATAACGGCATAGCCGGCCCGCACGAAGAACCTGGGGCCTCCCCGCACCTGCGGAATACCCGGCGCTTTGAGTAATGCATTGCTCATGGCTGGTTTCTCCGAAGGATTTTATGCACTGGCTGACTGCGGCGTTGCCGCTGGGTTTGGGGCTGGTATTGGTTGCGGCTGCGTCCCGGGCGAGGGAACCGCTCGAGGCCCGGTGAACTTCTGCAGCACCTGATCGCGTGGGCCAAACGCTTGCACGCTACCATCCTGCAACACCAGCACCTTATCGGCATTGGCCAGCAGATTGCGCTTATGGGTAGAAACGATCACCGTCGAGCCTGCCTGCTTGATTGCACGGATCGCCGCGGCAAGTGCATCCTCCCCACTGGAATCAAGATTAGAGTTGGGCTCATCGAGCACCACAACGGCGGGCATATTGTAGAGGGCACGGGCCAGACCTACGCGCTGGCGCTGTCCTCCTGATAGGGTGCCGCCGCCCGCACCCATTACCGTATCATAGCCCTGCGGCAGGGACTGGATCAGTTGGTGCACACCCGCCAACTCGGCTGCCTGGACGACTTTAACCGGATCGGCCTCGGAAAACCGCGCTATGTTCTCGGCAATGCTGCCGGCAAAGAGCTCAACATCCTGCGGCAGATAACCAAGATGTTTGCCGAGTTGCTCCGAATCCCAGTGAGGCAACGCCGAGCCGTCTATGCGAATGGCACCACTGATTGTTGGCCAGACGCCTACAAGTGCGCGCAACAGGGTAGTTTTGCCTGAACCGCTCGGCCCGATGATTGCCAACACTTCCCCTGGCGCAACGGCAAAACTCACATTGCGCAAGGTCGCCTTGGGTGCACCTGGAGGCGCGACAAAGGCCGACTCGGCACTAACGGCACCCTTTGGGCTGGGTAGCGCCATGGCCTCGGTCTTGGTGGGAGTTGCCAAGAACAGATTGCTCAGTCGGCCATAGGCGTCACGAGCGGCAACAAAGCCCTTCCATTGACCAACGGCTTGCTCCACTGGTTGCAGCGCGCGCCCCATCAGCATGGAAGCTGCAATCATCGCGCCCGGAGAAATCTCCTGTCGAATCGCGAGCCACGCACCGGCGCCCAGGATTGCCGTCTGCAGCGCCATGCGCATAAATTTCGTCAAGGTGTGAAGCCCACCCGCCCGGTCACTCGCAGAAGCCTGCCAACCGATCACACCGCGATGCTGGCTGAGCCAGCGATCACGCACGGCGCCGCGCATGCCCATAGCATGGATGACTTCCTTATTGCGCAACGTCGCCGACACATATTGCGCGGCCGCGTTGGCAGCGTCTCCAGCGTTGCGAAGATGTTGGCGAGTCATCATCTCGTTGATGAGCGCCAACCCGAAAATCACGATCGCACCCACGAGCGCAACGGTGCCGAGCAGCGGGTGAAGAAAAAAGCCCAGCGCAATAAACAGGGGCGCCCATGGCGCATCGCACAGCGTGATGAGCCCTCCCCCCGTTAGGAACTCACGCACGGAGTCCATGTCGCGAACGGCCTGTACCGATTGACCTTGGGGGGAGTTGATCTCGGTGGAAATGGCGGCATCGAACAAAGGGCCTGATAGCACCTCATCAAACTGCATGCCCACCCGAACCAGCATGCGGGAGCGCACATACTCTAGCAACCCGTAGATCACCATGGCCATGACGGCGATCACCGAGATCATTACTAGGGTCGGCTCACTGCGGCTCGACAGCACCCGATCATAGATCTGCATCATATAAAGGGGCGTCACAAACAGCAAAATGTTGATCGCAAGACTGAACACCACGGCGGCGGTGAGCACCGGCCGGTAAGTGGCCAAAGCCTCCTTGAGCGGCTTAAGTCGCTGCGCGCGGGCACTACGATGGGGATCAGCCATAAGCAATCAACTCAAGGAGTAAAGTGTTGGACAGTGGGAACAGAAATGAACCCAAGTCCTGTGGATAATGGCCTTTAGCACAATTTTTGCCCCAAAGCATCAGCGTCTCGGCTTATTTCGCCCCATTGTGGCGGCAGGGTGTCCACGCGAACATGTGGCTCCATGGCTGAGCCTCGACGGTTGACACCGTGCAGCACCTTCGCCATTGACGGGGCCGGCGTTGCGTCGCCGGGCCACGAGAACACTATAACGAGTGAGTGGAGCATTCATGGCGGTTTCGCCGCTGCAAGATGTTTGGCAAGGCCTGCGCCAGCGGGAATTCTGGACGACCTTTGCGTGGAACGACGTCAAGGCGCGCTATCGGCGTTCGCGCATTGGCCAGTTCTGGATCACCATCAGCGTGGGCTTGTTCGTGCTGGGAGTAGGCCTCGTTTATAGCGGCATCTTCGGCATCCCGATGGCCGAATACATGCCGCGGGTCGCGGTGGCCTATGTGGTGTGGACCTTTATTTCCACCGTGATCATTGGCGGCTGTCGCACCTTCATCGATGCCTCCGCGATCATGCAGCAGCGGGTGTTTCCGTTTAGCGTGCACGCTTATCGGCTGGTCGCGCGCGAGCTGCTGATCCTCATGCACAACGCCCTTGTGGTCGTGGCGGTCTGGCTGGCGTTCGGCATCGGCCTCGGACCTGAGGCACTCTGGGTCATTCCGGGGCTGTTCCTGCTTGCCTATGTTTCGTTCTGGCTCTGCATGATCTTTGGCATTGTCAGCGCCCGCTATCGCGATGTCCCCCCCATTGTCCAATCGCTGGTGAGCGTCTTGTTCTTCGTCACCCCGGTATTATGGACCGGCGACCGGCTGGGCGACAATTCCGAGTTGATCCTCCATCTCAATCCCTTTGCTTATTTGATCGCCATTATCCGCGATCCCCTCCTGGGCCGCCCCTTTGATCCGGCGACCTGGCTCGTGGTACTGATGATCGCCGCTGTTGTCACCGCACTGGGCCTGCTGGCCATGCGAATGACCAGCAAGAAGCTGGCTTACTGGCTGTGAACACCTTCTCTTCGACTTCCCCGGCAAGCCTGTCGCTCGACAAGGTCTCGATCACCTTTCCTGTCTTTGATTATCAAAGCCGGTCGGTGCGCCAAACTGCTCTGCGTCTTGGCAGCGGCCGCTCGGCGGGGCCGGCTCATGTCCACGCCATCCGCGATTTGAGCCTTCAATTCCATCCGGGCGACCGGGTTGGCCTGATCGGCCATAATGGTTCGGGCAAATCCACGCTGCTGCGAGTCCTGGCGGGGGTTTATCCGCCCACAACCGGGGTCGTCCACTCGCGGGGCAGCAAGGCCAGCCTCTTCAACGTGCAGGCCGGCATGGACACCGAGGCCACCGGCATTGAAAATCTGGTGCTGCTCGGCGTTGCCGCAGGATTGTCGCGAGCCGAAATCGCGGCTTTCACGCCCGACATCGTCGCCTTCGCCGATCTGGGCGACGCACTTGCCCGTCCGGTGCGCACCTATTCCTCGGGCATGCAGTTGCGCCTAGCCTTTGCGGTGGCAACGGCGCGCCCCGCCGATATCTTGCTGATCGACGAAGTGATCGGCGTAGGCGACGCGGCGTTCCAGCGGCGGGCGCGAGTACGCATGCATGGACTGATGAGCCAGGCCGACCTTCTGGTCATGGCCAGCCACGACAACCAGGTGCTCAAGAGCAACTGCAATCGGGGCCTCGTCATGGGGGGGGGCGAAGTGCTATTCGACGGCCCCATCGCCGAAGCGGTGGAGTTTTCCAAGAAACCGCGGGCAACCTCATGAGCACCCCATCCCTGCCCGATCCCAGCATCTTCTTTAACGGCGCGCGAGTCGGCATTCTGGGCGCCACGAGCCCGGTCGCCCAGTTGCTGATCCCCCAGCTTAATGCCTGGGGCGCCGCCGTGATCGCCTTTTCGCGCCAGCCTCACGAAACCATCGAGAAAACGCTGCGCTGGCGCACCATGGACGAGATCTATCCGCCGCCCGAACGCCCGCCCATTCCCCTGTGGCTGAGCTTTGCGCCGGCTTACATCCTCACCAACCACCTTGATGCGCTCAGCGCCGCCAAGGCCGAGCGCGTGATCATGCTGTCCTCCACGACGCGTTTCACCAAGGTCAATTCGGGCGACCCCACAGAACGCCACGTGGCTCAATCGCTCGCTGTTGCCGAAGAGCGCTTGCATGCCTGGGGCGAAAGCGAAGGCATCGACACCCATGTGCTCTGGCCGACGCTGGTTTACGGCAATGGCCGGGACAAGAATGTCTCCCAGATTGCTCGCTGGATTGGCGAGCATGGCTTTTTCCCGCTTTACGGCGCCGGCTCGGGCTTGCGCCAGCCGGTGCATGCCCGCGACGTAGCCGACGCGGCGCTCGCCGCTCTCATGGCGCCAAGGCTCACCGAGCGCGGCTACGTGCTTTCGGGCGGAGAAACCCTGAGCTACCGCGCCATGGTGGAGCGCATCTTCGCCGCCATGGGCCGCCAGCCCAAGGTGGTGAGCATCCCGCCCCTTCTCTACCGTGCCGCCTTTGCTATCATGCGCCGTCGCGCCGGGTTTGAAAGGCTGTCCCTCGAGATGGCGCGTCGCATGAATGCCGACATGGTATTTCCCCATACCGAAGCGGCGCGCGACCTCGGCTTTACACCGCGCGGCTTCAACTTGGGCCCGCAAGACTTGCCACCCGCCTGACCCCGCTCGTTTCCTGATCAGGAGCATCTCCGATGGCTAATGTCCCACACGCCAACCCCGTGGTGGCGCCAGCAACCGGAGGTGGCTGGCCATATCAGCTTGATAACGGACTGGCTCGGCTGCTGGTGGACTGCCACATGATCGCGTTTCACGACCGTCAGTCCGGGGCAGCCATGCGTGACTACCAGTTCAAGTGCATTGCTCACCTCCTGGGCCACGCTCGCAAGCACTCTTCCTGGTGGCGCGAGCGCCTAACGGCGCTGGATAGCGGCTCACCTATTAACCTGATCGATCTGCCCCTGATGGGGCGTGCCGATTTCCGCGCCTCCCTACAAGCAGCCGGTGGGGCGCTGCCGGTGCCGCCGAGCCACGGCCAGGTGTCCTCGGCCTCCACATCCGGCTCCAGCGGCATTCCACTGACCTTCCACAGTACCGGTCTCGTAGCCCGGCTGAACCAGGCCCAATACTGGCAGGACCGTATCCGCCAGGGTGTTGATTCCAGCCGCACCATTGCTCGGTTCAGCGTGCATCTTGCCGACCATGATGGTGAGCATGTGACCGGCCGTCCCAATCCGGTCCTCGCGATGGGGGTGGAGTTGCAGCGCCGGGCGCAGCAATTCACCATCGAGCAACATGCACGCTGGATCAGCGAGGTGGCTCCGGCCTATATCATCTCCCATCCCACTGTCCTTGTGGGCGTCATGGAGGTCTTCGAGGACGGCAAGATAGCGCCGCCGCGGCTCGAAGCCCTGCTCACCTATGCTGAAAGCCTGCCGCCTGATTTTCGCGTCCGGGCGCGCCAGATCTTTGGGGCGAAGACTCTTGATCGCTACTCCAGCCAGGAAGTGGGGCCGATTGCCTTTCAATGCCCCAGCAGCGATGAGCACTACCATGTTGCGGGCAGCCACGTGCTGGTGGAGGTGCTCGACGAGAACGGCAAGCCCATGCCATCCGGGCAACTCGGCCGAGTTTACGTCACCAGCCTACACAACTTTGCCGGCCCGATCCTGCGCTACGAACTGGGGGACCTTGCCGCCTTGCTGCCCCGTTGCCCCTGCGGGCACGGCCAGCCTACCCTCACCAATATTCTCGGGCGTGAACGCTTCCTGATCCAACTCCCCAGCGGCGAGCGGGTTTATGTCAACTTCGGCGCAAGGCACTGGCTTAAGATTGCACCGGTCATGGAGCACCGATTGGTCCAAACCGAGCCCCTGGTTGTCGAAGCGGAATATGTAATGGATCGGGCGATGACGCCCCAGGAGGAGCAGGCCCTCCTCTCGCTGCTGCGCCACGAGATCAGCCCTGAGATAGCGTATGTGGTCAAGCGGCTGGACGCCATCCCGTGGGGCCCGTCCTATAAGCGCCAGGACGTCGTTAGTCTGGTCTGAGCGCAATTGAGGAGTGGTGATCTGCGCCCGAGGTGGCGCTCGGCCCACCGGGGATGCGATTGCCTCGGGCGTGATGCATAATAAAAAAGGCCCCGCCAAAGCGGGGCCTTCGTTTTGGTGCAATCTGACTTAGGCGAGGAAGGGGCCGTCGCTGTCCACGCCCACCAGGGTGATGGTGCCGCCATCGCCCAGGGTGATCAGCAGATCACTGCCCGAAGCGCTGGTGCTGAAATCCTGGCCGCCCAGATCCAGGCGGTCGCCCTCGTCGAAGCTGAAGCCTTCGATCCGGTCATTGCCGCCATTGGGAGCGAACACAAACAGATCGGAGCCAAGGCCACCATTCATCGTGTCGTTACCCACGCCGCCGACCAGGGTGTCATTGCCCTGACCGCCATGCATGAAGTCATTGCCCTGGCCACCAAAGATCAGGTCGTCGTCCTGGTTGCCGAACAAGGAGTCGTCATTGCCGTTACCATAGATGGTGTCGGCGCCAACGCCCCCATAAAGCAGGTCGCTACCGTCTTCAGGGCTCAATTGGCCGGTGCCGCCATAAATGACGTCGCCACCCTGGCCACCAAAGACCGTGTCGTCACCAGCGCCACCGAACAAGCGATCCGCGCCGCCATTGCCGTATAGGACGTCGTCGCCGACACCGCCGTAGAGGATGTCCGCGCGGTCGAGCCCGTCGGCACCGTTGCGACCGCCATAGATCACGTCATTGTCCTGGCCACCGTAAACGATGTCAGAACCGAGGCCGCCATAGACGACATCGGCGCCCTGATTGCCATAAACGGTGTCGTTGCCGGTGCCGCCATCAACGGTGTCGTTGCCTTCACCGGCAGTAACTTCGTCGTTGCCGGCTCCGGCTATAACTACGTTGGCGCCGTTGTCGCCGAAGATGACATCAGGACCTGCGGTGCCGCCGCCAGTCTCTGGGTTGCTAATGGTGCCGGTACCGGTGCTGTCCGTGATTGTAGCATCACCAGTGGCATTGCTAAGTTCGACCGTGAAGGTTTCGGGCGTGTTGTCTACCCGAGCCGCGAGGAGTGCGGCCGTTGCGACGTCCATATTTGCCTGCTGACGCAATAAATCGGCATCGGTCTCATCCGCTTCTTCCTCTGCCGCAACGGCATTGGCTTCTGCCGTGTTGGCGGCAGTGCGCAGCGCCACCGCATCGGTCTCGTCCGCCTCTTCCTCTGCCGCAACGGCATTGGCTTCTGCCGTGTTGGCGGCAGTGCGCAGCGCTACCGCATCGGTCTCGTCCGCTTCTTCCTCTGCCGCAACGGCATTGGCTTCTGCCGTGTTGGCGGCAGTACGCATCGCTACCGCATCGGTCTCGTCCGCTTCTTCCTCTGCCGCAACGGCATTGGCTTCTGCCGTGTTGGCGGTGTTGCGCAGCGCCACCGCATCGGTCTCGTCCGCTTTTTCCTCTGCCGCAACGGCATTGGCTTCTGCCGTGTTGGCGGCAGTACGCAGCGCTACCGCATCGGTCTCGTCCGCTTCTTCCTCTGCCGCAACGGCATTGGCTTCTGCCGTGTTGGCGGCAGTGCGCAGCGCCACCGCATCGGTCTCGTCCGCTTCTTCCTCTGCCGCAACGGCATTGGCTTCTGCCGTGTTGGCGGCAGTGCGCAGCGCTACCGCATCGGTCTCGTCCGCTTCTTCCTCTGCCGCAACGGCATTGGCTTCTGCCGTGTTGGCGGCAGTGCGCAGCGCTACCGCATCGGTCTCGTCCGCTTCTTCCTCTGCCGCAACGGCATTGGCTTCTGCCGTGTTGGCGGCAGTACGCAGCGCTACCGCATCGGTCTCGTCCGCTTCTTCCTCTGCCGCAACGGCATTGGCTTCTGCCGTGTTGGCGGTAGCGCGCAGCGCTACCGCATCGGTCTCGTCCGCTTCTTCCTCTGCCGCAACGGCATTGGCTTCTGCCGTGTTGGCGGTGTTGCGCAGCGCTACCGCATCGGTCTCGTCCGCTTCTTCCTCTGCCGCAAGGGCATTGGCTTCTGCCGTGTTGGCGGTGTTGCGCAGCGCCACCGCATCGGTCTCGTCCGCTTCTTCCTCTGCCGCAACGGCATTGGCTTCTGCCGTGTTGGCGGCAGTACGCAGCGCTACCGCATCGGTCTCATTGGCCGTCGCAACAGCAGCATCAGCAGCCTCGCGGTCTGCCTCAGCTTGCGCCCTAAGATCTGCTTCCTCAGGGGAGCCGGCAGCCGCGTCTGCCGCAGCCTCACTCTCTTCAGCAGTCGCTAGTGCTGCCTCTGCAGCCTGATCGTCCGCCTCGGCCTGGTCAGCAGCAGTGTCGGCTGCGGTTGCGGCATTGCGTGCCGTCACCGCAGCAGCATCGTCCGCCTCGGCAGCATCAGCAGCAGTGTCAGCTGCGGTTGCGGCATTGCGTGCCGTCACCGCAGCAGCATCGTCCGCCTCGGCAGCATCAGCAGCAGTGTCAGCTGCGGTTGCGGCATTGCGTGCCGTCACCGCAGCAGCATCGTCCGCCTCGGCAGCATCAGCAGCAGTATCAGCTGCGGTTGCGGCATTGCGTGCCGTCACCGCAGCAGCATCGTCCGCCTCGGCCTGGTCAGCAGCAGTATCAGCTGCGGTTGCGGCATTGCGTGCCGTCACCGCGGCAGCATCGTCCGCCTCGGCCTGGTCAGCAGCAGTATCAGCTGCGGTTGCGGCATTGCGTGCCGTCACCGCGGCAGCATCGTCCGCCTCGGCCTGGTCAGCAGCAGTGTCAGCTGCGGTTGCGGCATTGCGTGCCGTCACCGCGGCAGCATCGTCCGCCTCAGCCTGGTCAGCAGCAGTGTCGGCTGCGGTTGCGGCATTGCGTGCCGTCACCGCGGCAGCATCGTCCGCCTCAGCCTGGTCAGCAGCAGTGTCAGCTGCGGTTGCGGCATTGCGTGCCGTCACCGCAGCAGCATCGTCCGCCTCAGCCTGGTCAGCAGCAGTGTCAGCTGCGGTTGCGGCATTGCGTGCCGTCACCGCAGCAGCATCGTCCGCCTCAGCCTGGTCAGCAGCAGTGTCAGCTGCGGTTGCGGCATTGCGTGCCGTCACCGCAGCAGCATCGTCCGCCTCGGCAGCATCAGCAGCAGCATCGGCATCATTGGCGGCAGCGCGAGCCGTCACCGCAGCAGCATCGTCCGCCTCGGCAGCATCAGCAGCGGCATCGGCATCATTGGCGGCAGTGCGAGCCGTCACCGCAGCAGCATCATCAGCCTCCGCCTGATCCGCCGCAGCATCACTCGCCTCAGCAGCCTCAGCAGCCGCCGCCGCATCAGCAGCGGACGTTGCCGGCTCTGGAGTCGTCTGCACTGAAATAGTCCTTGTGGACTCGCCGGGAGCAAATGTCAGCGTCCCGCTGGTTGGGGTGTAATCTGCGCCCCCTGTGGCGGTGCCGTTTACCGTCGCAAAATCAACCGTCGACTCGGATGACAAGTCCCCCGTGCGGGTGACTGTAAATGTTGCAATGCCGCCCTCGGCTACCGAAACGTCGCTGATTGTGAAGCTGGATGGCATACCTATTCCCCAAAGAAATTGGCGAGCCGACCCGGGCCGCCCGCAGAACTAATCCAAACTATGTATCGCGAGACACAGATTAATGAAACGTGAGAAGAACGAGTTTGCTTGAATTTTTAATAACGTGCCGAGGAGCGCGACAAAACTGCAACATTCGCTTTGGCGGTTCTTGGCAGGAGCAAAGCGTGTAAGACAGCGCCAAATGAAAGCTCAGGGCGAAAGCTGCGTTCCGCCCATGATAACACCTGTCACGGAGCGGCTAAGTGGCGTGTGGCTCTAATCCCTCCGACGATCCTAAGTAAAAACTCGCTACTGCTGGAGCCAACTGATGCATGTCGCGCCACCAAGCAATCAGCCCCTCGTTTCCGTTATTATGCCGGCCTTCGACGCGCAGGACACCATCATCGAGGCTCTTGTTTCGGTCCGCGAAGGTGGCATCGGCTCCGACGATTTGCAGATTGTTGTTGTGGATGACGGTTCGACCACGCCGCTGAGGGATGTTCTGGCCCGATCGCCTGAGGCAGCCGGGGTAGAACTCATCACCCTGCCCTTCAACCACGGCGTGGCCACGGCGGGAAATGTCGCGCTGCGGCAGGCGAAAGGCCGCTATGTCGCCCGCATGGACGCCGACGACATCAGCCTGCCGGGGCGGCTGGCGCGGCAGATCGCCTTTTTGGAGGCGCGCCCGGACCTTGCCTTTTGCGGCACCCAGGCGCAGCTGTTCGGCGAGGCCGACGGCTGGGGCCGCGATGGCAAGGTTCCGACAAGCAAGCAGAGCTGCATCGCCGCCCTGCCGATCATGTGCCCTTTCTATAACCCGTCGGTGGTGTTCCACCGGGCGCGCTGCGGCTCGAGCCTGTTTTACGATCCGGGCATGATGACCTCGGATGACTACGAGTTGTGGGTGCGCCTGTTCGAAAACGGCAAGCTGGGTGAAAACCTGGATTGGGCAGGTATCAAGTACCGCATCCACCCAGACCAGATGACCTCGCGCCTGCGCGCCAAGTTCGTAGTCGATGATGTGCGCATCAAGGCACGCGCGCTCGCGAAGATCCTGCAGGATGACGGCGGCCTTGAGCACCTGGCCATCGCGGTGGTACTGGCGCTGCAAACCGGCATGCGCAAGAAGCTCGGCTATCGGTCCGCCATCCGCGACCTGTTGCAGCGCGCAATGGCTATGCCAGAGTATCGCGCCGAATGGTCGATCACCCGGGACACACTGCTCAGGAACTTTGCAGCAGTGCAAGCTGAACAAAGTGTATCCACCACTAATCTTGTTGCCGAACTGGTGCTGTGGTTTGGTCGAATGACAGCGGATGCCCGGGCTGGCGCGGAGCGCACAGTGCATTTTCAGCCCGGCGGTTGACGTTGCCCTTATGAACACGGATCCTCACGCCACCACGTGTTAGCTAGGCGCCGTCACTGGCCGCATCGCAGCAGCAGTGCCTAAACAAAACACCCTCCAAATGGACGATACCCATACTCCAAAAGGGTCGTTCCATCGGACCGACCAGTGAGGGCATCCTCGTAGCCGGTCTGCTTGCCTTGACCATCCAACCCCTGCGCCGTATCAGCTTTGTGGAAGGCGGGGACCGCCGAGGAGAAGGCGATGAAGGGCATTATTCTGGCTGGCGGCAGCGGTACCCGGCTTTATCCGGTGACCCAGGCCGTTTCCAAGCAGCTGATGCCCGTCTACGACAAGCCGATGATCTACTACCCGCTGGCCACCCTGATGCTGGCGGGCATTCGCGAGATCCTCCTCATCACCACCCCCGATGACCAGGCCAGCTTCCAGCGCCTCCTCGGCGATGGTGCGCAATGGGGCCTCTCACTCCATTACGCCGTCCAGCCGCAGCCCAATGGTCTCGCCGAAGCCTTTGTGATCGGTGCGCAGTTCCTCGCCGGTGGCCCCTCCGCCCTCGTGCTGGGCGACAACGTGTTCTACGGCCACGGTCTGCCCGAATTGCTGCGCTCCGCCGTGTCGCGGCCCGCTGGCGCCACGGTGTTTGCCTATCATGTGGCCGATCCCGAGCGTTACGGCGTGGTGGAATTCGATGGCGCCAAGCAGGCCCTTTCCATCGAGGAAAAGCCGCGCGCGCCCAAATCCAACTGGGCCGTTACCGGGCTTTATTTCTACGACAGCCAGGTGGTCGACATTGCCGCCAATCTTTCGCCCTCGCCCCGGGGCGAGCTCGAGATCACCGATGTCAACCGAGCCTATCTCGAGCGCGGCCAGCTCGCGGTCGAGCTGATGGGGCGCGGCTATGCCTGGCTCGATACCGGCACCCCCGATAGCCTCCTCGATGCCTCCCAATTCGTGGGCACGCTGGAAAAGCGCCAAGGGGTCAAGATTTCCTGCCCCGAGGAAGTGGCCTTTCGCATGGGCTATATCGATCGCTGCGGCCTTGAACGCCGCGCCCAAGCGCTGGGGAAGAGCGATTATGGGCGCTACCTGTTCAAGATCCTGGCCGAAGACAGCTGAGGCCGCATCCCATGCAGATCCAGAGCCTCGCCATCCCAGACGTCAAGATCATCACGCCCGTTCGCCATGCCGATGAGCGCGGCTTTTTCTCGGAAGTTTATAACAGCGCTGCGCTCCTCGCCCACGGCATCGACATTCCGTTTGTGCAGGACAACCAGTCCCTCTCAGTCCCCCAGGGCACGGTGCGGGGCCTGCATTTCCAGACCGCCCCCTTTGCCCAGGCCAAGCTCGTCCGGGTGCTGCGCGGCGCCATCTTCGATGTGGCGGTGGATCTGCGGCAGAACTCCCCGACATTTGGCCAGCATGTGAGCGCTGTTCTTACCGCTGCCGAGGGCAACCAGATCCTTGTGCCAATCGGCTTTGCCCATGGCTTTGCCACGCTCGAGCCGAACACCGAAATCCTCTACAAGGTCAGCGCGCCCTATTCGCGCGAGCATGACAAGGGCTTGTTGTGGAACGATGCGGCGCTGGGCATCGCCTGGCCCGTCGCGCCCGAGGCGGCGGTGCTGTCGGCCAAGGATCGGGCGCAACCGACCCTGACGCAAATCGGCAATCCGTTCTAGGGCGCCGCGGGCGCGAAGGAGGCAAGACCATGCGGGTTCTGGTAACGGGAGGAGCGGGCTTTATCGGCTCGGCCGTGGTGCGCCATCTGGTGCTCGATCGCGGATATGAGGTGCTCAATGTCGACAAGCTCACCTATGCCGGCAATCTGAGCTCCCTCCGCGCCGTCGAGGACCACCCCGGCTATCGCCTGTTGCGCGCCGATATTGCCGACCACGCCGCCATGGCTGACGCCTTCACGAGCTTTGCGCCCAACCGCGTCATGCACCTGGCCGCCGAAACCCATGTCGACCGCTCCATCACCGGGGCCGCCGATTTCATGCACACCAATGTCATGGGCACCTTTGCGCTGCTCGAGGCGGCGCGGGCATACTGGTCGGGGCTCGAGGGCGACGACAGAGAAAAATTCCGCTTCCTCCATGTCTCGACCGACGAGGTTTATGGCTCGCTCGGGCCTGAGGGCCTGTTCAGCGAAACCACGCCCTATGATCCCTCCTCCCCCTATTCCGCGTCAAAAGCCGCTTCCGATCACCTCGCCCACGCCTGGCATCGCACCTATGGCCTGCCGGTCGTCGTTTCCAACTGCTCCAACAATTACGGCCCGTTCCACTTCCCCGAAAAACTCATTCCCTTGACCATCCTCAAGGCGCTGCGCGGCGAACCCCTCCCGGTCTATGGCAAGGGCGAGAATGTGCGCGATTGGCTTTATGTGGAGGACCATGCCCGCGCCCTCGACCTCATCGCCGAGCATGGCCGCCCCGGCCAGACCTATAATGTCGGCGGGCGCAATGAGCGGCGCAATATCGATGTCGTCACCCGCATCTGCGTGGTGCTCGACACGCTGCGCCCCGAAACCGCACCCCATGGCGAGTTGATCCAGTTCGTCGAGGATCGTCCCGGCCACGACCAGCGCTATGCCATTGATGCCACCAAACTCGAAACCGAACTGGGTTGGCGGGCAGAGGAAACCTTCGACACCGGGATCGAAAAAACCGTGCGCTGGTATCTCGACAACAGCTGGTGGTGGCAGCCCCTTGAAAACCGCTATGCCGGCCAACGCCTTGGCGTCATCGCCGGCGGCAAGGCCTGAGCCATGCGCCTGCTTGTTACCGGCAGCAAAGGCCAGCTGGTCACGGCCCTGCTCGAGCGCGGCGCCGCCGCCGGGGTCGAGATTATCCCCGTCGGGCGTCCTCAGCTCGACCTCGCCGACCCCACCACCATCGCGCCCGCGATCGCCGCGGCAAAACCCGATGCCATCATCTCGGCCGCGGCCTATACCGCGGTTGACAAGGCGCAAAGCGAGCGCGAGCTGGCCTTTGCCGTTAATGCCATCGGGCCAGGTGCTGTTGCCGGAGCCGCTGCGCAGCTGAACCTGCCGGTGATCCATATCTCCACCGACTACGTCTTCAACGGCGCCGCACCCCGGCCCTGTCGGGAAACCGACCTTACCGCGCCGCTCGGCATTTATGGCGCTTCCAAGCTGGCCGGCGAACACGCCGTGGCCGCCGCCACCCCCAACCACGCCATCTTGCGCACCGCTTGGGTTTATTCCCCTTTTGGCGCCAATTTCCTCAAGACCATGCTCCGGCTCGCCGCCGAGCGCCCCGAAATCAATGTTGTCGCCGACCAGTTGGGCAACCCCACCGCCGCGCTCGATCTGGCTGATGCCATTCTCCGGGTCGCGGGCAATCTCGTCGCCAGCCCTGATGAGGCGCTGCGCGGGATCTTTCATTGCGCCGGCACGGGCGATGCCAGCTGGGCCGATTTCGCGACTGAAATCATGGCCATCTCGGAAGGCCTGGGCGGCCCCGCCGCCACCATCCACCCCATCCCTACCAGCGCCTATCCGACCCCGGCGCCCCGTCCCGCTAATTCACGTCTCGATTGCAGCAAGCTGCGCGCGACGCACGGCGTTGTCATGCCCCCCTGGCAGCAATCCACCCAGCACACCGTTGAGCGGCTCCTTCATGCCTGAACCATTCCTGCTCATCCCGCCATTGTTGCAGCGCGGCGCCACCGCGACCCCAATCCGCGCTCCGCACCAAATGGGGACAAGTTTCTACAGCTGGCGCCGGGGAGAGGCACAACCGGCCTCGGCCGCGCACCCGTTGTTCAGGCCCAGTGCGCCGCTCGCCCGGTCGCCGAAATTCCATGCCGCGCCGGAGTGGCAAACCAGGGCTCGGCGCTGCTCCGTCAACTTGACAGCCCCGCGGGGCAGGTCTTGATGCGGTCACGAACCTGCCTTGCGACCACCAGCTGCCGCCCCACTCCTGCCCCCTTGAGGGATCAACGATTGCGCCATGACTGAACCTAGCCTTGATGCCCTGCTCGATCTTGCCCTCGCCGCCGGGCGCGAGATCATGGCCGTTTATGGCGACGGCCCGATTGCGGTTGCCGGCAAGCCCGATGGCACGCCCGTCACCGAAGCCGACAAGCGCGCCGAAGCCGTGATCCTCGCCGGGCTCAAGCGTCTGGCGCCTTCCATCCCCGTGGTCGCGGAGGAAGAAGCCTCTGCCGGTCGCATTCCACCCACGGGCGAGACGTTCTTTCTGGTCGATCCGCTGGATGGCACCAGGGAGTTCATCGCCCGCAATGGCGAGTTCACCGTCAATATCGCCCTGATCGAACGGGGCATCCCGGTCCTGGGCGTGGTGTTCGCACCCGCCCTCGGGCTCATTTACGGCGGCGCCCATGCCGAGGCGATCGCCGGAACGGTGGTTGATTTCACCATCGCCGAGCGCCACCCCATCCGGGTGCGCCCGGCCAGTGGTCCCGCCATTGCCGTGGCCAGTCGCTCGCATGCGACACCCGAAACCGACCGATGGCTGGCCGGCCATGATGTGGCCTCCTATGTCACCCGCGGCTCCTCGCTCAAATTCTGCATGCTGGCCGCCGGCGAAGCCGACATCTATCCGCGCTTCGGGCGCACCATGGAATGGGACACTGCAGCGGGTGACGCCGTGCTGCGCGCCGCGGGCGGCATCGTCACCCGCCCCGATGGCAGCCCTTTTTTGTACAACAAGCGCAATCAGGCCGATGACGTCGATTTCGCCAATTGCCCTTTCATCGCCTTTGGCGATCCCAAACTTGTTGCCCGATCGGCCCTTGCCCCTTTGGGTCAGTGATCGGCGCCACCCGCCCCGGAGCTTTTACGTGTCCGACCCCAAAGTGACCCATCTCAAGCGGCTCGAAGACGAGTCCATCCACATCATGCGCGAGGTGGCGGCCGAGTTCGCCAACCCGGTGATGCTGTATTCGATCGGCAAGGACTCCTCGGTCATGCTGCATCTGGCGCAGAAGGCCTTCTTTCCTTCCCCGCCCCCATTTCCTCTGCTCCATGTCGATACGACTTGGAAGTTCCGCGAGATGATCCGCTTCCGCGACGAAGCGGCCGCCCGCGCCGGCATGAAGCTTATCGTCCACACCAATCAGGATGGCCTCGCCCAGGGGATCACCCCGTTCACTCACGGCTCCTCGCAATATACCGGGGTGATGAAGACCGACGCGCTCAAGCAGGCGCTGACGCTGCACAAATTTGACGCGGCCTTTGGCGGCGCCCGCCGCGACGAAGAGAAAAGCCGCGCCAAGGAGCGCATCTTTTCCTTTCGTACCGAAAACCACGGCTGGGATCCCAAGAACCAGCGCCCCGAGCTGTGGAACCTCTTCAATGCCCGCATCAAGCCGGGTGAATCGATCCGGGTATTTCCGCTCTCGAACTGGACCGAGCTCGACATCTGGCAATACATCCTCAAGGAAGCCATCCCCATCGTGCCGCTCTATTTCGCCGCCGAGCGCCCGGTGGTGGAGCGGGGCGGCCAGTGGATCATGGTCGATGACGAGCGCCTGCCGCTCGACGCTGGCGAACAGCCCCAGCTCAAGCGCGTCCGCTTTCGCACCCTTGGCTGCTACCCGCTGACCGCCGCCATGGAATCCGACGCCACCACTCTTCCCGACATTGTTGAGGAAATGCTGGTCGCGCGCACCTCGGAGCGCTCCGGCCGGCTGATCGATCATGACGAATCCGGCTCGATGGAAAAAAAGAAGCGCGAGGGCTATTTCTGATGAACGAGCTTGCAGTCCCCGGCAGCGATTTCGCGCAATACCTCACGCGCCACGAGGAAAAGGACCTGCTGCGCTTTTTGACCTGCGGCAGCGTCGATGATGGCAAGTCGACCCTGATCGGGCGGCTGCTCTTTGATACCAAGCTCCTGATGGAAGACCAACTCGCCACTCTCGAGCGCGACTCGCGCAAGCACGGCACCGTGGGCGAGGACATCGACTTCGCCCTCCTCGTCGACGGGCTCGAAGCCGAGCGCGAACAGGGCATCACCATCGATGTGGCCTACCGGTTCTTCGCCACCGACAAGCGCAAGTTCATTGTCGCCGACACCCCCGGCCACGAGCAATATACCCGCAACATGGCGACCGGCGCGTCCACCGCCGATCTGGCCGTGATCCTCATCGATGCGCGCAAGGGCGTTCTCACCCAGACCCGCCGTCATTCCTTCATCGCCTCGCTGCTCGGCATCCGCAACATCGTCCTGGCCGTCAACAAGATCGATCTGGTCGATTACTCACAGGACGTCTTCAACCGCATCGTCGCCGAATATCAGAGCTTCGCGGCCGGGCTCAACTTCGCCTCCATTGTCCCGATCCCGCTCTCCGCCCGCTTTGGCGACAATGTCCTGACGCGCAGCGCCAATCTTGGCTGGTACACCGGCCCTACACTGGTGGAGCATCTGGAAAGTGTACCGGTGAGTACGGCCGCCGCAGACGCGCCCTTCCGCATGCCGGTGCAGTGGGTCAATCGGCCCAATCTCAACTTCCGCGGTTTTGCCGGCACGATCTGTTCAGGTACCGTTCATCAAAATGGCGAGATTGTGGTTTGTGGCAGTGGTCGCACCTCCCGCATCCGCTCGATCGTCACTGCCAATGGCGAGTTGCCCAGTGCCTCTGCGGGCTCCGCCGTCACCCTGACCCTTGAAGACGAGGTCGATATCTCCCGCGGCGACGTGCTGGCAGATGCCACCCAACCCCCTGAAATCTCTGATCAATTTGCCGCCCACGTCATCTGGATGAGTGACGAGCAACTCAATCCCGGCCGCTCCTACTGGATCAAAATCGGCACCCGCACGGTCAGCGCCAGCTTCACCGAGATCAAGCACAAGATAGACGTCAACTATTTCAGCAAGTTAGCCGCCAAAACCCTCGAGCTCAACGAAGTCGGCCTTGTCAATCTCTCCACCCAGGAACCCATCCCCTTCGAGCCCTACGCCACCAACAAAACCATGGGCGGCTTCATCGTCATCGACCGGCTATCCAACCTGACGGTCGGCGCGGGGATGATCGAATTCGGCTTGCGCCGCGCCACCAATATCCACTGGCAAGCCCTTGACGTATCAAAGGAACTCCGCGCTTCCGCCAAGGGCCAAAAGCCAGTGGTACTGTGGTTCACCGGCCTCTCGGGCGCCGGCAAATCCACCATCGCCAACCTCGTCGAAAAGCGCCTCGCCTCCCTGGGCAAGCACACTTACCTCCTCGACGGCGACAATGTCCGCCACGGCCTCAACCGCGATCTTGGCTTCACCGAAGCCGACCGGGTGGAAAACATCCGCCGCGTCGCCGAAACCGCCAAGCTCATGGTCGACGCCGGCCTCGTCGTCCTCGCCTCCTTCATCTCCCCCTTCCGCGCCGAGCGCAACATGGCCCGCGAAGCGCTCGAGCCGGGCGAGTTCATCGAGATCTTTGTCGACACGCCGCTTGAAGTGGCAGAAAAGCGTGATCCCAAAGGCCTTTACGGCCGCGCCCGCGCCGGCCTGATCAAGAACTTCACCGGCATCGACAGCCCCTATGAAGCCCCCGAAAACCCCGAACTGGTCCTCGCCGGCGGCACACGCGACCCCAGCGACCTCGCCGAAGAAGTGGTCGCCCATCTGCAGGCGCAGGGCTATCTCGATTAAAGCAATTAAAGGGGGCGGACCACTCGGCTCTGCCTCACTTGTTCCAGCTAAGTCCTTGTCACATCAAGGCCCGATCGAGATCGGTATAGCCGCCATCCACGAACAGCCAGCTCGATCTAGGCCGTGACCAGGGCAACGCGCTGCAGCGCGAGAGTTCGATAGCCGCACTATAAGGGTGCGCCATTGATCAGGAAAATATCCGGCGGGCGGTCAGCGACGCGTCAGCATGCGTCTAAGAGCCCGGCCCCGTTGGTGGACGGGCTCTGCTCTGATGTTATGGCGCGGCTCCATTGGCCGCCTAAGATATTTTCCCTTTACGCAGTAGACACCTTGCTAAGGCAAGCCCGGCTAAATGCCCAGGAACGCTGGTGTGGCAGATCGAGTCAGCCTTAGCCCGAACTCATCGGCAACCATGGACACCGGCTACGTGGTGCGGTGGTTTGGTGGCGTATGTCGAACGGAATTATATCCGCCTTTACCAAGATCTCACCGTCCGCCCATGGTGTGTGCGGGCGTCTCGATCTCGTGACTGACCTGCGCCTTGTGAGCAAACCTGATGCAGCCATTTAAGACGCAAGCCGGCGTTGTTGCCTCCTAGCGGGCGCCGGTGGAAGGAAGGCCTTGGTGCTTCAAAGCTGCCAGGGCCTTTCCCATGAGAGCTGCGCCACGGTTAGCGTGGGCGCGGTGATAGACGCTTCGCGTAACCCCGACCCGCTAACCGACGCTTTTTCGCTCGAGGACGTGTTCCGCGTATAGCCCTGGATGCCGAAGAAATTGCAGCATTGGGGGAGTCCGAGATTGCTGACGAACTTGCCAGCATGACGATGGACATCCATCACCCCTACCTATGACCGCCTGGGTCTCGGCCATCACGTGCTGGCATTCGGCAGCTCTGGTCGGCACTGAGCCGGGGCTAAGCCCCGACTGGCTGAGGGGTGAGAACCAAAGTGCGCAGGCGGCTCTGCTCCCTTGCTAAAGCCAACTCTAGTGCCAGACAGGCTGGAAGCAATGTGCCCCAAACCGGAAGGATCAGGATATAGGCCCAATTCACCGTGGGAGACAGGGCGGTATTCGCCAGGGTGATCACGAGAATCGAGAGGCTGACCGCAGCGGCGAGTGGTGCTCGTCGTACCAGCGCAAACGAGAGCCCGATCAACATCAGCGAAGCAATCATCAAAGCGGAGGTATGTGACAGAGCCTTGTACAAGGCTATCATGGCGCGGTGAGCCCTCTCTAATAGAGGAAGATCATGCACCAGCCCGAAATTGTCCGCAGTTGGAACGGCAGCGCCGATATTGGGCTGGTTTTCGCGAACTTCATATTTGTCGTAGATCTGCCAGATTTGATCGCTGCCGAGCCTTTTGCCCCTGTTGAAGATCCGCACCAGAGTGGCGGTGGGATCCGCAAGAACCGCCGCGATGACTCCCGATCGCAACTCACGGGCCAAGCTGGCCGCTGCCTCATCGCTAAGTCGGCCTTCATGGCTCCAGAAGAACTGCTCGGCGCCTTTCTCGCAAAGCTCATTGACCGGCCCGAACTTGGCAATCACCCCCTGGAGTCGCCCGGGCTGTTCACGGCAGCCGGCATAGGGCCGGGCAACGTCAACCAAGCTCGAAAGCAGGTAGAGGCTGCGCTCTCGCGGCAGGTTGACGCCATGAGCAAGCGGGAGTGCCATGTTCAGGCCAAACGCGGCAATACCAGTGGCAATAACGATGGCCCCAAGTGAACGAAGTCCGCTCCAGTGCCGTCCTTGCCAAAGGCTGCAGGCAATCAGGATGAAGGCAACTACCAGAATAAGCACGTATTCGGTGCGAAGCAGAGCCGCGACGCCAATTACGCTAAGACCAAGCGCTGCGCCGAACCCCAGTCGGCGCTCAAGGAGCACCGGTCTTAGACCACTGAAAAGGATCGCCAGGCCAGCCATCGCGAGAAGGCCCGCGAGAAAGTAGCGCTGAACTGAGTAAGTAAGAACAAACAGCAGCGGGCTCAAGCCAATGCCGGCCAGCATCAGAGTGGAGACCAGCTTTCCTCGTTGCGGATAAGCGGTCTTTAGCTGCTGACCCAGATAAAGCACGGTGAGAAACACCAGCAGCACCGCGGGCAACTGAATTAGATCATAGCCGATGAAGTTGAACAAATAGAGATAAACAACATAGGCGCCCGAGAACCAGGTCGTGAAGCTATCCCCGCTGACACGCCAGATGATCAAGTCCGAAATGATCAAGGCTGGAAACACCAGAAGATAGGTGCCGCCAAACAGCAAGGTCGCGGCAAAGGCAAACAACTTTTGTTGGGTGAACAGGCACACCACGCTGCGCCATCTGCCGCTCAGTAGCAGCCATGTGCCCAGAAGCGCGGCCGCCACAGAGAAGGCTAGAGCGTAAGCGATGCGGATGCGCGACCATTGGCCGAACTGCTGGAATGATGCTCGCGTGGCTTCCCCAGCCTTGGCGGAAAATACGTCGAGACGTGTCACGCGATCATCAACAACGATCACCTCGAAATCGCCGGAGGTCCGGAACGCCACTTCCCCCGGGGCCCGGGAAGTCATCCCCACCATCACTGCGTTCTGAGTGGTCCAGCTGGTTAACCCATCACGCGATCGCGCAACCAGATAGCTTCCTGAGCGCACGGGCGTGCAGTTATGTTCAATGCAAGCCAAGTCTCCGGCCGTGACCTGGTAGACAGCATAATCGGCGTCTGCCTTGGTGAAGTGCGCGAGCGCTAGAAGAGGCTGATTTCCCCGCCGAAGCAAGAGCGGCCCCGCCCCTTCTCCATACATCCGGTCATGAACCTGCAGTTCGGATCCTGGATAACGGTCGAAAAACGAACCGAGCCATATCTGGGGATGATCGGCCCCTAGCGGGAACATGCGAACCAAGGGAATGCTTTTGGCTCCCCCTAAAGCCAGAAGAAAGCAGGCTCCGAAGATCAAGGAAAAAGTGATCAAGCCCTTCCAAAGCACCGCGCAAGAAACAGGGAGAAGGCGCATGCGCTGGGTCATGAAAGACGTAAGCCTACTGAGGAGATGGGAGGCGGCGTGTCCGCCGCCCTGGTCCGAACAGCCTCGGGTGGGCCAACGACACCCCCATGGCAAGCAATGCGCCCATAGCCGAGACCATCAGCCCCAGGGTCTGCCTCGGTGGCCAGAAGAACAGCTCAAGGGTGCCGGTAGCGCCTGGGGGCAGGTCTACGGCGACGAAGATCCCGTCCAGGGCACGCACGGGGATGAACTCCCCGTTGAACCGGGCGCGATAGCCGGGCCACCACAGACGGGCAAAAACTAGGGGGGCGCTTTGGGCAGTGCTGTTGCGGACGTTGAGTAGTTCCCCCCCGAGACGGGGCTGAGAAGCTTGCTCTGCCGTGGCGCCAGCCGGCAGCCATGACAAGGTGCCGGGCATTGTGGACAAATTTCGCTCGAAGCGCTGCCCGAACTGGCCGTCCTGGACCATGGTCCATTCACGTCCCAACAGGGGGCGCAGCTTCTCCAGATGTTGGTCCTTGGCTACGGTGATTTCATCCACGCGGAAGAGATCGAGGTAAGGTGCACCGGTCTCGGGCTCAGATTGGACGACGCGTACGGCACTTTCTGGACAGGTTTCCGCACGCCAGTTGAAGCACAAGATGGGATCAAGGCCCCGGTGCCCGATGCTGCTATAGCCATTGATCATGGCGAGGCCTGATTCAAGGAAAGTGTACCCGTTGGAGAACCGCTCGAGCCGTAGATCGCGCCCCTCATTCCCCTGCGCGCCCAAGGAAAGAGAATAGGTCTCGGGCGGTAGGGCTGAAAACGCCGCCATAGCTGTCGAGGTTTGCCGTGGCGTGTTGAGCTCGCCAAAATTTCCATGTCGCGTAATCAGCAGATGAGTGCCCACAAACAAAGCAAGCCCCACGCCCACCAGCACTGCGACAGCCCTGCCGGGGCGCCGGCGTGTGAGCAGAAACAGCCCAAGGCCCACACACGATATTACCGCGAAAGCCAGATGCACCAGAGCACGATTGGGCGTGACCTGCAGTGAGCCCACAAGTACCAACAAAAGCAGAAGGACGCTGATGAGAATCCGGCGCCGGGTGAACTCTAGTCCGGCCTGTTGCACCATGAGGCAGAAGACTAGGAGCATGGCCAAGTGCAAATAAGGCAGCCACCGCAGGAAGTAGCGGATCATCAGCAACTGCTCAGGACCCTGCATCACGAACAGCATGAAGCCTGAAAATGCCAGCAGGGCGGCAAGCGCGGGTCTGGTCCAATCGATCCGCCGCCAGTTAAGCAAGGCCATCATCGGCACAATGAACCACGCCAGGTAGAAGATTGGCACCTGCACCCGGCCAAAGCCGCCATAGATGTTCATGAAACCCAGATGCGATGCCGAACTGATCTGCAGCAAGTCGCGCAAATTGGGCGTGAGGAAATCGGCATTATAGATATGGTTCTGCCGGTCTCCCGCACCGCCAGTCCCCAGCACACCCAGCAGCGGCAAAGCGGCCAGCAGGGTCGCGGCCAAGACCGCTGCGGGCGCCGCCAGCGCGACGCGCCACCCTCTTTCCCGCCATTGCTCATAGATTGTGAGCAGGCACACGAAGCCGAGCATAAGGATCGTATGGGGAAAGCCGGAGCTGATGGTCAGATAGCTAAAGAGCACAGCGCCAAGAAAATGCAGCCGCGACCGCGGCGCCATTCGCAGTAAAGCCCAGGACCAAACCAGCCAGGCGCTTGAGGAAAAAATCGGAAACCAGTTGGAAGCCGCCCAGTAACTCAGGAAGTTGCTGCAAGCCATGGTAATGGCCACGAGCCACGCCCAACGCATTTCCAGCCCAAAGCTGCGGGCCAACACATAGGTGCCCGAGGTCAGCACTCCATAATAGAAGCAAGCCTGGAAGGCCGCTGCCGCTTCGAAGTCCTGAATGGAGGGCAGGATCGCGTACAGGGCTAAACTAACAGGATTGTAGATGGCGAACTGAAATTCCGCCGCGATATTGCTGCCCCACCAGCTGTGCAGCGTCAGATACGGGAACTCGCCCGCACGCAACAGTCTGCCAATATGGTAGAATATCGGCATAAACTGGAACTGCATGTCATCATTGTAGTAAAAACCGTGGCGGGTAAGAAACGGCACAATTCCGATTACCACGCCCACGGCAAACAGCAGGGGCAATACCAACCACAGGCGCTCGCCCGTGCCGCTGCCTGCTGTATTTCTATGTTCGAGGCGAACCGTCACGCCAGCACCACGCGAATAGCCTGCGCGCCGAAGGCGCTGGCGCTGGCCATGCCGATGTCAGAATCCTCAAAGATCAGGCAGTCCTCGGGCAGGACTTCAAGGCGTTCGGCGGCAAGTTGATAGGCTTGCGGGTCAGGCTTGTGGCGCTGCACGTCGCTACCCGTGACAATGGTATCGAACAGATCAACGAGGCCATGATGAGCCAGAATTGCGCCAGCGTTAGCGGCGGAGGCTGTGGTCACCAACGCCGTGCGGCAGAGTGCGCGATTGAGTTGTAACAGCCGCACGAGCGGGGTGTTGATGGCTACCATGTCCATCATACCTGCATAAAGCTGTGCCTTGCGCGCTGCGATCACCGCCGGATCGGAGCCTACGCCCGCTTCTTCCAGCATGACCGGAAGAAACTGGCGCCAGTTACGGCCAAAGCTGAGTGCGTGAAAGCGCTCCTGTTCAACTGCAACGCCATGCTCGGCTAACGCAGCGGCGTAGGCGGCGTGATTAGCCGCAGCGGTATCGGCGAGCGTGCCGTCGAGATCCACCAGAATGGCACGGATTGGCGTCACAGCGCCATCTCACGGTAGCGACGCAGCAGCAGGCAGGTGCAGGCGAAAAAGGTCAGCCCTTTAGCCGCGTCCTGGCGGATCTTGTAAGGGGTCAACCGCAGATAATGCATCAATTCATGGAAATACACTTCGCGCAGCCGCTCCGGCCCGCCCGCCCGCTCGAGGATGGCCTCGTAATGGCTGTGGAGCGCACTATAAGCATGCGACTTAGTCTGACCCAGGCTGATGCTGGCTCCGTTCACCGTGCACAGCACGCCCCGATTGAGGGTCTCATAGCCCAGGTGCAGCGACTGCATCAGCTTGGCCCAGTCGATCAACGGAGAGTCAAAGACGTTTTCGGGATTAGGATCGATAATGAACCAGCCTTCCGGGCGGTCGGGCGAAACAATTATGTTCTCGATCGTAAGATCACCATGAATGGTGCTGGTGCGCCGGTCGGTAACCTGTTGGGCCAGCCATCCGGGATCGAGCAGGCACTCCCACTCCCCCAGATCGTGGGGTGTGCCGTTGATCTCAAACTTCTCATCGGGGAGCATGGTGCGGACAAAATCCAGGATTTTGCGCGCGTTCTCGCTTCCCTTCTGCTCAAGATAGGCGGCAATCAGCTTGGGATCAGCATCAGGCCCGCTGTTGAGGTCATGAAAGGCTGCAACCCGAGCCGTGACTTGCTCGAGCAAGGCCTTGCTATTCGCGAGGGGGGTGGTGTGAATGGCGTCGTAAAGATCTGCCGTGGGCACGACCAAGGGCATGTCGTAGCGGTAAAAGCTTTCCCCATCGCGTTCACCAACCACATCCACCAATGAGAGCTGGTCGTGCCGGTGCGCTTTGAGCCAGTCGGCCTGCACCTTGAGCTTACGACCAGGCACTCCCAGCGCGAACTTCCGGATCAGCAAACGGTCATCCACTTCGACCAGGGCGGTGATGGCGTCGGAGCCGCCATTGAACAGCTTGTGCACCAGCCCGTCTTCCACGGCGCGCAAGCCAAAACCGGTGACCACGTGATCATCACCGCTGAACAGCGATGCCAGGAAGTATTCGTATTCCGCTTCCCGCTTGAACCGGTTGCGGCTTTGCGGCGGCGAGCGGTCGGCGGGTGTGCCACCATAAAAGCGTAGCGCCAGGACCAGACGGCGGATCACCGACCCCTGCCGCACCATGCCGTAGCCCAGAATGCCGAGCAGCGGCAGCACGGTAAACAGGAACATAGCCAGTTCGCGCCGATCGAGGCTGCCGTTCAAAAGATAATCGGCCAGCGAACGTAGCGGGGTTCCAAACACCGCATAAAGCGTACTGCCAATGTTTTCTCCGGCCACCGCGCCAAAAACGAGATAGGCGGCGCCATAAAGGATCCACATGCCAAGGGTTGCCAGCAGGAAGCGCGGCTTGAGCAGCGTCCCGGCGGCAATCAACTCGCTGAAGCTCCACACGAAATCCACAAGGGCGAAGCGCACCCGATCGTTGAAGGCCGAGGCAACCCACCAGACGAGGCGGCGCACATCGCGCGAAGCCCGCAACAGAAACGCAAAGGCCACCGCCAGCGCGCCAAAAGCCAGCATGCTGAACGCGACGGTGACGATCGGAACGCTCGGCTGCATTCCGGCGAGCCCGAGCACGGCAGCCACGATGCCAACTGCGAACAAATCGCTGACCCGCTCGGCCAGCACGGTGCCGCCGATATAGCCCAGCCGCACCTGCTCGCGCAGGCTGACATAATATGCTCGCAGCAATTCCCCGAGGCGAAACGGAATAAGTGCATTGACGGCGTAGCCGAGCCCCAACCCAACCAACAGGTTGAAACGCTTGACGTGATCGCGTGGAAACAACAGTCCCCAGCGCAGTGCGCGGGCAAAATGCCCCAACAGCAGCAAAACGCTGGCTGCAACCAGCAAAAGCGCATCAACCCCGCTCATCAAGACAATGATCGCCAGGCCATGTGGCGACGCAGCACCGCAATATCCACCCCCTCGAGTTCCTCGGGCGTGCCAAAACTGAGGTGCAGATCAAGATCAGTCTTGGTGATGCTGTCCCCGCTCTGCAGAATTGTGTTCATCAAGCCGCTGATAAAGAGCTCATCATAAGGGCAGGATGCGCGATAAGCTTCCATCGCGCCACTTGCCGTCTGCGGGCTCGCAAACAAATAGCACCCGGCGATCGCAAAGGGACTAACCACCTGCTTTTCCACCGTGTCGGCGACAAAGCCTTCGTCATCCATTCGCGCATAGGAATAGGCCGGACTATCGGAGCGGAAGCACACTAACCCGGCCGCAGCGTTGCTGCTCAAAGCTGCTACCGCGTCAGGCAGGCCCGAGCACAGGAAAGCGTGATCGCAATCATTGACGGCGAGGGGTCCAGTACCTGCAAGTTCTTCAATTCCCACCATCGCAGTTTCAGCGGCGCCCGCCGTAACCTCGGGGAGCCGCACTAGCTTGGCGTCAGGATAAAAAGCTGCGATCCGCTGATCGATGGCGAAATCACGACAATGCTCTTCGAGCACAACGAACACCATCTCGCCCACCGGCGCGGCGCGGCGCACGCTCTCGGTGGCCCACCAGAAAAATGGCATGCCATCAAGATCGATCAACGGCTTGGGCTGCAACTGCCCCGCCCGCGAAAACCGCGAACCCCGCCCCGCCATCGGCATCACGAGCGACAGCCCGTCCTTAGCGCTGCGCACTGAGCACCTGCGACTGGTTATCCAGCATCTCGAAACGGTATTCTGCAACGGGCGTCGCGCGATGGTCGGTATTGCGCATCACCTTGCGGCGAAAAACGTAGTCGAACAGGATCGTAAGGGTCTTAGTCGCCTGTGACATCATCTTGACGTTGGAAACCTGATCGTCCTCCCGCCAGCTGATCGGAAAGAACATCAGCTTGCGCCGGGCGTCAAATGCGCCCAGCAGCAGAAATACGTTAAACGGCAGATCATCGGAATACCTTGCGATCCGGGCATCATCGAAGAACGGGCGGGAAAAAATGTTGAGACCTGATCCCAGATCATAAACCGCCCTGCCCGAGCCAATGCTGAACAGCGTGTTGAAGACGTAGTTGCCAAAAATCCGGAACTTCGAATAGCCAGCAAGCTGGGAGCCCGCCATGAAGCGCGCGCCAAGGCAGGCATCATGCGAACGATGCGCGCCGCGCGCCAATATCGGCAGAAGATCCGCTATACTGCCCTGATCGTCCCCATGCAGCACCACCACATGGGTGAAACCATGCTCACGGGCATAGGTGAAAGCCGCCTTGTGCGACCCGCCGAGCCCATAATTGGCAACATTGCGACCCACTATGCAGTTGTGCAGCCCTAGCGCGTCCCTAGCTTTGATGGCCGCAGCAGCGGTGCCGTCGCGGCTTTGGTTGTCGAGTATAAGAATGGTGTGAAAATGCGCGCGCGTCTCGGGAGCACTGAACTGCCCCAGCACGCGTCCGATCTGTGCGGCACAGTTGTAGGCGGGAACAAACACGAGGATTTTGTCAGACGACAAGACTAGCTCCGCTGCATAATAAAGCGGGCGACAAAGAAATTCGTGGCCAGCAGAAAAGGTGTAATAGCGCATTTTGCCGCAAAGGCTAGCAAAGTCAGGGCATAATTCATCTTCTGGGCTCCTGCCAGCCCGACCAAGGCACTGGTGACGACTTCAGCAGCAGCAGCACCGGCCAGGATCATGCCGATCGAATACACCAGATAAACAATGAGCTTTCTCGAGAGCCCTCCGCCTTCATGGGCGAACACATAGCGGCTGGAAACAAGGAACGAGAAGCTTGCGCCACAGAGCCCCCCAACGAGCCCCGCCCAGAAGACACGCGCGCCCAACATCACCAACACCGTGTAAACGCCGGTATCCAGCAGCCAGCCCACTCCGGAAACTGCCACAAACCGCACCAGCTTGGAGCCTCGCGCCGCTGGAGCTGTGCCGGCCGGGGAAGTGGAGATCGCCATGAAAAACCTTGGGCACGGATCAGCAAACTGCGTGGGCCGCGACTTTCATCGCGCCCCAGATAACGGGCGAGGCAGTGTTGGGCAAGACAAACCTTGGGTGCGAGGCTATAGCAAGAGCAGATTTGAGCCGCTTTGGCGGATGGGCTAAAGAGGCGGCTTTCCAGCAACAGAAAACCCGCTCTTGCACCCCATCTTCGCTACGCTCATCGTTCTCGCCGCCGGCATTGGCGCCTGGCTTGGCACCCGGCTGGTGGAACGCCATGCCAGCCGCTGGGGCCTTGTCCAGGCGCCCAATGTCCGCTCGTCCCATGCCCTGCCGACGCCACGCGGCGGGGGTATAGCCATAGCCGTGGCGGCCGTTATGGCCGGGTTGACCTTTGGCCTTGGCGGCACCCCGCTGCTCGTGCCTGTAGCAGCTCTGGCTGCCGCGGCGGCGGCGCTGGGTTTTGCCGACGATCTGTTGGATCTTTCGCCTGCCCTGCGCTTTCCGCTGCAGATCGCGCTCTTTGCCCTGTTATACGTCCTTGTTTCACCCTTACCCGCACTGGCCCTCGGCCCCCATTGGAGCCTTGCCGGCGCTCTGCTGGCCATTCTGGTTGTTCTGGTGGGCGTCTGGTGGCTCAATCTCTTCAACTTCATCGATGGCATTGACGGAATAGCTGCAAGCCAGGCCATTCTGGTGCTGCTGGGCGCAGCTTGTATCTGGTGCCTGACGGCCGGTGCGACGGCGCCATCCGCGGTGTTCTGGCTGTCTCTCGCGATCGCGGCGGCGGCGGCCGGGTTTTTGCAGCGCAACTGGCCACCGGCCCGCATTTTCATGGGCGATGCCGGCTCCTATGGCCTCGCCTTCCTCGTGTTCGCCATTGCCCTGCTCACAATTGCCGACGGAGCCCTGCCCTATGCCAGCTGGCTGATCCTGCCCGCAGCCACGGTAACAGATGCGACGGTTACCCTGTTGCGCCGGCTGGCGCGCGGGGAAAAGCCGTGGCAGGCACACCGCCGCCACGCTTACCAACAACTGGCCCGGCGCTGGGGCCACCAAACGGTGACGCTCCTGTTTGCCGCTCTGACCGCGTTATGGACCGCCCCCCTTGCGGCAGCGGCGGCTATGCTCCCCGCATGGCAATGGCCGCTGGCGCTGCTGGCTTATGCTCCCCTGATCGTAGTTGCCACCGCAGCCGGTGCCGGCAGCGCCGCAGAAACTTCGCTCCGGGTGGCCTAGGCGATCATCCGGATCGGCGCAGTCTCCGTAATCCGACCAAACAGCTCTGTGCGCGCCGCGGCCTCGTCGCCGCGCTTGATAGCGGCTTGCAGCGCTTCGAGGGCGTCGGGCACTTCATGGGCGCCGTTGCGCAGCGTGGCGCGCAATATCTTGGGGTGCCGCGTGGGATGGGCGCTGCTGGCGTCGTAGAACAGTTCTTCGAACATCTTTTCGCCCGGCCGGCTGCCGACCGTCACGATCTCGATGCTGCCCCCCGGATTGTCGCCGTCGCGCACCGTTTGACCCGCAAGTTGGATCATGTTGCGCGCCAGATCCGAGATTTTGACCGGCGCTCCCATTTCGAGCAAGAACACGTCCCCGCCGTCGGAAAGCGCCCCGGCCTGCACGATCAGCTCGGCCGCCTCGTGGATGGACATGAAATAGCGCGTCATCGCCGGATCGGTCAGCGTCACCGGCCCGCCCTTGGCGATCTGCTCGCGAAACAGCGGCACCACCGAGCCGTTGGAGCCCAGCACATTGCCAAAGCGCACCGCACAAAAGCGCTGCCCGGTGCCGGCCGCTTCGGCCAGCCCCGCATAATGGCGCATGATCAGCTCGGCCCAGCGCTTGGTGGCGCCCATCACATTGGTGGGCCGCACCGCCTTGTCGGAAGAAATCAGCACGAACTGCTCCACCCCTGCCTCAAAGGCAGCGCGGGTGATGCAAAGCGAGCCAAACACATTGTTGCGCATGCCTTCGAGCGCATTGGCTTCCACCAGCGGCACATGTTTGTGGGCAGCAGCGTGAAACAGCACATCGATCCGGGCGCAGTTCAGCGCGCGGCGCACCGCGGCTTCGTCGGTAACGGAAGCCAGCACCGGCACGATCTCGGCATCGGTCTGCTCGATCAGTTCGCGGTGGATGTTGTAAAGCGCAAATTCGTTCTGCTCCAGCAGCACCAGCCGCTGTGGCGACCAACGCACGACCAGCCTGCACAATTCCGAGCCGATCGAGCCGCCCGCCCCGGTGACAAGAATGGAGCGCCCGCGGATCATCTCCCCCAAAAGCTCTGCATCGGCCGGCACCGAGGAGCGCCCCAGCAGTTCATCGATGTCGATCTCGCGGATCTGGTTGACCAGATATTTGCCCGCCAGCAGATCGGCGATATGGGGCAGCGTGCGGATCTTGATGGGGTGGCGCGTCAGATCGGCCACGATGCGCTGCCGCTGGGCCGAAGTCACCGAAGGCATGGACAGGATCACTTCCTGAATGCCGAAATTGGCGATCAGCTGGGGCAGATAGTCCGGCGAATAAACCCGCAGCCCCGCTACGTCACGTCCCTGCAGCGCGCGGCTATCGTCCAGAAATCCGGCGATCAAGCGCCGCCCTTGCGAGCGCAATGCCATGGCCAACTGCGAGCCGGCTTCCCCGGCGCCATAGATCAGGATTTGCCCCGATTTCAGCTGGTCGTCGCGCGGCGCCCAGATGAACTGCTTGGCGGCAAAGCGGCTGCCCGCGATGAACAGCAGCCCGATCATCCAGTAAAAAAACGGCACCGATCGCGGCACAATGCCATTGCCGGCCATTTCGGTTACGAACACCACCGCCACCCATGCCATCGCGGCGAGGGTCATGGCCTGCAGCATGGTCCAGATTGCCCGCTCGGGCAGGTAGCGGATCACGGCGCGATAAAGGCCGTGCCGGATGAAGATGGGAATGGCTACCAGTGGCGCAGCCGCAATCAGCAGCCATTGCGCGGGCGTGGGCACAAAGGGGGCGCTGTAGCGCAGCGAATAGCTCACCCAAACCGCGCCGGCCAGAACCACGGCGTCAAAGCCGATCAGCAGGACCCGCTTTGCCGGACGAGGCATGGCACCTAGGGCCGTTCTGAACCGTTCCAAAAGCGCCAAGATCAACTCAAATTCCCATGCATACGCCAAGCCGCCGACGCACCACCTGGCCATTAGTTACCCCGACGGGGCGTCCAGGAGAAGTGTATGCGGCACACACCTGGGCTTAAATAGGACGCAGCCGCCGCTCAATGCCGCGGTGGAAGCGCTGAACCTGCGTCAAAAGAGCTAGTCAGGGCGGGCACCGGCCCCTGGCTTTATGGCGTATTGAGCACGTCCTTGATGAAGCGGTAGTGGCCGGCAGTCAGGCCCCCATCCACGGGGATGGTGACGCCGGTAATGCCTGACGCGGCGTCCGAAGCCAAGAACAGCACGGCATTGGCCACTTCCTCGGGCACCACCATGCGCCCCATCGGGTAATGCGGCAGCACCTTGTCGAGCAGATGCGGGTTCGCCTCCAGTCGATGGTCCCAGGCAGCCGTTCGCACGGAGCCGGGCGCCACCACATTGGCGCGCACACCGCGCGCACCCAGTTCCACTGCGATCGCCTTGCCATAGGCGATTAGCCCGGCCTTGGCCGCGGCATAGGCCGGATTGCCGAAATGCTGCAGCCCGTTGACCGAGGAAATCAACACCACATTGCCCGCGCCCCGCTCGGCCATGCCAGCAGCGATGGGGTCAACCAGTGCATAAGCGCCATTGAGGTTGATGGCCATTTCGCTGGCCCAAACCGCATCATCGAGCTGCCCGAAATGCTCGGCGCGGGTGTAGCCGGCATTGGCGATCACCGCATCGGGCACGCCATTGGTCGCCAGGTGCGCCTGGACGGCCTGGCGCGTGCCCGCGGAATCGGTCTGGTCAAAGAGGATGCGAGCGGAGAGCGGCAGGCCTTCCAGCATCCCCAGATCGCGATCGGCGCCAACCACCTGCGCGCCCGCCGCAGCGAATTTTTCCACCAGTACCCGGCCAATGCCGCCGCCAGCGCCCGAAATCAGCACCGTCTTGCCCCCAAGCCCCAAGAAAGCCTGCGTCATCCCTGCCATCTCCATCTGGTCTGCGCGAAACCGGCGGCCATAGGTGCCGGTGCAATCAACGTTCTGCACGCGCGGTGATATACGGCCGATCAGGGAGCGTGAAAGCGTCTTTTGCACCCGCCGCGAGAAATTCGCTGCGCAAGAGCTCAGGCTGCGGCGGCGGCTTTCGCCAAGAACTCAGGCGGGAGCAGGTGATGACCGGCGCCGCAGCCGGGCTGTTTGCACCAGCGTCCAGGCCAGCAGCAATTGCATGGCCAGGCCCGCCAGCAACATGGCCCCATCCAGCAGCGGATCGGGCGAAACCCCGGTCTTGATCGTTTGCAGCGCCATGCTGATCAATGTGCCGGTGGCAAAAACCGCAAGACCCTGCTGGCCCATCCAGCGCAAGGGCGCGGCATAGGGCGACCCCGCGATCTGTCGGGTCCAGGGCAGGCAGGCAAAGACATAAAACAGCGCCAGGGCATGCAGCAGCCGCGGCAGCGCCAGATAGGTCTTGTCGAACCAGGTGATGTAGAACGGCAGCCCGGCCCGGCTCAGCGCCCCTAACACCCCGCGCCCCGCTTCCGCCAGCGCCGGAATGCGCGCCCACAGCAGCACGAACAGCACAAAGCCGAGCGCCACGCGGAACAAGGTCTTGTTGGCCGGCACCAAGCTTTCCCCCACTTTCATCGCCGCGCCCGAAAGCAAGCCGACGATAAAAAGGATCTGCCAGGACAGCGGCCCCAGGAACCAGCCGCCTGGGGCGGGATAGCTGGGGAAATTGAGCCGGAACTGCCCCGCCACTATCCAGACCAGCACCGAGCCCGCCATCACCCAGAGCGGTTTGCGCAGCCCGGCCCAAAGCAGCGCCGGCGTCGCCAGGAGCAGCACAAAATATAGGGGCAAGATATTGAGATAGCCCAGCTGGTGGCTCAGCAGCGGAATGCCGATCATCACTCCGAGCGGCTGCTTGAACAGCGCCGCCACATTGTTGGTGAGCAACATATTGGGCAGGCCGAACCACAAGGCGCCCGCGGCAAAGATCGCCAGCGTCACCACCGTCATAGTCAGGTGCACGAGATAAAGCTGGCGCGCCCGCGCCCAAACCTTGGCCAGCCCCGCCCAGAACGAGCCGGTGCGAAAGCTATTGGAATAGGCCAGCCCCGCCGCCAAACCCGACATGAACACAAAGGCTTCCGCCGCGTCGGAAAAGCCGAAATTGCGGCTGGTGAAATTCTCGTAGATCGTGCCCGGCACATGGTTGATGAAGATCATCACCAGCGCCAGGCCGCGAAACATGTCGAGCCGCGGATCGCGCCGGCTGGCGGGGGCACTCGCCTCCCGCGCCAGCGCTCCGCTGGCAGTGCCCCTGGTCCTTAAGGTGTGCCCTGCCTGGGTCCGGCTGACCGCCGGCTCAAGCGTGGACATGCTGGCCGATCTTGCTCGCTGTCAGGTCCGTTTCCGGCTTGCCCTGCCATTGCTCCATGATGGCCACATGCTCCTTCATCACAGGGGTGATGCACTGCTCGGTCGGCGTGCGGAACAGCCTTGGCAGTTTCGATTTCGTCGAGGCATGCGAGCTCGCGGCAATCAACACTGGCGCAAGGATCGCGGGCAGCATGGCAGGCGCCAGCCAGAGCGCCGCCCCGGGCGCGAGGGCGAGGGTCAGCCCCAGCGTCACCACGCCCGTCAGCACGATCCACCAGCTTGCGGACCAGGCCTGCCGCAGCGTCAACCCGGTTTGCGCCCGGTGGGTGGCGGGCCAGCCGCCATCGATCCCCAGCAGCACCTGCACCACCGCCCGGCTTTGCAGCAGCAGCATCACGGGCGCGAGGACCGTGGAAAACACGATCTCCCCCAGCACCGACAAGAGGGCCACGCCCGTGCCCCCAACACGCCGGTTCTGCCCGTCCACCATGCCACGCAAGAGGATCAGCAGTTTTGGCAGGACCAGCACCAGCGCCACGGCAAGCCCCAGCCCCCAGATGCCGCCCGTCGCCTGCGGCAGCGCCGGCAACACGATCGGCTGGCGCGGAAACACCGCTGCAATAATGCTTGCCGCCAGCAGCAGCAGCCAGAATGGGGAAGCCATGTAAGCCATGACCCCCTGCACAAAGGTGAACCGGCTCCACCATTTCAGCCCTGGCGCCGCCAGCAGCCGCCAATGCTGCAGATTGCCCTGGCACCAGCGCCGATCGCGCTTGGCATATTCGATGAGGTTTTCCGGCCCCTCTTCATAGGAGCCCTCGAGCGCGGGATCGACCATCACGGTCCAGCCGCCGCGCGACAGCAGCGCGGCTTCCACATAATCGTGGCTCAAAATATGCCCGCCCAGCGGCGGCTTGCCCGACAACACCGGCAGCCCGCAATTGGCGGCAAAGGCGCTTACCCGCACAATGGCATTATGCCCCCAATAGGGCCCTTCGCGCCCCTGCATCAGCGCCGCGCCACGCGCAAAGGCGGGCGACAGATAGCCGGCCGAAAACTGCATGCAACGCCCGAACAGGGTCCTGGCATTGATGACGCGCGGCACGGTTTGCAGCAGCCCCAGGCTCGCGTCCGCATCCATGCGCCGCGCCAGCTCGCCAATGGTTTCCCCTTCCATCAGGCTGTCGGCATCCAGGATCAGCGCATAATCATAGGCGGCGCCGGAGCGGGAGATGAAATCCTCGATATTGCCGGCTTTCTTGCCGACATTGTTTTCGCGCCGCCGATAGAAAATCCGCCCAGCCGCCCCGGGCTCGCGGATCAACTGCTCGAACCACACCGCTTCTTGCGTCGCAGCTTCCAGTGAATTGCTGTCGCTGAGCACGGCGATATGGAAGCGATCCGCGATGCCCAGCGCCACAAGGCTGCGGTTCATCGCGGCAATGCGCGCAAACACCGCCACGGGGTCCTCGTTATAGATCGGCACCAGGATTGCGGTCAGCCCCTTGGGCTTGGCGCGAGCATCGAATGCGGGCCGCCGCGCCGGCGTGAACACGCCCAGCACCGCCGCCGTCGCGCCCCAGACCAGCCAGAACCCGCTCAGCCCCACCAGCGCCACGCGCACCAGATCGAGCACCGAAATGCCGTCCGCGCCCGTATACTGGAGAAAAAGATAGCCGCCCCACAAGCTGGAGCCGGCAGCAACCAGGAGCGCCAGACCCCGCACCAGGACTGGCCTCATCATCGCAGGTAAGCCATGAACCGCATGGTTGGCGCCAGTTCCCCTCAGAGCCACGAGAAGGCAGTTATGGCATTGCGGAGGGCCTGGAACAAGGAGCGGCGCCGCTCCAGCTGCTGCTTGGGCATGGGGAGGGGAGCGTCAGGCAAGGCACTGGCAAAGAAGAGGTCGCCATCATACTTCATGGGTTGGCCTCCACTGATACAGCCAGGTTTCGGTCAGCTTGCGGCCGGAGCCCACAAGATAGGCCATGATTTCCATCGGGTTCAAAGCGTCCGCCTCGATATCGAGCACCAGCCGCCAGGTGCCATTGGCCGGCACTTTGGACAGCGCGGAATGGCGCACCACGCCGCTCGAGACGGTCGCGAGCACGTCGATACGCGCGTCCTCGGGCATGCCGGCGAGTTCACCGCCTTTGAAGTCGACGACGAATTTGCGCAGATTGGCGGCATTGGCGACACCCGAGACCCCGCCCTGCCCGGCCCGCGTTTCGGCGACATAGGCGATTGGCGCGTCTTCACTCGGATCAAGATCGCCCCAGATCAGCTTGTAGCTGAATTCGCGTTCCGACCCCGCCACAACGGGTTCGGCCGGGATCCAGAACGAAACGATGTTGTCGTCCACCTCGAGTGTCGAAGGAATTTCGATCAACCTGACCGTCCCTTCGCCCCAATTGCCAATTGGCTCGATGCGCACCGAAGGGCGGCGCTCGTAATGGGCGCCGGCATCCTGGTAAGTCTCGAAATCGCGGCCGCGCTGATAAAGACCGAACGCGCGTGGATTGTTTTCCCACAGATAGGAATTGCCCAGCGCATCGGTATTGCTGAGCGCGCGCCACAGCACTTCCCCGTTCTCGCGCTCGATCAGCAAGCCATTGCTGTCATGCACTTGCGGCCGGTAATCGTCAAAGCCGGCGCGATTGGCTTCGGCATAAAGGAACATCGAGGTCAGCGGCGCTATACCCAGTTCCTTGACGTCCTCGCGGAAGTACAGGCGCGCCGTCACATCCATGGCCGTGGCCTGGTTGGTGTCGCTGCCCGGGGTGAACACAAAGCGGTAAGCGCCGGCAAGGCTCGGGCCCTCAAGCGCGGCATAAACCACCAGCGGCTCGTCGCCTTGTGGCTTTTGCAGGTAGAACTCGGAAAAGCGCGGAAACTCCTCGGGCCCCTCGACCCAGGAATTAAGCACCACACCGCGTGCGCTCAGCCCATAAACATTGTCCCGCCCCAGCGCGCGGAAATAGCTCGCGCCCAGAAACGAAATCAGCTCATCCCAGGCTTCGGGGCGGTTGAGCGGATAGTTGAGGCGAAAGCCCGCAATGCCGGGGAATGGCTGAGCGTGGGCGGCGGCATCCACTTCGGTATCGTGGTACTCAAAATCGTCGGCGCTGAATTCCATGGGGTGCGCCACCCCGCCTTCGATCTCGTAGATGCGGATCGGCTCGGCAAACAACCAGCCCAGATGGAAGCCATGCACCTGGTAGCCGTGGTCATCGCCGGCCCACTTGGCGCGCTCGCCACGATATTGGATGCGCCGATAAGCGTCGTAATCAAGCCCGGTAAAGCTTTCCGGCAGGTTGAACACCGGCTTCTGGTAAGGGGCTGCGCCGATATCCTTCATGCGCGCGCTGAACGCGTCGAAATCAAAGGCAAATTCCTGCCGCTCCTCGAGTGCGGCATAAGCCGTGCTCGAAAGCGAAGTCGTCGACAGGAGCGCCAGGCCGGCGCCCATGATGTGCAGAAAATGGCGTCGATTCGGCAGCTCAAGGCGTGAACGCGTCAACTCAGTACCCAATAGGTTTGGCTCTATGCTCTTTCGGCAAATTCCGAATGGCGCATAGCCGTAAAAGTTGACGCATGGATGATATGCAACATCGGCATAACTTGGGCGGACCAGTCACACCCGTTTGCAAGCCCCAATCTGTGGCAAGAAGGACACAGTTTCGTGAGCCAAGCGCTGCCCTGCCCGCTAGAGTGAGGCCAGCGCCGCCAGCAATTCGCGCGCCCGCGCTTCTCCGGTATGACCCGCCAGCACCAGGCTCTGGGCCTTCGCCGCCATGGCTTCGCGCTGCGCTTCACTCAGCGATTCCAGCGCATCGATCACATCGTCGCTCGTGCGGGCGAGCACGATGGCTTCCCCTTCCGGCAACAATTCGGTCAGGCCCGGCCAGATATCGCTGATGATCGGCGTGCGGCACGCCGCCGCCTCGAACAAGCGCACGCTGGGCGACCAACCCGCCGCAATCATGTCGGCGCGCGTCACATTGAGGGTAAAGCGTTGCGCGCTGTAAAATGCGGCATGTTCGGCCGGCGGCAAGTGCTCGATCCGCTCCACATTGGCCGGCCAGTCGATCTCGGCCGGGTATTGCGGCCCTGCCACCACAAAGCGCCGCTCCGGCAATTGCCGCGCCGGCTCCAGCAGCAGCCGCTCCAGCGTCGGCTGCCGATCCGGGCTATAGGTGCCGAGATAACCGAGGTCCCAGCGCATCTCAGCGCCAGTGGGCCCGTAACGCTTGGCATCCACCGAGCAATACAGGGCTTCAGCCCGCTTGGCACCATATTCGGTTTCAAGGCGCGTCAGCACCGGCCCGCCCGAAAACGAGAAATAGATGTCAAACAGCGGGATCTGCCGGCGCGCCAGATATTCCTCGTCGCCCCGGTCGAGCTTGGCGAGGGTCACCGGCGTGTCGATGTCGTAAAAGCAGAACCGCGTCAGCCCCAGGCTCGACAGCGCATCGATAGCGGCAACACCCTCGGGCACATAAGAGCCCACCAGCACCGCATCGGCCGCTTGCAGCGTCGCGCCAAAGCGCGCGAGCAGGTCATCGACGCTGCTGTAATAGGCCAGTTCGCAAAAGTCCGGGTCTGGCAGGTCGCGGTTATTGGCGTACCAGGGCACGTCGCGCTCCAGGAACAGCACGCGCTTGCCCTCGGCGGCAACGCCGCGCAACAGCGCCCGGAAGGTCGTTGCATGCCCATTGCCCCAGGACGAGCTCAGGGACAGCCCGACAACGACCAGATCGAAATGCTCGGTCATTGCGCGGCCTCGCCGACCCGCTCGCTATACTCCCGGAAGATCCGGTCCGCTTCCACCGCCCGGTGGTCATAGGTGTGCTTGCGCAGCACCCGCGCCAGCGCCGCCTGCCCGATCGCCTGCGCCCGCTCGGGAGATAGGGCTGCCATGATCTCGGCCACGTCCTGCCCGTCCCGCGCGACCAGCACTTCGGTTTCGGGCTCGAGGAACAACTCGATTCCTTCCCAGAAATCAGTGATCAGGCACGCTCCGGCGCCTGCCGCCTCGAACACGCGCGTTGCCGGCGAAAAGCCATTGCTGGCCATGCTTTCGCGCGAAATATTGAGCACGGCCTTGGGCGTCACATTGAACGCATTGTGCTCGCCCGTCGGCACATGACCGATATAGTTGATATTGCTGGCCATCGGCTTGTCGTGCCAGCCCGAGCCACCCAGCATGAAGCGCTGGCCGGGCGTGCGCGCCGCCGGCTCCAGGAAGAAGTGTTCCACCCGGGCTTCGCGGTCCGGCAGGCGATTGCCTAAAAATCCGAGATCGGCGGTGAAGCGCGGATTGGGCGCCACCGGATGATGGGTCTGCGGATCGAGCGCGTTGTAAACCGGGATACATTCCTTGGCACCCACCGCCTTATAGGCCGCAACCACCGGGTCGCCGCCGCCATAGGTCAGCACCAGATCAATCTGCCCCAGCGCGCGGCGCAAGGGGTGTTCGGGCGCGGCGCGCAGCTCGGCCAGGGTCGCCGGCGCATCCACATCCCAGAAAATCTTGAGCGCGCCCGGCCGCGAGGCCTTGAGCACTTCATCGAGCAGCAGATCGTCCTCGTAGCCAACGCCGCTGGCCTTGACCACGATATCGGCTTCCACCGCATGGGCGGCCGCTTTTTTCAGCGCCTCGATCGTGCCGTCATAAACGACGACCTTGCACCATTCCGGTGGATCGATGTCGCGGTTCTTCTGGCGGTCATACACATCGGGTTCGTAGAACGTGATGTCATAGCCGCGCGCCGCCAGCGCCCGTAGCAGGCCGCGATAATAGGTGGCGGCGCCGTTCCAGTAAGCGGACAGCAGGCTCGAGCCATAAAATGCGATCTTCAAGAGGCGGCCTCCCCGGGGGCAAGTTGGTTGGAAACGCGGGCCGTGCCGTGCTGGCCGAGGATGGCCAGCAATTCGTCGACCCGGTGCCGGCAGGTATGGCGCGCCTGGATGGTTTCGAGACCCGCCACCGCCAGCGCCGCCGCCCGGTCGCGGTCGGCCAGCACTTCGGCCAGCAGGCGCTGCATATCCGCGCCATCGCGGGCAAACAGGAAATCCGTGCCCGCCCGGAACAGCCCCTCAGCATCGCTCCAGGGCGCCGAGATCAGCGGAATGCCGCAGGCCAGCGCCTCGAACATGCGAATGGTCGGGATGCCCGGCAGGTTCTGCACATAGGGGCGGCGCGGAATATGGACGGTGACGCGGTGCTGCGCAAAGGCGCGCGGTGCATCGGCATTGGCGATCCAGCCGCCATAATCGAGCCCGGCCGCATTAAGCGCGGCGAGCGCCGATTCCGGATAGCGCACGCCGCGCACCGTTCCCGTCAACTTGAGCTGCCGCGCTGGCTCGACAAGGAAACTGGCGATCTCGGCGGTGCGCTCATCGTCCCCCCAATTGCCGATCCAGATCAGGTCGCGCGTCCGCTCGATCTCGGGCATGGGGTGGAACAGCGCATCGTCCGCCGCTTCGTGCCAGGTGAACACCTGCTTGCCCCAGCCCGCCCGCAAATAGCGCTCGCGCAGCGTTTCGCCAAAGGCGAGGATCGCGTCGTAATGCTCGAGCTCGAGCCCGGCAATATCGCCTTCGGCCGAAACCGCGCGGTGATGGGTGTCATGGAACAGCAGCGTCCAGGGCGCACCATCGCGCCGCAACTCCCCGATCCGCGCCACCAGCGCCGGCTCGGTCCATTCATGCACGACAACCACATCGGCCTCGGCCAGCGCCGCTTCGTGGTCGAACCCGGCCCCATATTGCTCGGAGCGCAGCATCGGGAAATCGCTGGCAAAGCGCTCGACCGCCCCTGCGCCCTGCTGGGCCAGCAGGTTCTGCCGGCTCCAGGCATCGGCGGGCTCGAGCGCCAGCGCCTCATGGCCGCGCCGGACCAGGTCGCGCATCACCCCGCGCAGGAAGTGGGCATTGCCGTGGTTCCAATCGGAAACCAGCGAGTGGGTATAAAAAACAAAACGCATCAGAAATCCTTAGGCACGGCCCGCAACGGCACCGGCCGACAACAGCTGGCGATACAGCTCGCCCATCGCGCCCGCTTGCGCGGCAACGCTGAAGCGCTGGGCGCGCTCCTGCCCCTTGGCCGCCAGGTCCGCCCGCAGCGCGGGATCGCCCGCCAACTGGTTGATGCGGTCGGCGAAGGCCTTGGGGTCATGCGGGCCGGCAAACAGCGCCACCCCATCCCAGAGTTCGCGATAGGTTGGGATATCGGCCAGCACCAGCGCCGCCCGCGCCCCCGCCGCTTCCAGCGGCGCCAGCCCGAATGGCTCATAGAGCGAAGGCGACGCGACAATGGCGGCTTCCGCCATCAGCGCCTTGACCCCGCCATGAGTTAGCTCGCCCCGATGATCGGCATGCTCGATGGCCAGGAACTGCCCATTGGGCCCGCTATTGGCCCCCGCCATCACCACCGGCCACACCGTGTGCTCAGCCGCCTCGTCCAGCACCCGGCCATTCTTGCCATCGTCCCACCAGCGCCCGGCAGCAAACACCAGTTCGGCCTTGTCGATCTCGGACGGCGTCGGATGGGCGCCATTATAGATCACCTGCAGCCCCTTGATCGGGCCATAGCTGCGGCGCAGCATGTCGGCATGGGTTTCGCTCGGCGCCACCACCGCATCGGCATGGTCGAACCCGCCCCGGTTGAGCCGCTGCTGCCAGTGCCAGTCCAGCGGCACCGGCCCATTGCGCACCGCGGCAAACCAGGTGACGACGCAGGAATGGCTCACCACCAGCACCGGCACATCCAGCTTGAGCCCATAGGCTTGCGAGGGCAGGTTGAGATGCACCAGATCCACCTGATGCTCTTCGGCCAACGCGGCGATCAGCCCCGGCACACCATCCAGCGCTGCCTCGTTTTGGGCGGTCCAGTCCAGCGGCGCTTCGAGCCACACCAGCGTGCCCAGCCGCTGGGCCTCCTCGACCTGCGCCACTGAAGGCCCCGGCCCAAACCCGGCAAACACAAAGCTGAAGCCCTGCTCGCGCAGCGCCGAAGCCAGGTCCATGGCATAGCGCCACACCCCGCCCACGGCATCCAGCGACATCAGCACCCGCCGCGGCTGCGGCCCGGTGCTGTTGCCATTGGCGGCCCCGATTGCCTCGGCCATTACGCCCGCACCCGCTGCTGGCTTGCCTTGGGCACCGCAATGGCGTGCTGTGGCGCCAGCCAATTGCACAGATCCACGATCCCCTCGCGCCAGCCCATCCGCGCGCTCCAGCCCAGTTCCGCTTCGAGCCGGCCGGTATCGGCCACGAAATACAGCTGATCGCCGGCCCGCCAGTCGCCATAGCCGATCTCGACCTTGCGCCCGACCAGCTGCTCGATTTCGGCCAGCACCATGTTGAGGCTGACCGCATTGCGCGGCCCCCCGCCCAAGTTGAACGCCCGGCCCGAAACCTTGCCGATATTGCTCAGAACGTTGCGATAAGCCGCCACGGCATCGCTGACATGGAGCACATCGCGCACCTGCTTGCCGTCACCATAAAGCGTGATCGGCTCGCCCTTGAGCGCCCGGATCAGGAAATGGGCGACCCAACCCTGGTCCTCGGTGCCGAACTGGCGCGGCCCATAGATGCAGCTCATGCGCAGCACCGCCGTAGGCAAGCCAAAGCTCTTGGCATAATCGAGCACATATTGGTCCGCCACGCCCTTGGAGCAGCCATAGGGCGTGCAGAAATCGAGCTTGCGGTCTTCCGACACGCCGCGGGCCCGCATCACCTCGTCGACAGGCAGATAGCGCCCGTCGCTTTCGGCCATGGCCATGTCCTCGAGACCACCATAAACCTTGTTGGTGCTCGAAAACACCACCGGGGCATTGCGCCCTGCCGCGCGCACGGCCTCGAGCACATTGATCGTGCCGCGCGCATTGACCTCAAAATCATCGAGCGGATCGACAAGACTCGTCGTCACCGCAGTTTGCGCGGCTAGGTGAAACACCGCCTTGGCCTCGGCAAACACCGGCTTGATGGCCGCCAGGTCGCGGATATCGGCGCGCGCCAGCTGCACGCGCTCGCCATGGTTCTGCTTGAGCCAGGCCAGGTTCTGCTCGACGCCGGGGCGGCTGAGATTGTCGAGCACCACCACCTGTTCGCCATCGCGCAAAAAGCTGTCGGCGAGATTGGAGCCCACAAAGCCGCTCCCGCCCACCACCACGATGGTGCCGGCAGCAGGGGCCTTGCTCATGGCGCTGGCGCTGAGTGGTTTGCTCGCTGTCACGAAACCAAACCCCGCTCCTCCAGCTGGCGCTTCATTTCGGCGCCCCGGTCGATCGCCTGCGCCTCGCGCACCCAGTCCGCCAGCTCGCCCAGCGAATCTTCGAGCCGATGCTGCGGCTCAAAGCCGAGCAGCTCGCGCGCCTTGGAGATATCGGCAAAGCAGTTGCGGATATCGCCCGAGCGCGCCTTGCCCATGATGTCTGGGGCGATCTGGGGCACGCCCATGGCTTCGGCCAGGAGCGTTGCGACCTGGGTGATCGTATAGGCATTGCCGCTGCCCACATTGATGACATGGCCGGGTGCTTCGGCCCCTTCGAGCGCCAGCCGGAAGGCGCGGGCCACATCGCGCACATGCACGAAGTCGCGGCGCTGCTCGCCATCCTCAAAGATCATGGGCGGCTGCCCATTGGTGAGGCGCGAGGCGAAATTGGCTAAAACGCCGGTATAGGGATTGGACAGCGCCTGGCCGGGGCCAAACACGTTGAACAGGCGCAGCGCCACGGCGTCGACCCCATAGGCCTCACCAAAGATCAGCACCTGCCGTTCCTGGGAATATTTGGTCAGCGCATAGATCGAGGCCAGGTCCACCGGCTTCTGCTCGTCAGTGGGCGCGGGCGTCAGGGTTTCGCCATTAGGGCCCGTGGGGTTCCAGGCGCCGGTCTTGACGCTGGCGGCGCGGCGGCGAATGCTTTCGAACCGCTGCCCCTCGGGGCCGACATAAACGCCTTCGCCATAAACACTCATCGAGGAGGCCACGACTATGCGCTTGATCGGGCGATCGATCATGGCTTCCAGCAGCACCGCGGTGCCGAGATCATTGCCCCCGACATAGCGGGCAATTTCATACATGGATTGACCCACGCCCACTTCGGCGGCCAGGTGGACGACGCTGTCGATGCCCTCGAGCGCCGCGTTCACCGCATCCTTGTCGCGCACATCGGCGCGGATCACCTCGACCCCGGCGGGGGTTGGCGCTGCGGCATCCCCGTGCACCTGGTCGATCATCGCGTCCAGAACGCGCACCTGGTAATTATTGGCCAGCAATTCCTGCGCCACATACCGGCCGATAAAGCCGCAACCACCAGTGATAAGAACGTGAGTCATGTGCACCTGACGCTTGAAGATCCGCCGAGATTTCGGCAGAAAAGAACAACCAAAGCCAGTTTCCCCCGATTGCGGCAACCGGGCAACCCTGAGGGGCTGCATGAACCGGAAAATCGCCGCCAGGGAAACCAGCGCAGCAGCAAAGCTGCCTCAGCTTCATGTACTTAGATGATGCTTTCAGGTCAAGCACACCAGCCCGCTCCGCACCCCTCAAGGCAGTCAAATTAACCCAAGTTACTTATCACCTGTTTTATTTACCGGGTGGCGGAACCAAAGAATACCAACCCGCATTTATGCTCCTTGGTGTCGGGCGCGACCTTCCCTCCGCGCCCCCGATTTTATCTCTACGATGTCCTGCGTGTAAGCTCATTTCCCGCCAGCCCGCATCCAGTCCCCTCCCCCTTGAGGGGCTTCGAGCCGACCGCAGGGCAGAAGGCTCGGAAGCGATTTGACGCAATTACACCCCTCTATTTGAACCGAAGCCTGGCACTATCGTCCCCTCCCCCTTGAGGGGCTTCGAACCGACCGCAGGGCAAATCGCTCCGGTGGAGCGATTTGAGGTGAGAAGGCCATGAGGGCTATGCCCGAATGGCTGCTAGGGAGGGGGTCCCTCCGCTAACCACCCACCCAAGAGCGGCCCTCCTCCCCTGACCCCATCTGACGCAGTTCCCTCGCAGCAAAACTTGCGGACAACCGCCCCGCCTTGCGCTACCAAGACACCCCTGATTGCGCCCCTTTGGGCGCCCCGAAACTCAACCGAAAGGCAGGTCATGAGCGAGATCGAGGCAGCAGCACCCGAGATGGCGGCCGCAGTGGTTACCGGCCCCGGCGCCATCCGCATTGATCGCCAGCCCGCGCCCCAGCCCGGCCCCGGCCAGGTCCGCGTAGCGCTCGAAGGCTGCGGCGTTTGTGCGTCCAATCTCACCCCCTGGGCGGGCCCGGAATGGATGCAGTTCCCCACCGAGCCGGGCGGGCTTGGCCATGAAGGCTGGGGGCGCATCGATACGGTAGGCCAAGGAGTGACCGGTCTGGCGGTCGGCGACCGCGTGGCCGCGCTCTCCTATCATAGCTACGCCACCCACGACGTGGCCGAAGCCGATGCTGTGGTCAAGCTGCCCGCCGCCCTCGACAATCAGCCCTTCCCCGGCGAGCCGCTGGGCTGCGCCATGAACATCTTCAAGCGCAGCGACATCCAGCCCGGCCAGACCGTTGCCATTGTCGGCATCGGTTTTCTGGGCGCGCTCCTCACCCAGCTGGCCTCGCGCGCCGGCGCCCGGGTCATCGCCATTTCGCGCCGCCCCTATTCCCTCGATATCGCCAAATCCATGGGCGCCGCCGAAGTGATCCCGATGAACGATCACTGGCAGATCATCGAGCAGGTCAAGGCACTGACCGACGGCCAGTTCTGCGATCGCGTCATTGAAGCGGTGGGCAAGCAATGGCCGCTTGATCTGGCGGCCGAGCTGACCCGCGAGCGCGGCAAGCTGATCGTTGCCGGCTATCACCAGGATGGGCCGCGTCAGATCAACATGCAGCTCTGGAACTGGCGCGGGCTCGACGTGATCAACGCCCATGAGCGCGATCCCAAGATCTACATTCAGGGCATCCGCGACGCCGCCGACGCCATCATGGCTGGCAAGCTCGATCCATCGAGCCTTTACACCCATGATTTTGCGCTCGAAGAGCTCGACACCGCCCTCGACACCACTCGGGATCGTCCCGATGGCTTCCTCAAGGCGCTGATCCGCTTTGGCTGAGCCAATTTCTGTGCCAGCCGGGCACTGCTGACCCGCTGAACGCTAGCCCGCCTTTTTGGCCGGCGCGCGTTTGGCAGGGGCGCGCTTGGCGGGCGCCTTGCTCGATGTGGAAGGCGCCTTGGGTGCCTTCGCCGCCGCCGCCCGCCGCGGTGCGCTCGGCTTGGCTTCAGCCGCCGGCGCCTGCTCGATCGAGCGTTTGAGTGAAGCCATCAGATCGATCACATTGCTGCTGCCCTTGATGGTCTCGGCCGGCTCCGCCTTGGGCTTGGTGCGCTTGGTATGCGTCTTGAGCTTGGCCGTGATCAGCTCCTTGACGCTGTCCTCATAATGATTGTGGAAGGCGGCGATATCGAATTTTTCGGTTTGCCGTTCCATCAGCGCCATCGCCATCTTGACGGCCGCCTCATCGGCGGGCGCCGCGTCGATGCGGCCAAAGAACTCGCGCTCATCCTTGAGCTCTTCCTTATAGTGCAGCGTATTGAGCACCAGCCCCTCGCCCGAAGCCTGCAACGCTGCCAGATGCTCCTTGCCATTCATGGTGATCTGCCCAATCCCAACTTTCTGCCCTTGCTGCAACGCGTCCCGGATCACCACATAGGCATCCTCGGCCAGATCGTCCGCCGGCTGCACGTAATAGGCCTTGCTGAAATACACCGGATCGATTTCGCTCAGTTCAACGAACTGCGACAACTCGAGCGTGCGCTTGGTTTCGAGCTTGACCGCGTCGAGCTCGTCTTCGCTCAGCAGCACATGCTCGCCCTTTTCATATTCAAAGCCCTTGATGATGGTTTCGGGCTCGACCGCGCCAATCCCATCCACCACTTTTTCATAGTGGACCGGCTGCATCGTCGGCTGGTGGATCATTCGGAATCGGGTGCGTGCTTCGGTTTGGGCCGGATAAAGCTCGACGGCAATCGAGACCAGGGAGAGGCGTATCTGGCCCCTCCAGGCCGGGCGCGAAGCAGGCATGGCGGGTACTCTCGAATCACTAACAGGCCGACTCAATCCCGCGCCCGGTGATTCGTTCCGACTCCAAAAATGAATCTGCGCCCAATGGTTTAGGCGTGATTGCCGCCGCTCCCGGCACCCTCCCGCCGGCCCCGGTCGACACGGCAAATCCCGTCCACCCAGACGGCAGCAACATTGCTGCGATTGGCGCCATAAACGATCTTTTCGAACACTGCCGCGGGCTCGGTTTGCCCGAAGAGGCGTATCCCGCCATCCACCGCCCGGGTGTCGATGGCGAGTGCATCGAACCGATAACCCTCCGCAAACACCCCGATCGGCAGGTCGAGCGCCACCCCGCCCCCGGCCGTTGCCAAGTGAAAGGCGGTGACGAGATCCACCCGTCCCGTGCCACGCCCGCGCTCGGCCGCCGGCAGCGCCGGGTCCACCCCTTCTTCGAGCATGCGCGACACCTGCACCGTTGTGCGGCACGCCTCCCACATCGAGGCACTGGGCCCACCCGAAATATCGGTCCCCAGCCCCACATGCAGCTGCTTTTCCAGCGCCTGGCGCAGCGGAAAGACGCTGTTGGCGAAATAGATATTGGAGAGCGCGCAATGGGCCACCGCCGATCCCCGCTCGACCAGCAGGTCCATATCCGCTTCCGATAGGAAAGGCGCATGCGCCACCACGGATCGCCGCCCCAGCAACCCGAACCGGTCCAAGACAGCCGCATCGCTGATGCCGAACCGCTCAAAGGCATAGTTGTGCGCCCAGTCGCTTTCCGAGCAATGGGTCTGCACATGGCAATCGCAATCGCGCGCCAGCTGCCCCAGCCCCTCGAGCGCCGCATCGGTGCAGGAGGGCACGAAGCGCGGTGTTACCACCGGCAGCACCCGCCCCTCGCCATTGTCGGCATGCCCACGGATATAGTCGATCACCGCACGGGTATCGCGCACCGCCGCTTCGGCACTCTCGTCGCGGTAATCGGGCGGGCACGCCGCCGGATCGTCCATCGCCACCTTGCCGATCAGCGCCCGCTGCCCCGCCGCGATGCACAGATCGGCCAGCACTTCCGTCGCCGCCCGATCCTGGGTGGCGAAGTACAGCGCCGTGGTCGTCCCACCCGCGAGGAGGTCCGCCACCAGCACGCTATAGCGCTCGCGGGCAAAGTCGAGGTCGCGATACTGCGCTTCGAGCGGGAAGGTATATTTTTGCAGCCACACTTCGAGCGGCTCGTCGAGCGCCAATCCCAGTTGCGGATATTGCGGCGCATGCACATGCAGGTCGACCAGACCGGGCAAGCCATAATGCCCGTCCGGCAGCCGAATGACGCGCTCGCCCAACTCGTTCAGAACCCGTTCACCTTCATGGCTGAAAGCGGGCAAAACACGGCTGATCACCCCCGCCTCGTCCACGCAGATCAGCGTATCAACCAGTACGTCGAGCCGCTCCGGCCTCGGCGCATGCAGGAAAGTCCCCAACACCGCACCGCCCCGCACATCCGTTGTCATGACCTTCTTGCTCCTTTGCTGCCGCCCTCGGCCCCGCTATGCTGGCCCACCTTCTTGAGAACCTACACCCATGACCAACGACCTCGCCTTCCTCGATGCCGCGACCCTCGCCGCGCTCGATCGCTTCATCGACAAGACCGACGAGCCCCCCACTCCGCGCTTGTCCCGCGAGGAAGCGGTCAATGTCGTGGTCCAGGATTGGCTCATGGCCCAGGGCTATATGCCCATTCCCCAGGAGCCCGGCGAAGGGGTCGAGACCAACGAAGCGGCGGTCCCGGCAGCCCATGTGCTGGACGACACCAAGACCACCTTTGGCGAAGAACCCTGATCGGAGAGGCGGTTAGCCGAGCTTCGGCCTGCCGCCCATTTCGTCCTCGATGAACACCTGAACGATCTCGTCGAACGAGTTTTCGGCCCGGAAGCCCAACGCCTTTGCCCGCTGCGGATCGAAATTGCGCGCCCAGCCGCTGACCATGCCGGCTACAGTCGGATCGGGCTCGCGGCGGATCAGCGCCACCGCCTCGTCCCCGGCTACCCGTTGCAGCGCCGCGATTTCTTCCGCCACCGTGGCGCTCACGCCCGGCATGTTGAGCGAGCGCCGATTGCCCAAGGCCGCCGTATCCATGGTCGCCGCATGCAGCAGGAACCCCACCGCCGAACGCGGGCTCGCGAACCAGTGGCGCACGCTTTCATCCACCGGCAACACGGCTTCCTGCCCATTGAGCGGCTCGCGCAAGATTCCCGAAAAGAACCCGGACGCCGCCTTGTTGGGCTTGCCCGGCCGTACCACGATCGTGGGCAGGCGAATGCCCACGCCATCGAGAAAGCCGCGCCGGGAATAATCGGCCAGCAGCAATTCGCAGATCGCCTTTTGCACGCCATAGCTCGTGAGCGGCGTCAGCATCTGTTCGTCCCCGATCACATCGGGGAATGGCATGCCAAACACGGCGATCGAGGAGGTGAACACCACGCGCGGGCAGTAGCCGCCACCCGCGCCCGCTAGCCGGATCGCTTCCAGCAGCGCCCGCGTGCCATCGAGATTGATGCGATAGCCCTTCTCGAAATCCGCTTCCGCTTCCCCCGAAACAATGGCGGCGAGATGAAAGATCAGGTCCGGCCGGCCCGCAATCAGCTCTTCGGCCACGCCGGCATCCGACAGGTCCGCCGCGCGCAGCTCCACCGCCAGCCCCTCGGGGCGCGCCGGCTCGATCACATCCACCAGGGTCAGCTGCTCGATCGCTTGCTCGCCCACCTTGCCGGAGCGCACCAATTGCTCCGTCAGCTTGCGACCGACCATCCCCGCCGCGCCAATCACCAATACCCGCATGCCTAAGCCTCCTCCGGTAAGAGGCTATTGGCTAGCGATATTGTGGCGCCCTGTCACGGCCTTCCTGCACCGGCTGGCCCCGGTTGAGGCTAGCCGCGCAACTGGGCCGGCAACAGCGCCGCTGCCGCCTCGTCACAGACCAGGGTGACGCGCGGATGGGTCTGCAGGAACGAGGCTGGGTTTTCGGCCCGCACAGCTCCCGTCATCGCATCGGCCAGTGCTTCCGCCTTGGCCGCGCCCGTTGCCAACAGGATGATGCGGCGCGAGTCGAGAATGGTGGCGATACCCATGGTCACCGCGTGGTGGGGCACCTCGGCGCCGGGCGGGAAATCGGTAGCATTAACCTCGCGGGTGCGCTGCGCCAGCTCGACGATCCGCGTGCGCGAATTCTGCGGCGAGCCGGGCTCGTTGAACCCGATATGACCGTTGCGGCCAATGCCCAGCAGCTGCAGCTCGATCCCGCCGGCTGCCGTGATGGAGGCCTCATAGGCGGCCCCGGCCTCGGCCGAGTTGCCATCCGGCAGGTGCAGCTTGCTGGTATCAGCATCCACCAGGTCGAACAGGTGCCGGTGCATATAGGCGGCAAAGCTCGACGGATCGTCCGCTGCCAGCCCGCAATATTCATCGAGATTGAAGCTCGTCATCCCCGCAAAGGACAAACCTTCGTCGCGGTGCAGCCGCACGAGCTCACGATAAACCCCGATCATGGAATTGCCCGTGGCGAGGCCCAAAACGCTCGCCGGAGCCGCCCGCAGCTGCGCCCCGAGCTCCGCTGCAACACTGATCTCGGCTTCCTCCGCTGTCGGGAACACACGAATATCCGGCATCGGGGTCGAACTGCTCACTGCATTGTCTCCAAAATCTGGTCGTCCCGCGCTTGGAAAGCCTTTCGCGCGGCAAATCAAGCTGGTTAGGCCAGCCGGAGGGGCAGACCAAACAAATTATTCGCCGTCCCTAGGCGACCTGCACCACATGACCCGGCGCCACTTCCTCGTAGCGCCGCTTGGGCGGCACAAAGCCGGCCGGCCGGACCGGGCTGGGCAATTCGTCGTTGGATACGGGCCGCCGTACCTGCCGGCGCGCCGGATCGGGCACCGGCACCGCCGCCATCAGCTTGCGGGTATAGGCGTGCTGGGGATTGGCAAAGATCGCCTGGCGCGGCCCGATCTCGACGATCTCGCCCAGATACATCACCGCCACGCGGTGGCTCACCCGCTCCACCACCGCCATATCGTGCGAGATGAAGAGATAGGAAAGGTTCAGCCGCTCCTGCAGGTCGAGCATCAGGTTGATCACCTGCGCCTTGATCGACACATCGAGCGCCGACACCGCTTCATCGGCCACGATCACCTTGGGATCGAGCGTCAGCGCCCGGGCAATGCAGAGCCGCTGGCGCTGCCCGCCCGAAAACTCGTGGGGAAAGCGCTTGGCCATTTCGGGCGATAGTCCCACTTCCTCGAGCAGGTGCAGCGCCTTGTCGCGCGCCTCGGCCCGGGTGCCCAGCTTATGGGCGAGAAAGGGCTCCATCAGCGCTTCCCCGATCCGCATGCGCGGATTGAGGCTGGCAAACGGATCCTGGAAAATCATCTGCACGGTCTGGCGCAGCTCGCGCAAATTGCTGCCGGAGAGGCTGAGGATATCGCGCCCTTCCACATCCACTTCCCCGCTGCGGGGTGTGGTCAGCCGGGTGATGGAGCGGCCGATCGTTGACTTGCCGCAGCCCGATTCCCCTACCAGCGAGAGGGTTTCGCCGGGATAAAGCTCAAAGCTCACATCCTCGACCGCATGCACGGCGCCCCCGGGTCCGCGCAGGAAGCGGCCGCTGAGATCGTAGCGGGTCACGAGATTCTTGACCTTGAGGATCGGGGCGGTTCGGTCCACTTCCCGCGTGGTCGGGGCCGACTCGCTAGCCGCGCCGGTTTGCGGGTCGATAATGGCAAAGCGGCGCGGCTTGGGCTCATCCTTCATCGCGCCCAGCTGCGGCACGGCGGCCAGCAGCGCGCGCGTATAAGGATGCTGGGCGCCCCGGAACAGGTCAGCGGTGGCACCGGTTTCCACCGCGTCGCCCCGATACATCACGACGGTGCGGTCGGCGATCTCGGCCACCACGCCCATATCGTGCGTGATGAAGAGCACCGACATGCCCTCTTCTTCCTGCAGCGCCTTGATCAGGTCGAGGATCTGCCCCTGGATGGTCACGTCGAGCGCGGTGGTCGGCTCATCGGCGATCAGCAGCTTTGGGCGGCTCGCGAGCGCCATGGCGATCATCACGCGCTGCCGCATCCCCCCCGAAAACTGGTGCGGATATTCCTTGAGGCGCCCCGCGGCATTGGGAATGCGCACCCGCTCGAGCAGGCGAATGGTTTCCGCCCGCGCTTCGGCCGCGCTCATCGGATTGTGGCAGGTCAGGGCTTCGGCGATCTGCCGCCCCACCGTGAACACCGGGTTGAGCGACGTCATCGGCTCCTGGAAGATCATCGAGATCTCGTTGCCGCGCACCCGCCGCATGTCTTCTTCGCTCAATGGCAGCAGCGAGCGGCCATTGAGCAGGATTTCGCCCTCGATCCGGCTGCTGCCCGGGGGCAGCAACCGCATCACCGACAGCGAGGTCACGCTCTTGCCCGACCCCGACTCCCCGACAATGGCCACGGTTTCCCCCGGCATGACGTCAAAGGATACATTGCGCACAACGCTGTTCCACTCCCCGCCAGTGCGGAAGGATGTGGTCAGGTTGCGAACGGACAGGACGGGCGCGGGCGTAGTCATGGGCAAATAGCTCCGAATTGCTTAGCGCTTGGCGCGCTCGGCGCGGGCGGAAGGCACGGCTTCCGGCACGAACGAGAAATCCTTGTCGAACGGATAGGTCGGGTGCGGCTTGTGGTTGCGCTCGAGGCGCTCCACGAACTGGTCCACCACCCCCGGCGACAGGGCCATCAAATTGGGATTGGCGATCGGGCTCAACTCGGGCGAGAGATATCCCGATTTGACCACCACGATCTTGGCCGCCACGGGATCAAGCCCGAGCTTGGTGAAGTCAGCGATATAGTGGAAGGGCCGCCGGCGCGAGGTCAGCACCAGCTCGATCCCACCGATCCGCACCACCGCTTCCCGCAGCCGCTCCTGCTCGACTTCCAGCAGCTTGACGACCTCGACCTCGGCCTCGACCGGCGTGCTCGACACATCAAGGCTCGCCCCGATGCGAAGATGCAGCTTGGCGCCGATCCCGGCCGCATAGGCGGCATCGGTCGCCGCCTTGTCGGTGATCCCGGCAAATACCACGCCTTCGGCGTTGCGCTCGATCAGCGCCGCCAGCACTTCGGCGCGATCGCCGACGCCGCCGCCGGTGGGGTTATCCCCCGCCTCGGCCAGCACCACCGGCGCCGTGGGCGAACTAACCGCCCAGTCGACGCATTCATCAATGCTGCCGGTTTTGGGGCCGAAGCGGAACTCTTCGCGCACATTCCAATAGTCCTGCGCCAGATGCTTGGCCGCTTCGTCCATTGCGGGACGATTGACGCCCGTCACCACCGCGCAAGCCGTAGCGCGCGGCTCGTCGGCCCAGACATAGCCCACCTGGAACGACGCATCCCAGATGCCCGTGGGGTCTTCCACCGCCTGCATCTGCGCATAAAAGGTCTTGGCGGGCTCGTCCTGCGTGCTGGTCCGCTCGCCGGGCAGCAGCACCGGCACCGGTGCCCAGACGATATGCGGCCGCTCGCCGCTCGAGAGAGCACGCACCAGCATGGTCACCGCCCGGCGCATCGTGTCGGCCACGTCGATATGGGGTGCGGTGCGATAGGTGGAGAACATGTCGAGGCTGTCGATGATGCGCTGGCTGACATTGCCATGCAGGTCATAGCTCGCCGAAATCAGCACATCGGGGCCCACCAGCTCGCGTACCGCGCTGATCAGGTCGCCCTCGGCATCCTGCAGGCCCTCGACAAACATCGCGCCATGCATGGCGAGGTACACCCCATCGAGCGGCAGTGCCGCGCGGATGCCCTCGAGGATCTCCGCCTTCCAGGTCGCATAGATCGCGCCCTCGACCGGACCACCCGCAATGGCGCGGGCATGCAGCACGGTGATGAACTCAGCCGGGAAATGGGTCAGGAACTCGAAATAGCCGTCCTTGATCATCGAAGGCCCGCGCAGCACGCGGAAATCGGCCTCGCGCGCCAGAACGGGATTATATGTGCTACATTCGACATGCAGACCGGCAACGGCAATGCGCATGCATCTTCCTTCCATTAGATAAGACCATTCAAGAAGCTTTCGGCCACCACGCTCGCGGCGCCCCGGCTCCACACATCATTGTCCACCCGCTCGGTGCGGATGGGGGTGCGGCCCGACAGGCGCGGCAGCACATTGGCTTCGATGGCCTGCTGCATCACCGTGGCAAACAGCCCCGAAAAGCTCTTTTCCTGATGCGCGATCAAGATCATCTGCGGATCGTTGATCTGGATCACAGTGGCGATCGCCAGCCCCAGCGCCGAGCCCGCGCGATGCAGGATCCGGATGGCGGCCGATGACCCATTCGTCGCCTCGTGCTCAAGCTCGCTCAGCGAGGAAATCTGCAGCCCGTCCTCACGCGCCAGTTCGGCCAGCGCATTGAGCGAGGCGACGGTGTCGAGGCACCCCACCTTGCCGCAGCGGCAGGGCCGTCCCTGCAACTCGATGGTGCAATGAGCGATCTCACCCGCCCCGCCATGCGCCCCGCGATAAAGCCGCCCATGGATGAAATGGGCCGAGCCGATCCCGCCCCCCAGCGAAATCACGCTGAAATTGTTGAACTCGCGCGCTTCCCCGAAATGCTTTTCGCTGATCGCCAGCGCCTTGGCGTCGTTCTCGACAAAGGTGGGCACCCCGACGCGCTTGCCGATCAGCTGCGCCAGCGGCACATCCTGCCAGCCCAGGAGCGTCGATTTGATGCAGCGCGCCTGCTCTTCATCCACGAGGCCCGACAGCGCCACCCCGATCCCGGCCAGCCGCTCGCGCGCGATGCCATCGATCAAGCTCGGCACCGCGGCCGCAACATTATCGGCGAATCGCTCGGGGTCGGGATCGAACTCCAGCGCTGCCCGGGCAAAGATATTGCCCTTGAGATCGGTCAGCGCGATCTGCGCGGGCCGGCTCAACAGGGAAATGCCGATGAAATAAGCCCCATCCGCCCGCAGGTCGAGCAGCACAGCCGGCCGCCCCTGGCGCTGCACGCTCGTGGTTTCCTCCACCAGCGCGCCCTCGATCAGCTCGCGCGTCAGCCCGCTCATCGCCGCCTTGCTGAGCGCGAGTTGGCTGCCCAGCTCCGCCCGGGTGAGCGGACCCGACGAATTCAGGCTGCGCAGAATGCGATGGTGCGTGGGTGTGAGCAAATGAACCTCTATCCCTTGACACTAAGTCCTATGAGTGAACTACTCAAGCCAGGTTAGTTCACTCACTAACAAAACTTTCATAGGTCGATCCCGGAGCGCGTTGGATGAAGTTTGTGCCTACTACCCGCAGCCTCATGGCTCGCATTGCCCTTGCCGGCGTGCTTGCCTTCACCCCCAGCCTCGCCATGGCGGACGTTCTCAACGTCATGCAGAGCGAAGCCCCCCGCTCCATGGATCCGGGCGATCAAAGCGCGACCTTCACCAATGCGCTGCTCCGCCCGATGTTCGAAGGGCTGACCGATCGCGACGCCAACCAGCAGATCGTGCCCAAGCTCGCCACCGAATGGACTTCGGACGAAGCGGGCCTTGTCTGGACCTTCAAGCTGCGCGAAGGCGTCGTCTTTCATGACGGCACCCCCTTCAATGCGGAAGCCGCCGCCTACAACTTCAACCGCCACCTCGATACCGAGCGCGGTCTTGCCGCCAGCGGCCGTCTGCGCACCTTCATGGCAGGCGTGCGCGCCGTTGATGAATACACCCTCGAAATCACCCTCAAGTCGCCCTACCCCGCCTTTCTGGCCCTCCTGACCACCCAGGCAGGCTGGCAGGTCAGCCCGGCAGCCGACGAAGCCGGCAATCTTGGCTCTTCCTCAGTCGGCACCGGCCCCTATCGCCTCGCCGAATACCGCTCGGGCGACTATGTCCTGCAGGAAAAATTCGCCGACTACTGGGGCGACAAGGAAGCTGGCGAAGACCAGATCCGCTGGACCTGGTCGAGCGAAACCTCCGTGCTCAACATGGCGCTCCAGACCGGCGACGCCGACATCATCAACCCCGTTCCGGCCGCCTTTGCCCGCCAGATCGAGGGCAATCCCGAGCTCTCGCTCAATGTCTCGGACGGCTCGGCCGTGTTCTGGGTCGCGCTCAACACCGAGTCCGAGCCCCTCAACGATGTCCGCGTCCGCCAGGCGCTGAACTTCGCCACCGACAAGAACGGTCTCGTCCAGGCGATCATGGCGGGCTACGCCATCCCCGCCACCTCCCCGCTCGCCAGCATCACGCCCGGCTTTGATCCTTCGCTCAACCCCTACCCGCTCGATCTCGAGCGCGCCAAGGCGCTCCTCGCCGAAGCCGGCGTTGCCGATGGCTTCGAGATCGATGTCGTGGTCCAGGAACCCGAAGCCCGCATCGGCGAAGTGCTCCAGGCCATGTGGGCGCCGCTAGGCGTCAAGCTCAACGTGCAGCGCATGGAAAGCGGCGTCTGGTCCCAGGCCGCCTTTGGCGATGTCGCCCAGAAGGCCGACCAGAATGTCGACGCCGTGATCGCGTCCTGGTCTTCGGGCGTCAACGGCGCTGACCTGCAGCTGCGCCCGCTCTACCACTCCTCGAGCTTCTCGCCCGGCGGCGCCAATCTCGGCTTCTTCAAGAACGACGACTTCGACGCCCTGCTCGACAAGGCTGCTGCCACCACCGACGAAGCGGCCCGCAACGAAGTCTATGTGGAAGCCCAAAAGCTCATCAATGACGAGGCGCCTCACGTCCTCCTCTATGTGAACCAGGACCTCTATGCGACCCGCGACGGCGTGTCGGGCGCCTGGATGGTGCCGGGTGGTTTCGTGCGCGTCGAAACCGCGACCAAGGACTAACAACCGTCTCCGGCCGGGCGAGCATTTCACTCGCCCGGCCCTTGCCTCGAGAGCCCAATGCAATCCTATTTCCTGCGCAAGCTGGCATCCTTGCCGCTGATCCTGATCGGCGTGTCGCTGCTGGTGTTTATCGCCATCCGCGCCCTGCCGGGCGAGCCCGCCCGCGTGCTGGCCGGGCCTGAAGCCACCCAGGAAGCGGTGGACGCCATGACCGTCAGGCTGGGGCTCGATCGCTCCATCCCCGAGCAATATCTGCTGTTTGCCACCAATGCGCTGCAGGGCAATTTCGGCAATTCCATCCGCTCCAATCTCCCCGTGGTGCAGGAAATCGCTGATCGCCTGCCCTATACGCTCTCCCTTGCCGCGCTCGCCTATCTGCTGGCGGTAGCCGTGGGCGTTCCGGCCGGCATGGCCGGCGCCATGAACCGCAACCGCTGGCCCGATTACCTCGTGATGATCCTGGCTATTGGCGGCGCCTCCATTGCCAATTTCTGGCTGGCGCTGATGGCGATGAACTATTTCTCCGTCGAGCTCGGCTGGCTGCCCCTGCTCGGCGCCACCTCCTGGCAAAGCTATATCCTGCCCGCCGTCACCCTTGCCGTTTTGCCCACCGCCGTGATCGCCCGCATGACGCGCTCGAGCATGATCGAGGTGCTGGGCCAGGATTATGTCCGCACCGCCCGCGCCAAGGGCCTGCCGGCGCGCCAGGTCTATTGGAGCCATGCCCTGCGCAATGCGCTCATTCCTATCGTCACCATTGTCGGGCTCAATTTCGGCAGTCTCATCGGCGGCGCCGTGGTCACCGAGTCCGTGTTCAACTGGCCTGGCCTCGGGCGCCTGATGGTCGATTCCGTGCGATACCGCGATTATCCCGTGATCCAGGGCGTGGCGCTCGTTGCCGTGTTCGGCGTCGTGATCGTCAATTTCCTCGCCGAAATGCTGATCGCTGTTCTCAATCCCAGAATAAGGTTCGAATAGATGTCCGCTCCCATGACATCACCGGCTCGTCGCCCCAACGGGACGGCGCGGGCCTTGAGCTGGATTGCCGGCAACGCCAACCTCGTGATCGGCGGGGTCCTCGTGGGCCTTATCGTCGTCGCCGCCATCTTCGCCCCGTGGATCGCTCCGGCCGATCCTTTTGCGCAGAACCTGCTCTCGACCCTCCTGCCTCCCTCTTGGGAGCATCCCTTCGGCACCGATGACAATGGCCGCGATATTTTTGCGCGCGTCATCTATGGCGCCCGCATTACGCTGCTTGAAGTGGTGCTCGCCGTCGCGCTTGCCGTTTGCACCGGCGTCCCCCTCGGCATCATTGCCGGCATGGGCGGTCGCGTGCTCGATCAGACCATCATGTGGATCATGGACGTGCTCTTTGCCTTTCCCGGCATCGTGCTCGCCATCCTCATCGTCAGTGTGCTCGGGCCCAGCCTCATCAACCTGTTGATCGCCATCGCCATCTTTTCCGTACCGGTTTACGCCCGCCTCAGCCGCAATCTGACGCTTGGGCTCAAGCGCATGGAGTTCATAGAGGCGGCCCAGGCCCTTGGCATCCCGCAGCACCGCATTCTGGTGCACTACATTCTGCGCAATGCCATCGGGCCCATCATCGTGCAGTCAACGCTCACCGCCGGCACCGTGATCCTGTCGGCCGCGAGCCTGTCCTTTCTCGGCCTTGGTGCCCAGCCGCCAACGCCTGAATGGGGCGCCATGATGAGCGTTGGCCGCAACTATCTGGGCGTCAACATCTACATGTCGCTATTCCCGGGCCTTGCGATCATGCTGACCGTTCTGGGCTTCAACATCCTCGGCGATGGCCTGCGCGACCTGCTGGATCCGCGCAAATGAGCACACCAACAAGCGTCTTCCTGCGCGATCCGGCTGCGCCAGCCACTGCGCTTTGCGCCGATATCGGTGGCTCCTTCATCAAGTTCGGCCAGGCCTTCGGGCCCGGCCAGGTGCAGCGGGTCGACGAAGTGCCAACGCCGGCCGACAACTGGCCCGCCCTCGTAGAGGCCCTCACCGGGCTCTCCACGCGTTGGAACGGCCCGGGCGCCGCCGTGCCCTTGGCCATATCGACTACTGGGCTCTTTGATCACCGTAACGGCACCGTCAATGCCGCCAATATCCCCGCATTCAAGGGCCATGACGTAGCGGGCGAACTTGCCGCCGCCCTGGCCCGTCCGGTCGTGATCGCCAACGACGCCGACACCTTTGCGCTGGCCGAAGCCAATCTGGGAATCGGCCGCGGCCATGACGTGGTGTTTTGCGCCATTCTTGGCACCGGCGTCGGCGGCGCCCTCGTGGTCGATGGCCGCACCGTGCGCGGGCATCGCGGCGTCACCGGCGAATGGGGCCACGGCCCCATCACCCAGACCCGGCTGACCCTGGCCTCGGGCGAAACCCTCACCATCCCCCGCTTTGCCTGCGGTTGCGGCCAGATCGGCTGCACCGACACGATCGGGGGCGCGCGCGGCATCGAACGGCTGCATTCCCATTTGCACGGGCAAGAACAGACCAGCCACGAAATCCTCGACGGTTGGGAAGCCGGCGACGCGACTGCCGCCCGCACTGTCGAAGTCTACCTGGCGCTGCTGAGCGAACCTCTGGCCTTTGCCGTCAACATCACCGGCGCTTCGGTGGTGCCCGTTGGCGGGGGCCTTGCCGCCCGCACCGCGCTGATCGCGGCGCTCGATGCGCAGGTACGCACCCGCACCCTCAACAGCTTTGCCGAACCGCTGGTCCGTCCGGGGCAGTTCCTCGACAATGGCGGTCTCGTCGGCATGTCGGTGCTGGTCCAACAAACCCCAAGGGCTTGAATCCATGATCCTCGAAGTTTGCGTCGATAGTCCCCGCGGCCTGCACAGCGCGGTTGAGGCCGGTGCCAATCGCATCGAACTCTGCTCGGCCCTGGCGCTCGGTGGCCTCTCACCAAATCCGGGCCTCATTGCGCTCGCGAGCAAGGCCGCGGTTCCCGTTTACGCCATGGTCCGGCCCCGCCCCGGCGATTTCATCTTCGATGCCGCGGACGAAGCCGCCATGCTGGCCGAGATCGACCAGCTGCGCGCCCACGGCATTGCCGGCGTTGTGCTCGGCGCCAACCGCCCCGATGGCACGCTCGATGCCGACCTGCTGGCGCGGCTCATCGCCCGGGCGCAGGGCATGGGCACGACCCTTCACCGCGCCTTTGATCTGACGCCGGATCAACCGGCGGCGCTGGAAGCGGCAATCGAGCTGGGCTTTGATCGTGTCCTGACCTCGGGCGGCCAGCGCTCGGTGCTCGATGCAGCCCCCACCATCGCCCAGTTGCTGGCGCAGGCCAGCGGCCGCATCACCGTCATGCCCGGCGGCGGCATCAAGCCGGCTAATGTCGAGCAGATGCTGGCCGTGCCTGGCATCACCGAGATCCACGCCTCCTGCCGCAGCCCGCTCGGGCTTGATCCGCAATCGCTACCGGTCCAGTTCGGCTTCCAGCCCGCCGACGAAGGCGAAACCGATCCGGCACTTGTTGCGCGCATGCGCGCCATTCTTTCCCAACACTCGGCCTGAGGAACCACAAAATGAAAAACACCCAAGCCATCTGGGACCTGGTCGACCAGCACCGCGCCTCCTTTGTGGCGCTGGCGGACACCGTCTGGGCCACGCCCGAAACCTGCTACATGGAAACGCGCTCCGCCGCGGCCCATGAAGCGGCGCTGCGCGAGCACGGCTTTTCGGTTCGTACGGGCCTCGCGGACATCCCGACCTCCGTTGTCGGTGAAGCCGGCAGCGGCGGACCGGTGATCGCGTTCCTCGGCGAATTCGACGCCCTGCCCGGCCTCAGCCAGGAAGCAGGCAACGCCACCCACACACCCCTCCAGGCGGGTGGCAACGGCCATGGCTGCGGCCACAATCTGCTCGGAGCCGGCAGCCTGCTCGCCGCCCGCGCCGTCAAGGATTATCTGCAAGCCAACGACCTGCCCGGCCGCGTCCGTTACTACGGCTGCCCCGCCGAAGAAGGCGGTGGCGCCAAGGCCTTCATGGTCCGCGCCGGCCTCTTTGATGATGTCGACATCGCCATCACCTGGCATCCCGGCATTTTCGCCGAAGTGACCCGCCGCTCGAGCCTGGCCAACACGCGCATCGATTTCACCTTCACCGGCCGCGCCGCGCACGCCTCTTCCGCCCCGCACCTGGGGCGCAGCGCCCTTGATGCGGTGGAGCTGACCAATGTCGGCTGCAACTATCTGCGCGAGCATGTCCCGACCGACACGCGCATGCACTACGCCATTCTCGATGCCGGTGGCATTGCCCCCAATGTGGTGCAGGCCCGCGCCAAGGTGCGCTATTCCGTGCGCTCCTCCACCGTCGACAGCATGCTCGATGTGCTCGCGCGCGTTCAGGATGTCGCTCGCGGCGCCGCGCTGATGACCGGCACCAGCGTTGAGATCAAGATCATCAGCTCGGTGGCCAATCTCATCAACAACGCCCCCCTCCAGGGCGCCATGTCCGCCGCTCTCGCCGAACTGGGCCCGCCCCAGTTCAGTGCCGAGGACGAAAGCTTCGCCCGCGCCATCCAGGCGACCCTCTCGCCCGAGCATATCCGCCACGATTACGAGCGCTATGCCATGCCCCCGCGCGAAGACAAGGCGCTGGCCGATTTCCTCATCCCCGCCGATATCGCGGTCCCCACCGCCGGCGTCGCCTCGACCGATCTGGCCGATGTGAGTTGGGTCGTGCCAACGGTCCAGCTGGACGGCGCCAATTTTGCCATCGGCACTCCGTTCCACTCCTGGCAGCTGGTCGCCCAGGGCAAGAGCGCTGCGGCCCACAATGGCATGATCCACGCCGCCAAGGTCATGGCCGCCACCGCCGTCAAGGCGCTGGAAGACGCCTCCTTGCGCGAGGCCGCTGCCGCCGCGCTCAACCAGGTCGCCGGCCGTGCCCGCTACAAGACGGCGATCCCCGATGGCGCCCTGCCCCCCATCGCCGACATGACCGCCAGCTGATCACAACAAAAAGCCCCGGCAAACCCGGGGCTTCTCTTTATCCGATCGGCGAAGCCGCAAAAAACTCCCGCACTGCCGCTTCCACGCTCAGCGCCGCTAGCCAAGAGGTGCGCGGATTATCCGGCAGCGCCGCATTCTCCAGCGCGATCTCGAACTGCCCGAACGCCCCCCGCGCCAGCACCTGATGCCGGTTACCCCCGGCCGCCGGGTCCGCCACCAGCCGCACCTGCGTTGCCTCGAACCCCAGCCCGCTCAGCGCTACCGCCGCACACACATTGGCATTCTTGGGAAACAGCCGCGCCGCTTCCGCCGCCGTGCCGCTGAAGAACTCCGTTGCTTCCGTAATCGAGCCGAGCGCCACCAGCGTCTCGGCATGGCTGCCCGCCCAGGCCTGCGGCGGCTTGGTGCCGCGATAAACCACCTCGTCGAGCCCCGCCAGTCGCGCCGCCCGCAGCACATCGAGCCCGCCGATCGCCCCCGGCACCAGCGTCAAGCGCCCCGTTGCCGTCACGCTCTCCGCCACCCGCGCCCGCAGTTCGGGATCGGCCAGTGCCCCTACCGAAGCCACCACCACCGGCACCCCCGCCGCGAGCAAAGCCGGCACGTGCCGCGCCACCGCCTCATGCCCGGCACATTCCACCACCAGTGAGGGCCCCCAGCCGATCAGCTGCTCGACCGTGCTGAACACCTGCAAATTGCCCGCGCTCGCCGGACTGCGCACCAGCGCCGCCCCCACCGCCAGCCCCTCGCCACGCGCCTCCAGCGCCCCGATCAGGCTGCGGGCCATTGCCCCCAGTCCGATCACCGCAATCCTGTGCCGATCCACCCCCAAACACCCATCTCCGCCTGCTGCCTAATGCAGCGGGCATAGCTGTCCCCGCCCCGTCGGGCAACCGTCAGCTGCGCAGGATCTTTTCCATCGGCCGACCCTTGGCCAGTTCATCGACCAGTTTGTCGAGATAGCGGACTTCGCGCATCGTGGGCTCCTCGATCTCCTCCACCCGCACGCCGCAAACAACGCCCCGGATCAGCGCCCGATCCGGGTTCATCCGCGGCGCCTGGGCAAAGAAATCCTCGAAATTGGTGCCCGCTGCCAGCACACCCTCGAGGCTCGCTTCATCATGCCCGGTTAACCAGCAGATGATGCGGTCCACCTCCGCCTTGCTGCGGCCCTTGCGCTCCGCCTTGGCGAGATAGGCGGGATAAACGCTGGCGAAGCGCATCCCATAGATCCGATGCCCCGGCATGGCTGCCCTCCCCGAGCTGCACTTCCTGGAGGCAAACCATAACCCAGATCAGGCCATCGGTCAGCTGCGCAGCCCTGGCGCCTCCTGGCCGGTGCTTTGCACATATTCCGTATAGCCCCCGCCATAAACATGCACACCCTCGGGCGTCAGCTCCAGCACCCGGTTGGACAGCGCCGCGAGGAAATGCCGGTCGTGCGACACGAACAACATCGTGCCCTCATATTGGCTGAGCGCCGTAATCAGCATTTCCTTGGTGGCGATGTCGAGATGGTTGGTTGGCTCGTCGAGCACGAGGAAGTTCGGGGGATCGAACAGCATCATCCCCATCACCAGTCGCGCCTTTTCCCCGCCCGACAGCACCCGGCACTTCTTGTCGATCTCGTCGCCCGAGAACCCGAACGCTCCCGCCAGCGCGCGAAGGGGCGCCTGCCCCGCCTGAGGAAACGAGCTTTCCAGCTGCTGGAACACGGTCAGATCGCCATCGAGCACATCCATGGCATGCTGGGCGAAATAGGCCATCTTGACCGATGGCCCGCGCGACACCGTGCCGGCGTCCGGCTCGGTCGTGCCGGTCACGAGCTTGAGGAGGGTCGATTTACCCGCGCCATTGACCCCCATGATGCACCAGCGCTCCTTGCGCCGCACATGAAAGTCGAGCCCGTCATAGATCGAGCGGCTGCCATAGCTCTTGCTCACGCCTTTGAGCAGCGCCACGTCCTCGCCAGAGCGGGGCGCGGGGCGGAACTCGAAATCCACCGTCTGGCGCCGCTTGGGCGGCTCGACCCGGTCGATCTTGTCGAGCTTTTTCACCCGGCTCTGCACCTGCGCCGCGTGGCTGGCGCGCGCCTTGAAACGGGCGATAAAATCGAGCTCCTTGGCGAGCATCGCCTGCTGGCGCTCGAACTGGGCCTGCTGGTTCTTTTCGGCAATGGCGCGCTGCTGCTGATAGAATTCGTAATTGCCCGAATAGGTTGTGAGCCCGCCCGCATCGATCTCGACGATCTTGGTGCAGATCCGGTTCATGAATTCGCGGTCGTGCGAGGTCATGAACAGGGCGCCCTGGTAGTTCTGCAAAAACGCTTCCAGCCAGATCAGCGATTCCAGGTCGAGATGGTTGCTCGGCTCGTCGAGCAGCAGCGCATCGGGGCGCATCAACAGGATACGCGCCAGCGCCACGCGCATCTTCCAGCCGCCCGACAGCTTGCCGACATCGCCGTCCATCATCTCCTGGGAAAAGCCCAGGCCATCGAGCACTTCGCGCGCCCGCCCATCGAGCGAATAGCCGTCCAGCTCTTCGAACTGATGCTGCACTTCGCCATAGCGCTCGATAATGGCGTCCATCTCGTCGGCCTTGTCGGGGTCGCCCATATCGGCTTCGAGCGCCCGCATTTCGCTGATCAGCGCACTGACCGGCCCAGCGCCGTCCATCACTTCGGACACGACGCTGCGCCCGCTCATCTCGCCGACATCCTGGCTGAAATAACCGATGGTGATGCCGCGATCCGCCGAAACCTGGCCCTCGTCGGGCTGCTCCTCGCCGGTGATCAGGCGGAACAGCGTGGTCTTGCCGGCGCCATTGGGGCCAACCAGTCCCACTTTTTCGCCCTTCAACAAGCTGGCCGAGGCATCGATAAAGACGATCTGCTTGCCGTTTTGCTTGCCGATATTGTCGAGGCGGATCATGCGCTGTGGTGTCCAAACTAATCCGCCGCCATGAATGGCGGCGGGGAAAAAACTTTGGCACCGATTACAGCAGATTGGCGCGTCCCGAAAGCCACCCCGGCCATGGCACGTTGCCGCTCCGCCGCTTCGTGGTTGGCAACTGCTGAAAGCTGGCGCCCCTCAGGCGCGCCTCGCCTTGCGCAGACCGGCGGAAAACTGATGCGCTTCCACATCCCGCACGAACCGCGCCAGCAGCCCGTTGAAGAGTTCGGCCTGGCTCCAGAACGGCGAATGGCCCGCCGCTGGAATGGTCAGGCATTTTCCGGTCCAGAGCTGGGGAACGGCCAGGGTTTCGAGGTAATGCAGGCGCACCACCGGATCATCGCTGCCATTAACCAGGGCGATGGGGATCTCAGCCGATTCCACGACCCTCTTCTGGTCGGCGCCATCGCCTCGCATCATGCTCCTGAAAAAATTCTGCCGCAGCCGCCCGTCGGCGCGAGCCAGCGCCTGCCTGTTGAGCTCATCTGGCTCGCCCTCGCCATAGCACATGGCAAGAAAGCGCCTTGCGTCGCGTGGGGTAAACTCAGGCTTGCTGGCCAGCAGCATATCCCAGCTTGGTCGGAACCCGCGCAGCATGCCAATCGGGCCCTTGGCCACTGGCGGCGTGCCGACCAGCATGGCGCCGCTGATCCAAGCACTGCGGGCGATCATTTCGATGGCGATATGGCCGCCCAGCGACCAGCCGCACACCGCGACCTGGTTGAGATTGAGCTGGCCCAGCACCTCAAGAACCGCCTCGGCCAGATGCGTGAGGCTATAGCCGTCCAGATCCACTGCATCGGTGGAATGCCCATGCCCGGGCAGGTCCACCGCGAGGAGGCGGAGCGGCTGCAGCATTGGGCTGTCGAACTGCCGGCGGAACGCATCGGTCGAAGCGCCGGAACCATGCAGCAACAGGAGCGGGTATCCGGCGCCCCCGCTGTCGCGCAAGGCAATATCAGAATAGCGTGTCCTGATGACTTTGCTTCTGGCCCGCATAGCAGAGGCTCCCTTCGGACCACCAATGCCCCTCTAAGTTTGCGGAAGCCTTAAGCGGCATCCTTAACCGAATTATTCGGTCCGGAGCCGATCATAAGTTGACACTCCCCCGGCCTTGTCGGCAAATGACAGTCTCCAAACCGAGAGGTCCAATTGAACTCCGCGCTTGATCTTATCGTCACTGTCATCAGTTGGAGCGTTGTGGCCCAGCACATTTGGGCAACAAGAGGACACTTTGTTTCGGACAAGATGCAGTGGCCCGCAGCTTTGCTCGCGGCGCTTGTTCTGCTAACCGCGCTCATCTACACCGTCATTATTTGGAGCGATGAACAGCCTATATTGGCAAAATCGGTCGGCTTACTTCTGGAGCTGGCGGCCATGGCTTTGTTCTGGTCGGCCATTCACGCCTCACGCTACGCGCAGCTGCGCTTTGCCTTTGACGCAAATCAGCCCAGGACGCTGTTGCAGAGCGGCCCCTATCGCTATGTGCGGCACCCCTTCTACACATCCTATATTATGTTCTGGGCGGGGTGGGCGATAGCGGCCTGGTCGCCCCTGGCCATTCCGACCCTGGTTGCCATCATCCTCATGTACATTCTGGCTGCACGGAGCGAGGAGCGGCATTTCGCCGGCACGTCCATGTCCAGCGACTACGAGGCCTATCGGGCCCGAGCCGGTCTTTTCTGGCCCCGTTTGTCGCGGTCCGGGGATCGCAACCAGCAAGTGGGTAGCTAGCGGCGGGCCGTGCCCGCCGCTCGGGACTTACCAGGACGTGGCGATATATTTGGCTTCGGTGAATTCCAGCAGGCCATGATGGGCGCCTTCACGCCCAAGCCCGCTCTGCTTGACCCCGCCAAAGGGCGCCGCCGGGTCAGACACCAAACCCCGGTTGAGCGCGATCATGCCGCTCTCGATCCGCTCCGAGACCCGCAGGCCCCGGGCCAGATCACCGGAATAGACATAAGCGACAAGCCCATATTCAGTGTCATTGGCCAGCCGGATGGCTTCCTCTTCGCTGTCGAAGGCAACGATTGGCGCCACCGGCCCAAAGATCTCTTCATGCACCATCGCAGCCTCGGGGCTCACATCGGCCAGAATGGTAGCTTCGTAATAGAACCCCTTGCGCTCGGGAGCCGAGCCGCCCGTCACCACGCGCGCACCGCGCGACACCGCATCGCTCACCAGCGAAGCCACCTTGTCGCGGCTCTTGGCATTGACCAGCGGTCCCAGCTGCGTTGTGGGATGATAGCCCGGCCCAACCTGCAGCGCCTTCATGCGCGCCGCGAACTTGTCGGCAAAGGCTTCCAGCACGCCGCGCTGCACATAAAAGCGGTTGGCGGCCGTGCAGGCCTCCCCGCCATTGCGCATCTTGGCGATCATCGCGCCGTCCACCGCCGCATCGATATCGGCGTCGTCGAACACCACGAACGGGGCATTGCCGCCCAGTTCCATGGAGCAATTGATCACCTGGTCGGCCGCTTCCTTGAGCAGCACGCGCCCGACTTCAGTCGAGCCGGTAAAGGACAGCTTGCGCACGCGCGGATCATGCAGCATGGCGCTGATCACCGGCCCCGACTTGCTCGTGGTCACTACGTTGACGACGCCATCAGGCACGCCGGCTTCGGCAAGGATTTCGGCCATGGCATAGGCGGTCAGCGGGGTTTCGGTGGCGGGCTTGAGAATGCAGGTGCATCCCGCGGCCAGCGCCGGCCCGATCTTGCGGGTAGCCATTGCCGCTGGGAAGTTCCACGGCGTCACCAGCACGGCAATGCCCACCGGCTGGTATTGCACGATGATCCGATTGTTGCCGCTCGGCGCCATCGAGATTTCGCCATTGAGCCGCACGCCTTCCTCGGCATACCAGCGGAAGAACTCAGCCGCATAGGCGACCTCGCCCCGCGCATCGGGCAGCGCCTTGCCATTCTCGCGCGAGATCAACTCAGCCAGCCATTCGGCGCGTTCGGTCATCAGGCCATAGGCCTTCATCAGGATGTCGCTGCGCTTGCGCGGTGCAGTTGCGGCCCAGCCAGCCGCGGCGGCAGCGGCAGCATCCACCGCCGCTTTGCCATCCTCGATGCTGGCATTGGCAACGCTGGTGATCACCTCTTCGGTGGAGGGATCGAACACATCAATCCGCTCCCCGCTTGAGGCGGGACGCCAACGGCCGCCAATAAACAGATCGGTGGCGAGATTGTCGTAATCGCCCTGGGCGCGGATTGCTGATGACTGGGACATGGGAACTGCCTTTGGTTCAATGGCGGCGCAGGCGATCGCGATCGCCGGCATGAGCTGCTTGGACAATCTGCTGCATGGCAGCCAGATCGAGAGGTCGTGGATTGTTGTTGACGAGCCGGGCCGACAGCAGCGACTGCTCGGCGACCCAGTCGAGCCGCTCGACGGGAACGCCCAGCTCGGCCAGGGTACGCGGAATACCCAAGGTGGCAAAGAGTTCGGCAACGGCTTCGATCGCGGCATCGGCCAACTCGGCCTCCTCGCCTTGCGTGATGCCGAACAGGCGGGCGATCTCGGCGAATTCCGGCCCGCAGGCTGATCGGTTGAAGTCCATCACATAGGGCATCAGCACCGCCACCCCAAGCCCATGGGCGGTCTTGGTCAGCGCCCCCACGGGATATTGAATGGCATGGGCGGCCGCCGTGCCGGCCACGCCAAAGGCCTGCCCCGCGCAAAGCGCGCCATACATCACCTGCTCGCGCGCGCTCGCATTGCCCCCATCGGCCACCGCCGCCGCCAGATTGCCCGCCAGCGCGGCAATGGCGATCCGCGCCTGCGCGTCGCTCTGGGTGTTCTTGCCGATAAACACCTGCTGGAGGGCGCGCCCCGGGTCCGTCGGGTGCTTGATGGCGGTAAACGCCTCGATCGCATGGGTCAGCGCATCTGCCCCCGCCACCGCCGTCAGCCCGGGTGGGCAGGTCGACGTCAGCTCGGGATCACACACCGCCACTTCCGGGATCAGATAGGGGCTGGAAATCCCCACCTTGGAGATCCGCACCGGATCGGCCAGCACCGCCACCGGCGTCACCTCCGATCCTGTCCCTGCCGTGGTCGGCACCGCCACCACCGGCAACACCGGGCCGGGCACCTTGAACTCGCCGTAGAATTCGGAAAGCTCGTCGCCATGCGTCAGGGTCAGCGCCACCAGCTTGGCAAGGTCAAGGCAACTGCCCCCGCCAATGCCCACGATCACATCGGGCCCAAAATCGCGCGCCTTGGCTGCGGCCTCGGCAATGCACGCCAGCGGCAATTCGGCGATGGTGCCGTCATAAAGCTCGGTTCGCAGCCCCGCCCCTTCCAGCCCATCGCGGATCGCGCCCAGCATAGGGTCCTGGTTGAACCGTTCATCCGAGCACAGGAGAACCCGGCTGCCCAAGCCCGCCACGATGGCGGGCAGCGCATGCCGTTGGCCGGCGCCAAAATAGATCGCCCGCGGACTGCGGATGGCGCCATAAATGCTCATGTCAGCTCTTTCGTTGTGGAAGCCGGATCACCGGCCAATTCGCATAATTTGGCCCAAAGCGGTTCGGGCAAGGCAATACCTGTTTGGAGCCGCTCCGCCCGCACCCGCATCGCCCGGTCGCCCGGCACCGCTACCTTGCGCGCCCCCTCGGCATCGCCCGAAGCGCGCACCAGGTCGAGATAAGCGGCTATCCGCGCCGACGTGCCCGGCTGCAAATCTGGATCAATCAGGATGAACACATCGCCCTTGGTGGCGGGCCGGGTGGAATCGAGCGTGCCAGTGACGTCGCGCCCGATCGCAGAATCGGTCAGCGCCACCACCAGCAGTTCAAGCGCCAGCCCCAGCGCATAGCCCTTCGCCTCCCCAAATGGCGCAATTGAGCCCTTTTTAGCGGCCTCCGGGTCGGTAGTCGGCTCCCCCTCGGCATCCAGCGCCCAGCCCTCGGGCAGTTCCTGCCCGCGCTGCGCGTAATCATAGATCTGGCCCATGGACACAAGGCTCGTGGCCATATCCAGCACAAACGGATCGCCCGGCTGCGGCACCCCGATGGCCACCGGATTGGTGCCCAGCATGGGCGTGCGCCCGCCCCAGGCATGCACCAGCGCTTCGCTCGTGGTGAACCCGAGCGTTACCAGCCCTTCGCGCGCCAGCTTTTCGGCATACCAGGCCAGCATGCCCAGATGATTGCTGTGCGCAATCGCCACCACCACAACCCCGCTTTGCCGCGCCCGTTCGGCCGCAAGCTCCAGCGCCGCCATCGCCACCACCGGCCCCAGCCCATCCTGACCGTTGACCTGCAGGAAATTCTCGCTCCGCCAGGTCATGTTGCCGGTCGCGGTGGGGCTGGTCACGCCATTGGCCATGCGGTCGGTCAAGCGCGGCAACCGCAGCAAGCCGTGCGACGGGCGCCCCCGCAGCTCTGCCTCCAGCAGCAGATCCACCTGCAGCGCCGCTGCCTCCGGGGGAACCCCAGCTCGCCTCAGCGCCGCTTCACTCACCCGCCGAGCATCTTCCGCGGCAATATTGATCATAACTATATCCTATCCGATACGATTTAGCGGCAGCACACCCGCGAAGTCAAGCGCCTGCTCCGTGCTGGAAGCGATTGCCTTGGCCGCGCCAATCGGCATAGCTGCGCCTTGATTTGCGGGGCAACCCATCGCCCCACCCACCGTGGATTGATCTCATGCACCAACATCTCGCTTCACCACCCCAGGCCCGCCAGGCGGTGCTTGATTTGGCCCCTTCCCGCATCCGCGAGGTTGCCAATGCCGGCATGGATCGCAGCGATGTGGTTCCGTTCTGGTTTGGTGAAAGCGATCAGCCCACCCCCGCCTTTATCCGCGCCGCCGCGGTGGAATCGCTGGAGCGCAACAACACCTTCTATACCCAAAATTTGGGCCGTCCCGCCCTGCGCACCGCGATCGCGAGCTACATTTCCCGCCTGCGCAACATCACCCTCGGCCCCAACCGCGTCGGCGTTGCCAGCTCTGGCGTATCGGCCCTGATGCTGGGCAGCCAGCTCGTCCTGTCCCCGGGCGATCGGGTAGTTGTCGTCACCCCCATCTGGCCCAACATCGCCGAGATCCCCAAGATCCTCGGCGCCGAGGTCACCCGGTTCCCTCTCAGCGTCCGCAGTAACCGCTGGCAGCTTGACCTCGACCACCTGCTCGCTACCCTCACCGATGATGTGCGCATGCTCGTCATCAACTCGCCCAACAACCCCACCGGCTGGACCATCAGCACCGAACAGCAGGCCGCCATCCTCGCCCATTGCCGCCAGCGCGGCATCTGGATCTTGTCGGACGAAGTTTATGACCGGCTGGTGTTCACCCCAGGCCAAACCGCTGCCCCCTCCATGCTCTCGGTCGCCGATCCCGAAGATCGCCTCATCGTCGTCAACAGCTTCTCCAAGACCTGGCGCATGACCGGCTGGCGGCTGGGCTGGCTGGTGCTGCCCACCAACCTAGTGCCCCAGCTCGAAAAGCTCATCGAATACAACACGTCCTGCGTACCCGAATTCGTGCAGGCCGGGGGTCTCGCCGCCCTCACCGATCCGGCCAGCGCCGCCACCGTGACGCAGATCCACCGTGAACTGGGGGAGGCCCGCGCCACCCTGCTGACAGCCCTGCGCCAGCTGCCCGGCGTCACCCTGCCGGAAGCTGATGGCGCTATGTACGCCTTTTTCCGCGTCGACGGCCACGCCGACTCGCTGGCCCTTGCCAAGCGCCTCGTGGCCGAAGCGGGGCTGGGCCTTGCGCCGGGGAGTGCGTTTGGCGATGAAGGCGAAGGCTGGCTGCGCTGGTGCTTTGCCGCGGCGCCGGAACGCATCAATACCGGCGTCGACCGGCTGCGCTCGTTCTTGAGGCAAAGTTGAATCGCATTGGCAACGCGCGGCCTTCAGCCGCGTTCTGCCACCATGTTGCGCACCTCACTGCTTACCGTCATGCTGCTTTTGTCCTCGCTGGCGCTCGCCCAGGAAGCGCCCGAGGCGGTTCCGCCCATGCCGCGGGACCGGCCTGAAAGCCTGACCGACGCGCCCCCAGCGGATGCAACAGCGCCCGCCGACGCCGAGGCGGAAGCCCCCGACGCTGACGCAAACGCGCCCGAGGCCGGCGCCGAGCGGCCTAAGGCCGATCCGGACGCACCCGAAGCCGAGCAACCGCCCGCGGATGCCGCACCCGCCGCGCAAGAACCCCCCGCGCCCGCCAAGGTCGCCGAACCAGCCGAGCCGCCTCGCCCCTATCAGACCCAGTGCCCCGCTGTGATCGGCGGCCAGATCGAGGCCAAGCTGCTTCCCCCCATCGATGAAGGCGAATGCGGCACCCAGTCCCCCCTGGCGGTAACCGGGATCCTGGTGAACGGCCGCATGGTGCCGCTATCGAGCGAAGCCACCCTCACCTGCGAAGTAGCCACGACGCTGCCGCATTGGGGCGAGGCGATCGATGGCTATCTGCAGGCGCGCGAAAACACCGAACTGGCCAGCCTTGATGTCGGCACCAACTATAATTGCCGTGCCCGGGTTGGCGGCAGTTCCGATCGCCTTTCCGAGCACGGCATGGCCAATGCGCTCGATGTGGTCGGCTTTACCTTTGCCGATGGCCGCACCGTCACGGTCGAAGGCGATTGGCCCGCCGCCGACGCGCCCGAGGGCAAGTTCCTGCGCTTTGCCCATGATGCGGCCTGTTCGAGCTTTTCCACCACACTTGGGCCCGAAGCCAATGCCGAACACCACGACCATTTCCATGTGGATATGGGCTGCCATGGCGCGGCCTGTCAGGCCCGCCTCTGTGAATAGGGTTTAATCGGGGCAACTTGGGCTGACATGGGGCGTTGAGGTGGCAACTGCTTGTCCTGAGATCAATTATGAACTTTGCCGCCCGGCTCTCCCTCCCCCTGCTTCTCGTCGCCTTCTCCCTTCCAACCACCGCCCAACAGCTCCCTGCCGCTTCACCGCCTCCCCTGACGCCCGAAGCGATCAACGCTGCCAGCCTTGAGCCGCTGCTGCCGCTCTTTGCCGTCCCCTTGCCGGACGAAAGTGCCGAGCCGTTGCCACCGCCCCCGCAGAACGAGGGCGCCACCGACTTGTCAGCCGAGGCTGAGGGACCCAAGCTGCCCGACCCAGCAATCGCGCGCCTCCAGATTCTTCTCGACCGTGCCGGCGTTTCTCCTGGCGTCATCGATGGCTATGACGGCGCCAATGTCCGCAAGGCGGTGATGGCTTTTGCTGCAATTAATGGCCTGCCCGGCAATGGCGCACTTGATCCTGCAGTGCTGGCGCGCCTCGAAACCCCTGACCCGGCCGTAATGGCCTACACCATCACGGCCGAGGACGTTGCCGATATCGTTGAGCCGCTCCCCAGCGACTACGCCGAATTGGCCGAGCGCGAATCCCTCGGCTATACGAGCGTCGCCGAAGCGCTTGCCGAAAAATTCCACATGGATGTGAATTTCATCGAGACGTTGAATCCGGGCGCAAGCTTTGTCGAAGGCGAAGAAATTGCCGTGGCCGCCCCAGGCGCTGACCTGCAGGGCATGGTCGCCACCATCGAGGCCGACAAGCGCATGGGCATGCTGCGCGCCTATGATGCCACCGGTCGCCTTCTTGTCGCTTATCCCGCGACCATCGGCAGCGAGGACAATCCCTCACCCTCGGGTACGCACATGGTGGAGGTCGTCGTGCTCGATCCCGATTATACCTACAATCCTGAGGTCAATTTCCAGCAGGGCGACAACACCGAGGTGCTGACCTTGCCGCCTGGCCCCAATGGCCCGGTCGGTACGGTCTGGATCGACCTGTCCGAGCCCACCTACGGCATCCATGGCACGCCCGAGCCCTCCAAGATCGACAAAACCGGCTCGCACGGCTGCGTGCGCCTGACCAATTGGGATGCCCGCGAACTGGCCGCGATGGTTGAGCCAGGCGTTCCCGTCACCTTCATCGAATAAGCAGGCTTCTGGTCGTGCCGGCCCCTCGGGTCGGCGCGGTTGCCCTCGCGACCTGGATCCGTCTTCAATCAGTTCCGCCGCAGGCCCACTCCACCCGGCCGAGCCCGGGCATCGCGGCGAAAATCACTGGGTGCCATGCCGGCGATCTTGCGGAAGGACTTGTTGAAGGCACTGAGCGAGCCAAAGCCGCTTTCCATCGCCACATGGAGCACATTGGCGTCTTCCTGCATCAGCAGCGCCTGCGCATAGGAGAGGCGCAGGAGGTTCACATATTCGTTGAGCGTCATGCCGGTGGATTTCTTGAACACCGACATCGCGTATTTCGGGTGGATATCCGCCGACGAAGCGATATCGGCCGAACAGATATCGTGTCGGAAATTGCCGGCGATGAAGTCGCAGATGCTTTTGACATTACTGAACGACTGCTGGTCCAGCGCCTCAAGTGTTCCCTTGGGGGTGCCGTCCGGCTCCACGAGATACGAGGGCTCGAACTGCACGCGCTCGATGCGCAGCAGTAATTCGTTGATGGCGTGATCGGCGCGCTTCTCATCGCCCGGCTGCATATAGCGCGACCAGCGGTTGAAATTGCCGGCATCCGTGCCGTCGGGTGTGCTGGTCACGAGCGTCGCGCCCCGCATCAGCTTTTCCGACATATCAGCGGGCAGCCTTAGCCGGAAGAAATGCACCAGCGGCAGGTGGATCGCCACAAAGAACGCGTCTTCCGAGGTGTCGATCACCTGGTGCGGCAACCCGCCCCAGAACATGCAGAGGTCGTTGGCTTTGAGGGCTACATTATGCCCATGCATCCGGTACTCCACCGTACCGCTGAAGATGTAATTGATCTCCACCTGAGCGTGCCAATGGGGCGTGTTCATGATGCCTGGCTGCTCGTGGCTGACCACCAGAGTATTGGGCACGCGCTCCACCGCGCTTTTTGCAGGCTCCCAGAAGCGTTTTTCCAACTTCTTACTTTCCGGCAACTTGGCATTCCCTTTCGGAGGGACGCCGGGCACCACATGAGTAGCTTAGAAAGCGCTCAAGGGAAGAGCAAATAAAAAGGGAGGACTTTCATGCGCATTCATCTTGCCTGCGCCACGCTGGCGCTCGCCACCGCCATGGCGACTGGCTCGGCCTCGGCTCAGTCGGGCGAAATCACCATCTGGAGCTGGAATGTGGCAGCCTCGGCCCTCCAATCGGTGGTGCCCGGCTTCAACCAACAATTCCCTGACATCAAGGTCACGGTGGAGGACCTGGGCAACCAGCAGGTCTTTGACAAGACGCTGGCCGGCTGCGCCGCGGGCGGCGCTGGCATGCCCGATATCGTCACCGTCGAGAACTTCGAAGCCGAAGGCTTCTGGAACCAGTTCCCCGATTGCTTTGCCAATCTCAAGGAGCTCGGCTACACCCCCGAACTGCAGGCGCTGTTCCCCGATTTCAAGCGCACCGAACTCGAAGTGGGCGATGTGGCCTATGCCATGCCCTGGGACTCCGGCCCCGTTGCCGTGTTCTATCGCCGCGATTTCTATGAAAAGGCCGGCGTTGATCCCGCCACCATCCAGACCTGGGACGATTTCATCGAAGCTGGCAAGAAGATCGCCGAAGCCAATCCGGGCGTCGTCATGTCCCAGGCCGATTTCAACGGCGACAGCGAATGGTTCCGCATGATCGGCAACGAGCAGGGCTGCGGCTATTATTCGGTGGATGGCCAGTCCATCACCATCAACCAGCCTGCCTGCGTCGCCACGCTCGAAAAGATCAAGGAAATGAAGGATGCCGGCACGCTGACCGCCGCCATCTGGGATGAAAAGATCCAGTCCAACACTGCCGGCACCGTCGCCAGCCAGGTTTATGGCGGCTGGTTCGAAGGCAGCATCCGCGACGGCTCGCCTAATCTGGCCGGCAAATGGGGCGTCTACCCCATGCCCAGCCTCACCCCCGATGGTCCGCACGCTGCCAATCTGGGTGGCTCTTCGCTCGCCATCACCAACAACTCCGCCAACAAGGAAGCCGCCTGGGAGTTCGTCAAATACGCCCTGACCACCAATGACGGCCAGGTGACCATGCTGCGCGAGTTTGGCCTCGTACCCTCGCTGATCTCGGCTCTCGAAGACCCCTATGTCAGCCAGCCTCAGCCCTATTGGGGCGACCAGCCCATCTGGTCCGAGATCCTTGCGACCCTGCCCAACATCCAGCCCAGCCGCGGCACCGCGTTCCTGAACGACGCTGAATCGGTCTATCGCGCCGTCCAGACCCGCTACTTCAACGGCGAATATCCCGATGCCCAGGCCGCGCTCGACGACGCTGCCAGCCAGATCGCCAGCGCCACCGGCATGCCGATCGCGGAGTAATCACGCGCACGGGCGGCTCCCCGGGGCCGCCCCACCCCTTCACCCTCCACAACTGTCCGGAGCGGGAGAGTTCTTGCATGCGCCTGCGCAATGGCCCGGCCTATGGGTTCCTGGCTCCCTATCTGCTGATCTTTCTGGCCTTCTGGATCTGGCCGATCATCAATTCCTTTGTGATCTCGCTGCACAACACGCGCGTGAACCCCTGGGTGTTCAACCCCGCGTTCAACTGGACGCGCATGATCGGCGACCCCGCCTTCTTCAACGCCCTGCGCAACACCCTGGTGATCCTCGTCATCCAGGTGCCCGTCATGCTGGTGCTCGCCACCCTCATGGCCGTGCTCCTCAACTCCCCCAAGCTCAAGGCGCGGCCCCTGTTCCGCTTCGCCTTCTTTGCCCCGGTGGTTGTGGGTGAAGTCGCCTATTCCGCCATTTTCCGGCTGATGTTCAGCTTCGATTTTGGCATCGTCAACAAGCTGCTGACCGGGGTCGGCCTGCCCCGCGTCGACTGGTTCGCCAACCCCACCGCCGCGATGGCCGTGCTCATCATGGCCGTCACCTGGCGCTGGGCCGGCTACAACGCCATCATCATCCTCGCGGGCCTGCAATCCATCCCCGAAGACGTCTACGAAGCCGCAACCCTCGATCGCGTCAGCAAGGTGCGGCAGTTCTTTTTCATCACCCTGCCCCTCCTCAAACCCATCCTGATCTTTTGCGCCGTCCTGTCCATCATCGGCACCATGCAGCTCTTTTCCGAGCCCTTCCTCATCACCAATCGCGGCGGCCCCGGCCAGGCCACCGAAACCCTGGGGCTCTTCCTGTACCGGCAGGGATTTGGCTCGGGCAACTTCGGCTATGCCTCCACCGTCGCCTACGCCATCGCCGCGCTGGCCGTCGCCATCTCGCTGGCCCAGCTCTGGCTCGGAAGGGAGCCCAAATGAGCAAGTCCCGCCGCGAACGCACCCAAACCATCGCCCTCCACCTGCTGCTCCTGCCGCTGGCCCTGCTCTGGCTCTTCCCCCTCTGGATGATGCTGGTGTTCTCCACCATGCCCGACTACGGCATCTTCTCGCCCAATATCGAGCTCTGGTTCTCCGACCAGTTCTTCGCCAACATCGCCAACATGCAGGCCGATACCGATTTCCTGCGCGCGCTCGGCGTTTCGGTGGGTGTCGCCGTGATCTACACCGCCCTTTCGGTATTCCTCACCTCCATGGCCGGCTGGGCCCTCGCCCGCTACGAATTCGTCGGCAAGCCCCTCGTCCTTGCCATTATCCTCGGCACCATCACCCTGCCCTATTTCGTGGTGGTGATCCCCCAATTCGTCATGGTCGCCCGCGACTTCAAGCTCGCCAATACCTGGATCGCCCTGATCGTGCCGCCGCTGTTCAACTCCCTGGGCGTCCTCTTTATGCGCCAGGCTTTTTCCATGATGCCCAATGACCTTTTCGATGCCGCACGCGTCGAGGGCGTCAAGGAATGGAAGATCTATCTCTTTGTCGCCATGCCGCTCGCGCGCCCCACCATTGCCGCCCTCTCGATCATTCTCTTCCTTGCCTCCTGGAACAATTATCTCTGGCCCCTCCTGATCTCGACCGACCGCGCCATGTTCACCGCCCCCGTCGCCCTGGGCTCGCTGATCGGGCTCACCAAAGTCTCCTGGGGCGGCATCATGGCCGGCGCCGTGCTGCTGACCGCGCCCATGCTTGTCGTCTTCCTCCTCTTGCAGCGCCACTTCATTGCCGGCATCGCCGCCGGCGCCATCAAATAGGAGCGCCGCCATGGCCGAAGTCTCCCTGCGCAATGTCACCAAGCGCTTTGGCGCCGTCCCCATCATCCATGGCGTCAGCCTCGATGTGGCCGATGGCGAGTTCGTCGTCTTTGTCGGCCCCTCCGGCTGCGGCAAGTCCACGCTCCTGCGCATGATCGCCGGCCTCGAGGACATCAGCACCGGCGAGATCGGCATTGGCGGGCGCACCGTCAACGATGTCGAGCCCGCCGAGCGCGGCATCGCCATGGTGTTCCAGACCTATGCGCTCTACCCCCACATGACCGTCGAGCAGAATCTGAGCTTCGGGCTGCGCATGAACGGCAATGATCGCGCCGATACCGAGCGCCGCGTCAAGCGCGCCGCCGCGATCCTCCAGATCGAGCCCCTGCTCGCCCGCCGACCCAAGCAGCTCTCGGGCGGCCAGCGCCAACGCGTCGCCATTGGCCGCGCCATTGTGCGCGAGCCCCAGGCCTTCCTCTTCGATGAGCCCCTTTCCAATCTCGATGCCGAGCTGCGCGTGCAGATGCGCGTCGAGATCGCCCGCCTCCACAAGGAGCTGGGCACCACCATGATCTATGTCACCCACGACCAGACCGAGGCGATGACCCTCGCCGACAAGATCGTGGTGCTGCGCGAAGGCCGCATCGAGCAGATGGGCGCCCCGCTCGAGCTCTATGACGATCCCGCCAACCAGTTCGTGGCCGGCTTCATCGGCTCGCCCAAGATGAACTTTTTGGCCGGCCAGGTGGTGCAGAACGGCGCCGCTGGCACCGTGATCGAGCTCACCAACCAGAACAACGCCCGCCTGCCCATGCGCGTCGTCGCGCCGGGCCTGCGCGCGGGCGATCGCGTCACCCTGGGCGTGCGCCCTGAACATTGGGGGGAAGCGGGCGCGGGCGATCTCGACCTCCCCCTTGCCGTTGATGTGGCGGAGCATCTCGGCTCCACCTCCTATCTCTACGCCAACACCAAATCGGGCGAACCGCTGGTGATCGAGCGCGAGGAATCGCGCCACGAAACCCGCCGCGATCAGCTGCTGGTGTCCATCAATTCAGCCAAAGCCTTCCTCTTCGACGCTGCCGGCCAACGGCTGCGCTGATCAACTTTTCTGCAAAGGACCAACCATGACTACAACCAATCCCGTCCGCTGGGGCATTCTGGGGCCAGGCGGCATCGCCAAGGCCTTCGCGCTCGGCCTCGCCCAAGCCAAGAGCGGCACGCTCGTTGCCATTGGCGCGCGCAATCCGGGCAAGCCCGACCTCGCCGAGAACTTCCCGGGCGCGCGGATCGTCGATGGTTATCAGGCCCTCTTGGATGATCCCGAAGTGGATGCCGTCTATATCTCGACGCCCCACCCCTTCCATGCGCAATGGGCCATCAAGGCCGCTCGCGCCGGCAAGCATGTGCTGGTGGAAAAGCCCATGACGCTGTCGGCCGCTGCGACCGACGCGGTGTTCCATGCCCACCGCCAGGCTGGCACTTTTGCTGCCGAAGCCTTCATGTATCGCCTGCATCCCGTGACCCGCAAACTCGGCGAGCTCATCGCTTCGGGCGCCATCGGCGAAGTTCGGATGATTGAATCGAGCTTTGGCTTCCAGATGCCCCGCTTCATGCCCGAGCATCGCCTGTTCAGCAATGATCTGGCCGGCGGCGGCATCATGGATGTGGGCTGTTATCCTGTTTCCATCGCCCGCTTCATCGCCGGCGCTACCCAGAACCAGCCTTTCCTCGATCCCATCGAGGTCACCGGCACCGCGCGCCTCAATGCCGAGGGCACCGATGACTGGGCCGCCGCGACCCTCACCTTCCCCAATGGCATCATCGCCCAGGTCTCCTGCGCCGTGCTCGTCAATCTCGACAACACCCTGCGCATCATGGGCTCGGAAGGCCGCATCGAAGTGCCTCGCTTCTGGTTTGCCGGCGGCCCCAACAATGCCGGTGGTCCCGGGCGGATCGACATCGTCAAGCCCGATGGCAGCCGCGAAACCATCGACCTCGGCATCGACGCCCATCTGTTCTCGTTCGAAGCGGAAGCGGCGAGTCAGGCGATCCTTGCCGGCAAGACCCAACTCGATGCGCCCGGCATGTCCTGGGCCGATTCTTTGGGCAATGCGCGGGTCCTCGATCTCTGGCGCAAGGAAGCCGGCGTCGAGTTCGCCATCGAGCAATCGACCCGCGCCACCTCGACCATTTCTGGCGAAGCCTTGCGCGCGGGCGGCACCACCATCCCGCGCCGCAACCTGCCGGGCCTCTCCAAGGCGCTTTCGGCTGTGGCGCTGGGCTTTGAGGATTTCCGCACCTTTGCCTCGGGCTCGGTGCTGATGGATGCCTATTGGGAAAAGGGCGGCAATCTCTTCGATACCGCCTTTGTCTACGGCGCCGGCTATACCGAAACCCTCTTTGGTCAATGGCACACCAGCCGCGGCACCCGCGAACAGGCCGTGCTGATCGGCAAGGGCGCCCACTCCCCGCTTTGCTATCCCGACCAGATCGGCAAGCAGCTGACCCAGTCGCTCGACCGGCTGCAAACCGACTATGTCGACATCTATTTCATGCACCGCGACAACACGGACGTGCCGGTTGGCGAATTTGTCGATGCCATGGACCGCGAGGTCCACGCCGGCCGCATTCGCGGCATCTTTGGCGGCTCCAACTGGACGCGCGAGCGCATGGACGAGGCCATCGCCTATGCCGAAAAGACCGGCAAGCAGAAGCCCGGCGCCCTCTCCAACAACTTCGCCCTCGCCGAAATGCAGGACGTCATCTGGCCCGGCTGCGTGTCCTCGTCGGACGATGCGTGGAAAGCCTGGTTCCGTGACCGGCAGATCCCCAACTTCGCCTGGTCGAGCCAGGGGCGCGGCTTCTTTACCGACCGTGCCGGTCGCGACAAGCTCGACAACGAGGAACTGGTCCGCGTCTGGTACAACGAGAAGAACTTCGGCCGCCGGGACCGCGCCGTGCAACTCGCGCGGGAACTCGGCAAGAGCCCCATCCATGTGGCCCTGGCCTATGTGCTGCACCAGCCCTTCCCCGTCGTGCCGCTGATCGGGCCGCGCACCCTCGCCGAACTCGATGACAGCATGTCGGCCTTCGACATCAAGCTGACGCCCGAACAGGTCCGCTGGCTCGAAGGCTAGGACCTCCTGCAACTGAGGGGAGCCCCCCGGGCTCCCCTTACTAGTGCCAATCGGGATGCGCCGCGCGTTGGCGCATGATTTCGTCGGCGAGCGGCTGATACACCCGCCGCCCATCGCCCTCGCGATGATGCTCCAGCAAGCCATTGTGGCACGGCCGGTCATCGTCCCAGCCGAAATGATTGAGCACGGGATAAAGGCAGATGCCTTCCATCGGCACGCCCATGGTGCGCGCCGCCGCCACCTCATCGGCCACATAGGCAAACCACGCCGGCCGGCGCTCATCCTCGATGCCCGTTTCCGCCACCAGCATGGGCCGTCCATAGCGTGCATGCGTGTCGGCCAGCATCTGCCGCAGCGGCCGGTAATGGGCCGAGTTCATCTTGATCGTGTGCCCTTTATGGAACCACTGATTGTTGTGGTAGTAATTGACCCCCACGATATCGAGCAGATCAGGGCTACCGCCAAGCTCCGGCAGCAGGCGCCCCGCCAGCATATCCCACGCCTGGAACTGCGCCTGTGTATGCCCTTGCGCTATCTTGGCCTGCTCCGGCCGGCGGGGGTAAGCCACGATGTTGATGATGGGGTCGCAATGCACGAACCGGGCTCGCGCGTCCACCTGGCGAATGGCACGCATCGCCGCCAGTGACGCGCGCGCCAGTTGTACCTTGAGCTCGTATGCGCGCTTGCTGGCAAAGGGATTGAGATAGCGCGCATCCCCACCTGCCCAGGCAAAAAACGAGATTTCGTTGACCGGAGCATAAAACGGCACCGCATCGCTTTGCTCACGCACCAGTTGCGCCGCAGCCCTCGCGAAATGGGCGAACCGGTCGACAAAGATCGGCTTCCAGATATCGATATCGTCGGGCCAGCCATAATGCAGCAGGTCCCAAACGACCTGGGTTCCAGTCGCTTTGGCCGCTTGCAGCATTCCCAACCAACTCGACCAGTCATACTGGCCCGGGCTGGTCTCGATCCGGTACCAGCGCACGCCATCTCGCACAGTGCGAATGCCGAAGTCCTGCAACTGCCGGTAATCCTCAGCGGCAAATTGGTCATGTTCGCTGGATGCAATGATGTCGAGCCGCAAACCGCTCTTGCGCTTATGCGTCGAGCATTCGAACCCGCCTTGCATAAAGGACTGGAACAGCTTCGGCGCTGGCGCCGGCGCTGGGGCGCTCACGGGACCGCTCCAGCGGCATCAAGGTCTTGTCCGAGCATGGCTTGTTCTCCCCGCCAGCCGGGGGCCTCCTTTGCAATAGGGGGCCAGCCCGACAGCCCGGCACGTGGCCTGTCGGCGCTGAATCCGCAGGCAGGCTCGAAGGTTAAGATCGCCCGGTAGGTCCTGGCCTGCGCCAGGCCTCCGGCGGTCAAGCCGATACCGAGCTCACCCCGAGCGTTGTCCGCCCATTCATCAGCCGCAATGGCACGCTGGCAGCTTCGATTGCCTCCTGCACCAATGCATCCATATTCATGGCGGTCTTGTCCCAACTCATCTCGGCCAGGATCCTGTCGACGCCGGGCAGCCATCCGGCGGGAGCCGCGGCGAGCTCAAGTGCTTCTTCGCAGGCCGCCACGAATTCCGCGGCACCCGCCGCAATGCTGACGCCCCGCACCTTGCCATATTGGCGCACCACATCGGGCACCGGCGTTGACACCACCGGCTTGCCCGCCGCTAGATATTCCGGCGTCTTGGTGGGACTGATGAACTTGGTGGCTTCATTGACCGCAAAGGGCATCAGGGCCACGTCCCATTTCGCCACGATGCCCGGCAGATCGGCATAGTCACGCTGGCCCACAAAGCTGATATTGGATGCTTGGGGCAGATCGGCCGCGCTGATCTTGACCACCGGCCCGACAATCTCGAAGGACCATTCGGGTCGCAAGGCTGCAACCTCCGCCAGCAGGTCCAGATCCATCCGCTCGTCGATCACCCCATAGAAGCCGAAGGTCTTGCCCAGCTGCCGTGGGCGGCGGGCTTTGGCAAAATGGGCGGTCTCAACGCTGGATGGAAATGGGTGAATATTGGCATGGGCATGCCGTTTGGCCTCGTAAAGGCTGTAGCCGCCGGTAAACACCGCATCGGCCCGCTTCAGCAGGTCGGCCTCCAGTACCCGCAACCGGGGCGGAGCAAAGCGGAAATTGGCCAGCTCGTCCATGCAATCATAGATCACTGCCGCTGCGTCCACATGCCGGGCAAAGCCAAACATCATGGGCGTATAGAACCACAGCACCGGCTTGCTTATGCGATTGACCTTGAGCATCAGATCGAGCAGCGCCGCAAGGCCCTGCTCCCGCTCCGCTTCGCTCCAGGACCGCGGCAGCCTTGGCCGCACGGCAATCACTTCCGTGCCCGCAAAGGGATGATATTCCAGATAAGGCAGGTTGTGGTCGGTCGGGATGTATTCTTCAAAAAAGAACACCCGCCGCTTGGCCGAAAATCGTTGCATCAGGTGCTGTGGCCGCTGCAGCACGAAGTCCCATCGCAGATGGGAGAAACAGATCAGCGGGTTTTCATCCGCTTCGAACCGGGACGGATAGGCCTTGGACTGCGCGAGGGGGGCTGACATTGAGTCTCCTATGCCAAAGCTGCCGCCAAGCGGCTATGTAAAGCGAAACGAACGGCGCCGGCTTTTGGATGCGGTGCCGCCAACACCAACATCAGTCATAAATCGAGCGCATTACGAGCTCGGCCGGGTGACAACTTCCCGGTCTCTTGGCAGCCCGCTCCAAGCCCTCCGCCACCGGGCGAATGGGCTGGCTCCCGCGCGTTCAGAACCCGTTCAGAATCGGTTCATCTAGATGAACAAACAGCGGTTTTGCCTCGCCTCCGCCCTCCATCAGTCTGAAAAGGAACGCGGCGGAGAGGCGGAAGCGCACACCCATTGGCTGGAATTGTCGCTGCCACGCCTTGGGCCGGCTTACCCTCACAACGGGCAGCAGTACGAATGGTTCCCTACTAACCCTTTATATTTACGTAACAATTTGCTCAGGTTCATCGGATGGCGCCTTGGGCAGGAAGCGCCGGCTGAACCGCGCAAAGCTATCGAGATAGGTCAACATCACCGGCACCACGACCAGCGTCAGCGCCGTGGAACTCACCAGCCCCCCGATCACCGCCTGCGCCATCGGCGCATTCTGCCCACTCCCCTCATGCAAACTTAACGCCAATGGCAGCATGCCAAAGATCATCGCGAGGGTCGTCATGATGATCGGGCGGAACCGGGTGCCGCCCGCTTCCACCAGCGCCTCGTAAAGGTTCCAGCCTTCTCTGACATGCTGATTTGCGTTGTCTACCAACAAGATAGCGTTCTTGACGACAAGGCCCATCAGCATGATGAAGCCGATCACCGAGAACATGTTGAGCGTGGACCCGCCGATCAGCAGCCCCACCATCACGCCAATCAGCGCCAGCGGCAACGACACCATGATCGCCAGCGGTTGCAAGAAACTGCCAAACTGGCTGGCCAACACAAGATAAATGGCAATCACCGCCAGCAGCAGCGCCGAACCGGCCGAACTCGCGGTTTCGTTGAGCTGTTCCACATCCCCGCCCAGTGAAACACTATATCCTGCTGGGAGAACTAAGCTTTCCGTCGCGGCCTGAACCGCTGGCATGACGTTGCCGAGTTCAACACCAGCGAGGCCGGCCTCAACACTGACCTGGCGCGACAAATCCTGCCGCAAAATCTCGCCCGGCCCGGTGGACTGGACGATCTCAGCGACTTGATCCAGCCGCACCATACCATTGGAGCCCGTGGCCCCGCTCTGGGTAATCGGCAGCGACCCCAACGCGGTAACGTCATCGCGCGCCCACTCCGGCAGCCGGACGGAAACCGTGTAGCTGTCGCCATCAGGCGCGGTCCAATCGGTCACATCCTGACCACCCAGCATGGGACCAAGCGTATTGCCGATCTGCTGCAAGCTGACTCCAAGATCACTGGCGCGATCCCGATCAATGCGCACGCCCAGGACGGGCTGGGCGGCATCGAGGCTGGATTGCACGTCAACTAGGCCCGGGATTTCCTCCATGCGCGCCTGCAACTGGTTGGCTAGCCGCTCCAGCACAGCGAAGTTGTCGCCATAAATTGTCACCGAGATCGGCGCACTTAGCCCCCCAAGTCCCCCCGCAGCACCCACCATGAACGTCGCTCCCGGAATTTGCGCCAGGGCCTCGCGCACCGGGATGGTCATTTCTGTTGGCGTGCGCTCACGCAGTCCCTGATCCACCATGGACACCACAATCGTCGCGCGGTTGTCACCTGTGGTCGTACCCGCATTGATTGTCGCATAGGTGCTTTCGACCTCGGGGAAGCGCTTGAGCGTTGAATCCACCTGCAGCACCTTGCTGGCCGTGTATTCGATGGAGGAACCCGGAGGCGTCTCGATCTCGACCTGGAATTCACCCGTATCAGTCGCCGGAACAAACTCCACGCCCACAAGTGGGAACAAGAAGAAGGTGCCGACAAAGGACAGCAATGCAATCCCAAGCGTGATCTTGCGGAATTTGAGGCACCAGCGCAACAGGCCACGGTATCCCTGTGCGATCCACTCAAAAAACCGGTCGAACTGCGCCACTGCGCGCCCCACCGGCCCGCGCTTGGCGCCCGGATGGGCGGCCGGATCATACCAGACGCTCGACATCATCGGATCAAGAGTGAAGGCCACAAACAGTGAGATCAGCACTGCAACGGACACGGTGACTCCGAACTGCAGGAAGAACCGGCCTAAAATGCCTTCCATGAAGGCGACCGGCATGAACACGGCAACAATGGATAGCGTGGTGGCGAGCACCGCCAGGCCGATCTCGTTGGTGCCATCCAGCGCTGCCTGCCGGTGCGACTTGCCCATATGCAAGTGCCGCATGATGTTTTCGCGCACCACAATGGCGTCATCGATCAAGATGCCGACGGCCAGAGACAGTGCCATCAACGTCATCATGTTGAGGGTAAAACCCAGGAAATACAGCACGATCATCGTGCCGATGATCGAGATCGGCAGCGTCAGCCCCGTGATCACGGTCGAGCGCCAGGAATTGAGGAAAAGGAACACGATAACGACGGCGAGAACCGCGCCCTCGATCAGCATGTTCTGCACCGCATGGAAAGACTGCTCGACCGGAATGGCGTTGTCCCTGACGATGTCGATGCGCACGCTCTCTGGCAGTTCGTTCGCCTGCAGATCGGCCAAAGTGGCGCGCACCTGCTCGGCGACCTGCACCGTGTTGGCGCCCTGCGTCTTGACAACGTCAATCGCCAGCGCCGGCCGCCCGTTCAGCAGCGCGAGGCTTTCCACCTCCGCCTGCCCATTCTCGACGACGGCGACGTCGCGCAGATAAACTGGCTGACCACCCTGGCGCCCCACGACGATGTCGAGGAAATCGGCTTCCTCGCCGATGCGGCCCTCGACCTGGATCGATTGCACCTGCGCACCTTCGGTAATGGAGCCTGCCGGTAGGTTCTGGTTCTCCTGGCGCAGCGCCTGCAGCACCTGGTCGACCCCAATATTGAACGCGTTCAGGCGATCAGGATCGACCAGCACATTGAGTTGGCGCGGCACGCCCCCGACCACAGTCGCGCGTCCTACGCCGGGAATATTGGATAGCCGCGTGACAATCTCGTCCTCAGTAAGCGCCGTCAGATCGCGCGGCGACATTGTTTCCGAGCTGACTGCCAGCGAGATCACCGGCAACTCGGAAGGATCGAAGCGAAGCACCTGCGCATCCCCGGCGTTGTCGGGAAAGTTCGCTTCAACCGTGGCCAACCGGTCGCGAACATCCTGCGCCGCCGTCTGCGAGTTGACGTTCATGTCAAAGATGATGATCACGAGGGCCTGCCCGGCCTGCGAGGTCGACTGGATGGTGTCGAGCCCACTGATCGTGTTCACTGCCTCTTCGATCGGCTCGACAATGTCGTTTTCCACGGCCTCAGGGGAAGCGCCGGGATAACTCACCACCACGGCAACCACTGGCAGGTCGATATCGGGCAACTGCTCGATGGGCAGTCGTTGATAGGAGTAGATGCCGAACACCAGCATCGCCACCATGATCATGGTGGTAAAGACGGGCTGATTGACGCTGATTCGGGTAAGAAACATCTAGCCCTCCACCATCTCGACGCGATTACCCGGCTGCAACTGGCTCAGGGGAGCGGTAACGATCATGTCGCCAGGCTGCAGACCCGCTGTGATCTGCACCAAACGGCCCCCGTTCCAGGTGGACCCTTGCTCGATGGCTTGACGCACGACGTGATCGCCTTCGACCTTGAGCAGGAAGAACCCTTCGGCATCCTCGCGCACCGCACCGGTAGGTACCGCCAAGGCGTCGACCGCTTCGGCAACCACGATCTGGCCGGTGGCGAACATACCGCCGCGTAACAGGCCATCGGGATTATCGAGGCCAATGTAAACCGGGATGGTCCGAGTGCCTGCTACGGCTACGGGGTTGACCCGATCAACCGTGCCGTCAAAGGTCCGGTCTCCAAACCCTTCCACGTTGATCAACACCGGCTGCCCGGCGGCAACGAGGCTGCTCGCGCCCACCGGGGCGGCCGCATCCATTTCCATCTGGCTGAGATCGACAATGGTGAAGAGGGGCGTTCCAGGTTGCACGGTCTGACCCGGCTCCACCGCGCGCTCTGAAATGATACCGCTCATGCTGGCGCGCAGGGTGGCGTTTTGCACCGCAATGCGCGCCGCCTCCACCTGACCTTCCAAGGCAGCAAGATTGGCGCGTAGCGCATCCACACTCGACTGCGCCTCTTCAAGGCCGGATGAAGCGGACAGTCCGCGCTGGATCAGATCAGTGGTGCGCGCCAGCTGACTTTCAGCGAGCTGCAACTGGGCACGAGTGGCTTCGGCGGTGTTGGTCTGCTGGTCGAGCTGAATTTGCAGGCTCTCGGTGTCGAGCTGCATGAGCACATCGCCCTCGTTCACCGTGTCGCCCGGCCGGGCCAGCACGGCCACAACCCGGCCCGCCACCTGCGAACCCAACTGGGTCTGGCGCTGTGGTGCAAGGGAGCCCGTCACCTTGACCAATTGCTGCAGCGTCTGAGGCTCCACCTGGGTGATCTCGAGAGGATTGAGCTGCATCACCGGCTCGGCCGCCTCAGCGACCGGTGCCTGCTCAACGGGAGCCGGTTGGGCTCGCATCCAGAGGAAATAGCCCACCCCGCCCAGCACAAGCAGGGCCAGCACGATCCAGGGTCCGAGCCGCCGACGCGGTTTTAGCCCTGCGGTTTCCCGGGCCGCATTGTCGCGCTCACGTTTACTTTGCGCCCATTCTGGCTTGGGTGTGTGCCCAGTCATGGTGTGTTCCCGTCTTGATGGGGCTGGCCCCGATATCTTCCGCAAGAGCCCGGTTCTCGCGCCCCTTTGAACCGGTCGGCGGCCAAAGCAAATGTCAGCCTATCTCAGACGCAACGCGGCGTCCTTGTCCCCCATCAATGCTTAAGCCCGCCAACCAGCACCGCCCGAGAGTGCAGCCCTCGTTCACGCTTTCGAGTTTCGGCCGACTGGGCTACTGCCTCTGGCCACCCCTTCGGTGTCATTCCGGTTGGAGACCGTCAACCTTCCCTGCTCACGTCAAGTGATTTGGTTTACGACACATTTCGGCAGCCCTATGGCATTCACCTTGCCCCAGCAAATTGGTTCGGCGTGGGAGGTGAATGACCAGATAAGCACGCGGCCGCTAATTTGGCGTAGCGTTGCACCATTGCGCGGGCGGCCTCGGCATCCGCACCACCATTACTGCCGGCAGCAAAGCTCCAGAGGCCGATCTGAAACCCCAGATAGCACAGCTCCATGGCGTCGAGCAGTTCCAGATCGGCAGGCCGGCCCGCGGCTGCTGCCACCTTCTGGGCGAGGCTGGTGCGTTCGGCCGCCGTGAGTTCCAGCTCGACTGCCGCCCCGGCGAGATCCCAGGCAATGTCCTGACAGCCCACCAGGTCGTGGGCCGAGTCGTGATCCAGTGCATCGGTCTTCAACAATCGCCCCTGCGGGGTGACCAGCCACTCCCACCAGTGCAGGCGATTGTCGGTATGAGCCGGTTGCACTCGGTCAGCGAGCGCCTCCGGAGCGCCCAGTGCCATGCTGACCCGCTTGGACGCATCCTCCCCCAGCACCACGCCGATATTGTATCGCGCCATCTCGTACAACTCGCCAAGCGATGCCCCCGCAGCGTCGGCGGGAAAGGCGCGCGCGCGAAAGCTAAGGTACTCGCCGACCTGCTCCAGCAGCCAGCCCCGTTCTGGCTGTGCTTGGCGCAGACTGCTGCCCTCGGCCCAGCGCTGCACGAGGAAGCCGTGGCACATACCCGCGATTTCCGGGGTCCATCCCGCTTCGACCAACTGGTGCCCGCGCCGCAGCTTGTCGTCCGCCATGCGGCCCAGCCCGGCCCATTTCACCAGCCAGGTGCCCGTTGCCGAAACCGCCAGCAGCTTGCGTTTTTCTAGCCCCGTGTCGACAGGCGGCCAATTGGCCGCATCAGCTGCTCCAAGCTGCCGCCAGCCGCCTCCCGAGATATCCCGCAATGGCTCCTGGAGCGGCCCGATCAAGGTCTTGACCCAACCCGCAAGGCCGCCCATGAAACCAGTTCTGTTCAGCACGACACTGTCAAAACCGACGCTGTGGCGTTGTGCTCGGGCCCAGCGTTCGCGATGACGGGACTCGGCCTGAGGTCCTAAATCTCCTGTATGGCTGGGGAAGAAGTGGATCTGCTCGGGCGTAATGCCGGCAGCCTCCAGCCAATCGGCAAAGCTGCCGAAGGAACTGCCCGATAGCCCCGGGCCTTCGTCTACTATGGCGAAGTGGGCTTGCGGGTCTGCGAGAATTCTGGCGGCAAGCCCTGGTGCGACGGTGATCTGCCGATGATAGGGGTGCCCATGAGGGCGCAGCGTGAACATGGAATCGGCGCCCAGGCCTGCCGCAACCATGGCGGCGAGACCCGTGCCAATGCTTCGTATGCCGAGCACCACCGTTTGGGGACCCAACCCCGATCGTTGCGCTGCCAGGAGATAGCCTTCGGGAAAAAGGGCGTAGAACGCATAGCCCTCACCTTGTTTGGTGCGGATCGAAACCGAACGGCTGAGTTGGTTCAGCTGTTCGACGGGAACTTCGCCGCATTGAAGTTCGCAACCGGCCCAGGACCGTCCCACCATCCCGGCCAGCCCGATCAGCAGGGTGCTGCTTGCTAGTGCATCAGCGCTCCAGTCGTCAGCTTCATCCATCTTCCAGGCGATATCGAGCAATCCTTGCGCCAACTCGCCGGCACGGATGAAGGCACTTACCAGCGCCGCATGCCGGGCAATTCCAGGCGGCATCCCTTGCAAACCCAGCAGCTTCTGGGTAATTTCCGCCCCCAGATCCCGAGCATTTTCGAGCCGCTCGGCGTCGCCATAAACCAGCATTTCCCCAGACTCCCTTTACTCACGGCGCTCGGCAACGCACAATGCAGCTCTGTGTTAGGCGCCAGGAGGCGTTCCCGCGCAACGGGAACCAAGCCCCCGGGGCGCCGTTTTGCACCAGCATTGTAGATGCTTAGCGAGGAATATAGGGCATGGCTTCAAAGAAGATTCGCATCGGGCTCGTAGGGGTGGGCAACTGCGCATCTTCATTGGTTCAGGGACTCACCTATTATCGCGACGCCGACGGCAATGAACCTGTGCCGGGGCTCATGCATGTGGACCTGGGCGGCTATCATATCCGTGACATCGAAGTTGCGGCGGCTTTCGACGTTGCCGAGGGCAAGGTCGGGCGCGATGTCGCCGAAGCCATCGGCGCCGAGCCCAACAATACCCATCGCTTTGCTCAGGTTGCTCCCACGGGGGTAACCGTTGAGCGCGGCCCCACTCTGGATGGCATTGGCAAATACCTCGCTGACGCAGTAACCGAGTCTGATGCGCCGGTTGCCGACGTGGCCGCTATTCTGCGGGACGCGCAAGTGGACGTGCTCATCTCCTACCTACCGGTGGGCTCGGAAGAGGCGACGAAGTTCTATGCCGAGCAGGCCTTGGCTGCCGGCTGCGGCTTTATCAACTGCATTCCCGTTTTCATCGCCTCGCGCGCAGAATGGGAACAGAAGTTCGCTGACAAGGGCCTGCCAATCATTGGTGATGATATCAAGAGCCAGGTTGGCGCCACCATCGTGCATCGCATGCTCGCGAACTTGTTCCGCGAGCGCGGCGTCAAGCTCGACCGCACCTATCAACTCAATTTCGGCGGCAACACCGATTTCCTCAACATGCTGGAGCGCGAGCGGCTGGAATCCAAGAAGATTTCCAAAACCCAGGCGGTCGCGAGCCAGATCGACGTTCCCCTTCCCGCCAACGACATCCATGTCGGCCCCAGCGACCATGTGCCGTGGCTGACCGATCGGAAATGGGCCTATATTCGGTTAGAAGGCACAACTTTTGGTGGTGTCCCGCTCAATGCAGAACTCAAGCTTGAAGTCTGGGACTCGCCCAATTCGGCTGGTGTCGTGATCGATGCCGTGCGCTGCGCCAAGCTCGCGCTCGACCGGGGCATTGGTGGTGCTCTCGTGGGCCCCTCGAGCTATTTCATGAAGTCCCCGCCCACCCAGTTCACCGATGACGAAGCGCGGCAGCGCACGATGGCCTTTATTGCCGGCACGGAGGACGGGCTGCTCGGAGCGGCCGAGTGACCACCACTTTTTATCTGGTCCGCCACGCAGCCCATGACAATGTCGGGGGGTTTCTGGCCGGACGGACGCCAGGCATCCGGCTGGGTGAAGCAGGCCGCGCCCAAGCTGCACGGCTTGGCCAGCGCATGGCGAGCGAGCAGTTCGATGCCATTTATGCCAGCCCGCGTGAACGGACGCAGGAAACCGCGGCGGCGATAGCAGCTGAGCGCGATTTGCCGGTCCATACTGCGCCAGAACTCGATGAAGTGGACTTCGGCGCCTGGTCAGGCAAGACTTTCGACGTGCTCAATACCGACCCAACCTGGCGGCAATGGAACACGATCCGCAGCCTCAGCCGCACGGCCGGTGGAGAATCCATGCTGGACGTGCAACGCCGGGCACTCACATTGCTGGAGCGCCTTGTCGCGGAGCATGAGAACGGGCGCCTCGTGCTTGTCAGTCATGCCGATATTATCAAGACATTGGTCAGCTATGTTCTGGGCCTTCCCATTGACGCCTGGCCCCGTTTCGATATCGGCCCGGCATCCATCACGACAATTGTCGTCGGTGACTGGGGCGCCAAGCTCTGGACGCTGAACGAAGTTATCTCCTAGCCAGCGTGCCCGTATCATCAGCATCCAAGCGCAGCAACAAGGAACAGTCATGGCTTTGTCGGCCGATGAGTTGAAACAAAAGATTGAAACCTTGGGGCCGTGGTTCCACAATATCGATCTGGGCGGCGTTTGGACTGCGCCTAACCACTTCCTGGGCGATTATCCCGGCCGCAAGTACCGCAGATTTGCTGACGCGATCCCCGCTGACCTAACGGGCAAGAGTGTGCTCGATATTGGCTGCAACGCCGGCTTCTATTCACTCGAAATGAAAAAGCGCGGCGCCGACCGCGTCCTGGCGGTCGATTTCGATGACCACTACCTCGACCAGGCCCGCTTTGTCGCCGAGACAGCGGGAGCCGATATCGAGTTCCGCAAGCTCTCGGTTTACGATGTCGGGGCGCTGGGCGAGAAATTCGACGTCGTCATCTTCATGGGCGTGCTCTACCACTTGCGCCATCCGCTCTTGGCGCTCGATTTGATCCGCGAACACGTGGCCAAGGACCTCCTGGTGTTCCAATCCATGCAGCGCGGGTCGACCGAGATCCTGCCGCTCGAGAGCGACTACCCGTTCACCGAAACCGCCATTTTCGACCAGCCGGGCTATCCCAAACTCCACCTCATTGAGCAGCGCTACAGCAACGACCCAACCAACTGGTTTGTGCCCAATGCCGCGGCCGCCGAAGCTTTGCTGCGCAGCGCGGGTTTTGAGATCATCAGCCACCCCGAGCAAGAGGTCTATATCTGCCGCACTGCGGCACAATCCCCCTATGCCAAGCCGGTCTACCCGGCCACAGGAGCCACTGCATGATTGAAGCCGCGATGATCTGGAACGAGCCCAACAACAAATCGCATTGGGACCCCGAGATCGACCCCGATTGGAGCCGTTTCGGCCAGATGGTCAATTTGGCGGCCGACGCCATCAAGGCACAGAACCCGGCGATCAAGCGTGTGCTCGGTGGCATTTCCCCCATCGATCCCGGCTTCATCAATCGCATGAAGGGCTATGGCGTGCTCGACCGGCTCGACGCCGTCGCGCTGCATGGGTTCCCTCTCGACTGGAACTTGTGGCAGATCGGGGAATGGCCAGCCAAGGTCGACGAAATCCGCGCTGTGACCGACTTGCCGATCTGGATCAGCGAAGTGGGTATTTCCACCTTTGGCGCCGAGGAGGTCCAGCTTTGGGGCCTGCAGCGTACCGCCGAGCTGCTCAAGGGCAAGGTTGAGCGCATCCAGTGGTACAGCCTCTACGATCTTCCCCGCGAGTGGGAGGCCACCACTCGCCACCGCGAGGCCGAGGGCTCATCCTATTACCGGCACTTCTATATGGGGCTGCTGCGGGAAGACGGCACGCCCAAGCCAGCCTACGAGGAGTTCCGCAAGCATACGCCCGATATGGGCGTGGTGCAGTGGTTTCATTACCACGATCACCGGCTCGATGATGCCGTGCGGCACATGAAGGATTTGGGCGTCACCTATATGCGCACCGGCCTGTCCTGGGCCGATAGCTTCCGTCCCGATGCGCTGGATTGGTTCGACCGCCAGATGAAGGCGCTCGAAGACTTCAACGTCACGGTGACCTTCTGCTTTACGCCAGAACACCGCGGTATCGCGCCCCATCACACCAGCGCTCCGCAGGTGCCCGAGGAGTTTGCCGAGTTCTGCCGCCAGATGATCGAGCGATATGCGCCCGCTGGCGCGACCAAGGTTAGCGACTCAACCGCTGCACCGCTGCGTGTTTGATCCCTTGGGGGCGGCTGTTAGCCGCCCTCACCCTTGATCTTGAGCTTGTCCACGAGCTTGCCGATGCGCCCCCGCCCATAGGCCACGCCGTGGTAGACCGCCAGCGCCGCCCGGCTCCAGCCCACATAAAGCCGAGGCTGGCCGGTCTGCTTGGCAAGCCAGGCCATGCGGTGGCTCCAGGCACTGATACCAAAACGCATCATGTAGATGAGCTTGCGCCGCGGCGCGATACCATGCTGGTTCGGTGCGACACGCTTTTTAGGCCGAAGGCCCGGTTTGGGCCAACTCAGCCGATATGCGAGCCCCTCGCGCCGCTGCCGGAACCCCGCAGCCTGCGTTTGCACCACAAACTCGTGGTCGACCGGCTGCAGATCCAGCCGCCCTTCGCCGATGGCGTTCTTCACCAGACCATGCACCAGCGGCGAGCGCACGATCACCACATTGGTGCCGCGCCCGTCCGATGAATAGGGCTCCACCCAGGCGTCGCCAAAGGCGATGTCGGCGGTTTCCGCCACCACGTCGTCGCAGTAATTGCAGGCCGAGTTCATGAAGAAGCCCGAGCCCCAATCGCCATCCACGAGGTGCCACCAGTCCTGCGTGCGGGCGCTGCCATCGCGCTGCGTCAGCTGTGCCGTGTACCAATTGGCAGGCCGGTCAGGGTTCTTGAGCCGGTACTCGACTTTTTGCACCTCGCTCCACTCCGCCCCCATCTGCCAGGCAAAGCTTTCGATCATCCGAGCGCTTTTCATGTGGCCGCAAAACAGCCCCAGCACGAAAACGATGCGCTCCTTGAGGACAGGATCTTCCTCGCGGAGGAGATTTACCGCCTTGATAAAACAGGGGATGCCCACCACTGCATAGCGTCCGGGCACGGCACGAATTTGTGCGATGACCCCGGCCATATCCACGGGGTAATAGCGCGACTTGGCGCCGCCCCGCAGTTCGTCAAGATCACGCGAGATGCGATAGCGGAAAAAGCCATTGCCGGTTTCGGGAAGCTCGGGCGCGACATGGGCGACGCCTTCCACCAAGCCTTGGCGCAGCAACTCCGCCGCAACCCAGCTGACCATTCCGCCCGAACTGCCTTCGGCCCGGAAATCGGGCTCGGCGACGGCGCCAACATAAGCCGCCTCATAGCGCCCGATGCGCGGATCGCTGAGAGGCGCCTCGGCAAAACGCTCCAGCGCCAACTGATCCTCGTTGCGCGCCAGCGGCGAAAACGGACAGGTGCGCGAGAACGCCTCGGTGGCCTCGCCCATGAAACTAGCCGGACCGATGGGCTTTTTCTGCCCATAGGCATCCCAATCCATCGCCGCCGCACCGTTATTCGCCTGCGCGACGCAACTGCCGCAACCGATGCACAGCCCCGCGCGCACAATGGCGTCAGGACTGACCAGTTTGGGCTCCGCCCGCTTGGGCGCCGGATCAAGCAAGGACATGGTCGAGATAGCCGTTGGAATGGACACGCAAGGCTTCGATCCGCGCTGCCACCATGGGGTCGAGAGCTTCTCCCAGGATGGCAGCATATTGCTCAGCCGACGTCTCGGCACTGGCGAGGTGCCGTTCGGCCCCCACCGTCGCCATGAGATCCCGGACCTTGTTGGAGCGGTAATCGGACAGCGCGGCGGCAAATGGCTTGTTGTTCAGGAGCGCGAACACGCAGCCATGGAAGAAATTGGTGGCGACTGCGCTGGCCCCAGCAATGAAGCGCGCGAACTCCTCGGGACCCGCTTCGATCCAGCTTTCGTCGGCCCAGTCATTGCGATAGCCAATGCTGACGAGCCGGAGCCCCTTGTCCTCCGCGAACCGGCGCACGCCCTCCCGGAACCATCCGGACAATCCATGACCATAAACCGCCAGATAAGGCGCCTCAGCCACAAGCGGCTCCGCCGTTGGCGGGAATTGCAGGCAAGGATCGAGCACCAGGGTTGGCTCGAACCCCAAGGCTTCGCTGACGAGGCGATGAGAATTGGCGTCACGCACCGCGATGGCATCGAACTGCCGCAACTTGTCCGCCCAAACCGGATCAAGGCCATCGCCAGCGGGGTAATTGCCAAAACTGGCGGCGTAAGACGCTAGTTTTCCCGCGCGCAGCCCATCGCCATAAAACAGGGGCACCGCGCCGTACCAGGGGTGACGCAGGTTCCAGACTTCATCGCTGCCGACAAGGATCAGGTCGAAGATTTCCATGGTTTCGGCCGCATCGAGGGCAAAGCGCTGCGACAGCGGCAGCGTGTCAAAGGCGGCAAAGAACTTGCCCATCTTCTCGCGATAGCGCGGATAATCTTCGGCCGAGGTCTTGATCGGCAGGAGCGGCTGCAGTGCGCAGCGCCACTCCAGGCGATTGACCCGGGCGGATTCATGTTCAAGCAACACGGCGTCGAGGCCGCGCGCGCGAAGACCTTCCACCAGTTGCCGCGCCTGCCAGTATGAGCCGTAATTGATACACCGATGAAAGGTGAGAACGCCGATCCTTTGCGGTGCAACCATGCTTAGACGATACCTGAAACAATAAAGAACGCTGCCTTAAGAACACGAGGGACCGTGCGAAGGCAATGGTGCCCCCTCTCAGCCGGCGTCGAACTCGTCATCGACCGGGTGGCGTTTTCAACGCTAGCCTGCCCCAGCCTCAAGGTTGGACAGAACCATCACGAGGACGAAGCCAAGTCCGATCGCAATAGCGGCCGACTGCTGGAACTGGTGGCTTTCCGCTTCGGGCAGCAAACTACCGATGGTCAGATAAAACATGGCGCCCGCACCCAAGCCGAGAAGGCTGCCCAGAACGGGTTCGGGTAGGCCTTTGAGCAGGAACCAGCCGACCATTGCCGAAACAAACAGCGAAACGCCGATCAGGCTGGTCCACAGCAAGGTCTTGCGGGCGGCGCCTTCCTCTCCCGAAGCGGCATCAATGGCTCCGAGGCTCAAGCCCTCGCTGATATTGTCGAGAACGATGGCCAGTCCTACGATCAGTGCCACCCGCAGATCCGCAGCGGCGCTGACCCCGATCGCCAGTCCCTCGATCAGTTCTTCAGAACTGGTCGCCGCCCCGATCACTGCGACCTTGCGCGCTCCCTTGTTGTGGCGCTTCTGCTTGGCGTCAACTGCCGGCTTCTGGTCTGCCTCAGGCCCGGCCAAGGCACCGTGGTTTACCAAAAGATCCAGCCCGTAGACCAAGGCGAACCCTACGGCAAAACAGACCGCAACCAAGGCCAGCGGCGCCCGCTCCAAAGCGCTGGGCACCAGTTCGAAGGCAAAAGTGCCCAGCAGCACGCCCGCGGCCAGGCCCACGGCCAGGCTCAGGAACAGCGATGACGGGCGGATTCGCGTGGCGATGAAACCGCCGAGTGGTGAGGCAAGGCCCGCAACCAAAGCCACGCCGAGTACAGGAAGCAAGCCGTCCATGATGTTCCTAGAGGTTCAGCGCAGCCAAGCTCTCGGCCGAAGCCGCCGGGGCGATCTGCTCGAAAGTGCATTGGCGTGGCGCTTTGTCCGGACGCCAGCGATGTAGCCGCGTGCCATGCCGGAACCGGCCGGCCGTAACGTGGTCGTAGAACACCTCGACCACGAGTTCGGGTTTGAGCGCCACCCATTGAGTCGAGCGCTCTGTGCTCCAGCGGCTGGGGCCGCCTGGAGCGTCGCCGGTAAAGCCCTCGCCGCCGGCAAGCGCCTCTACCCTCGCGGTGATTTCGGCACGGTCGCGCGAAGCGATGCCCGAGGTAAAGCCCACATGATCGAGCAAGCCTTGCTCGTTATAGAGCCCGAGCAGCAGGGAGCCGACCTCGTGATTATTGCTCCCGTAGCGAAAGCCACCAACAACGCAATCGGCGGTCCGGATGCGCTTGATCTTGAGCATCGCCCTCGTGCCACTCTGATAGGGTTCGTTACTGGGCTTGGCGATGACCCCGTCGATTGCTGCGCCGGTCTGCCCCAGCCAGCCTTCTGCAACGGCTCGATCTTGGGTACGCGGGGACAAGCGCAGCCGCGCGGCCTCCGGGGCATGTGCCAGCAAGGCTTCGAGCTTTTGCCGCCGCTCCGAAAATGGCGCGCCGATCAGACTGGCGCCGTCTTCATCGGCCAGCAGGTCAAAGGCCACGAGCAGGGCTGGGGTATCCGCCGCAAGCTTGCGCACGCGACTTTCCGCGGGATGCAGCCGCATCTGCAGGGCATCAAAGGACAAGGTGCCGGCGGCGGGAATTACCAGCTCGCCATCGAGCACGAACTGCTCGGCAGGAACCTCCGCGAGCGCAGCAACCATCTCCGGGAAGTACCGGCCCAAAGGCTTGCCCGACTTAGCAAAGAGCGCGACCTCACCTCCGGCCTTAACGGCAATGCAGCGAAAGCCATCCCATTTCGGCTCGAACTGCCAGCCCTCGCCTTGCGGCAAGTCCTCGACGAGCTTTGCTTCCATGGGCTCAATGAAGTCAGAAGGCGGGGGTGGGGACGGTGTCGCGATCTTGTGCACTTTGGGCATGGGGGATACTCCGCTTCTTCAAGCGGACTCCCTTGCCCTTGGTTCCCGCAAGCCGCATGGTCCGGCCAATTGCCGCGAAAGGATTACCTATGATGAACACCAGTGCGCTCGACGCCGTCCTCGCCCAGGTTGACCAGGGCCTGGACGCTAGCCTAGAACGGCTCAAAGCCCTGCTGCGCATCCCCTCTATCTCGACCGATCCAGCCTTTGCGCAGGATTGCCAGCGCGCCGCCGATTGGCTGGTCGAGGACCTGCAGGGCCTCGGCTTTGAGGCCGCTGCCCGCCCCACGCCCGGCCACCCGATCGTTGTCGCCCATGGTCCACAAACACCCGGGCCGCATGTGCTGTTCTATGGCCACTATGACGTGCAGCCGGTCGATCCCCTCGCGCTCTGGCACACCGACCCCTTTGAGCCCGTGATCAAGGAGGGTCCCGAAGGCCGCACCATCATTGTCGGCCGCGGCGCCTCGGACGACAAGGGGCAGTTGATGACCTTCCTCGAAGCCTGCCGCGCCTGGAAGGCGGCTACCGGCAGCCTGCCGGTGCGCGTCTCCGTCATGCTGGAAGGCGAGGAAGAAAGCGGCGGCAAGAACCTGCCCGGCTTCATGCAGGCCAATGCCCAAGAGCTGCGCGCCGACGTGGCGCTCGTGTGCGACACCGATATGTGGGACCGGCAGACGCCTTCCATCACCTCCATGCTGCGCGGCCTGGTGGGTGAGGAGATCACCGTCACCTGCGCCAACAAGGATTTGCACTCCGGCATGTTCGGCAATGCCGCGCGCAATCCCAACCAGGTCGTCGCCGATATTGTCGCCTCCCTGCGCGCTCCCGATGGCAGCGTGACGCTTGAGGGTTTTTACGACGACGTCCCCGAAATCACCCCCGAGCTGCGCGCGCAATGGGAAGGTCTTGGCTTCGACGAGGCCGCGTTCCTTGGCAGTGTCGGCCTGTCGATCCCGGCCGGGGAAGCGGGTCGCTCGGTGCTGGAAACGATCTGGTCGCGCCCGACCTGCGAGATCAATGGCATCTGGGGCGGCTATACCGGCGACGGCTTCAAGACAGTGATCCCCTCGCAAGCAAGCGCCAAAATCTCGTTCCGGCTCGTTGGCAATATGGATCCGGACAAGATCCGCGCCGCCTTCCGCCGCCATGTGGAAGCTCGGATCCCGGCCGATTGCACCGTGACCTTCAAGGAACATGGCGGCTCGCCTGCGGTAACCGTGCCCAGCGAGGGCATCTATCTGCGTCAGGCGCTCAAGGCGCTGTCGGACGAATGGAACAAGCCGGCCGTTATCACTGGGTCGGGCGGCTCGATCCCCGTGGCGGGCGAGTTCAAGTCCATTCTCGGGCTCAACACGCTACTGATCGGCTTTGCCCATGTGGACGATGCGATCCACTCGCCCAACGAGAAATATGATCTGGAAAGCTTCCACCGCGGCATTCGCGCCTGGGTGCGGGTGCTCGCCGCCTTTGCCGATTCCGCCAAGGCCTAACGTGTATTGGACAGCCGGCAGTTCAGGCCGCCGGCTGTCCGCCCAAGAACTGCACCGCCTCGGCACCGGCCACAATGGCGCGCGCCAGGGCATCAGCCGGCTCGGCCCCCCCCAGATGGGCCGCCACAAAGCCCGCGGCAAAAGCATCGCCGGCCCCCGTGGAGTCGACGACCGGAACCACGGGCGCGGGTAGCGCCAGCCGCAGGCCGTCCTTGCCGCCTAGGGCGGCGCCATAGCGGCCGCGCTTGATCACCACATTGCTGAAGTGATCCCCCAGCAGCCGCATCTGCGGCTCAAAGCCAACCACCCCGCAAAGGGTTTCCGCCTCGGTGTCGTTGGCAAATAGCCAGTCGGCGCCACTGGTCCAGCGCAGGAACTCGGCCGGCCCAACCTCATCGAGAAAGCCGATGGACGCGGGATCGATAGCTACCTCGATGCCGCGCGAGCGAGCGGTGGCGAGCAGCGCCTGAACGGCATGGCGCGGTGTTGCAGCAAAAAAGCTGTAGCCCGATACCATTACCATTCCGACACCCTCAAGCAGGCTTGGGGGCAAGTCTTCAGCACACAGATGCAGGTTTGCCCCGCGGTCGGTCAGGAAGCTGCGCTCGCCGTCTGGGTCGAGCAAGGTCACCAAGACCCCTGAGGGCAGGGATTTGTCGGCACCAAGCGCCGGGATCACTCCCAGACCGCGGAAGTAGTTCTCATACATCGGCTGGTCCGCAACCCCCACCCGAGCAGCAAACAGCACTTCTGTCCCCATGGAACCCAGCCACACGGCCTGGTTGGCGCCCGAACCGCCGGGGCGGCTGCGAATAGTGGCGCGGCGGTCCGAGCCTTGCACGACAGGGCCTTCAGGCTGGACGATGACGTCCGTCATCACGTCCCCGATCACCAAGACCCGGCTCATGCGCGATGCAGCGTCGGCTTGGGCGATGCGCGCTCGGCCAGTGCCACGGCAATCTGGGCGGCAACGGCGGCGTTGTTTTTCACCAGCTCGATATTGGCCTCGAGTGACTTGCCTCCGGTAAGCTCGAACACCCGCTTCAGGAGGAACGGAGTGAGGGCCTTGCGGCTGACGCCTTCCCGCTCGGCATCGGCGATGGCTTCGGCGATGCGAGCTTCAATGGCTACAGGGTCAAGGGCTGCAGCTTCCGGGATGGGATTGGCGATCAGCACGCCGCCGAGCCCGAGATCGGCCTGCATGGCGATGACGCGGGCCAGTTCGGCAACGTCGTCAAAGCGGTGATCCACCTTGTGCCCGCTTTGACGGGCCCAGAAGGCAGGAAAGTCATCGGTGCGATAACCCAGCACCGGCACGCCATTGGTTTCCAGCACTTCAAGGGTCTTGCCGATATCAAGAATCGACTTAGCGCCGGCACAAACAACGGCAACTGGCGTGCGGCTCAGTTCCTCGAGATCTGCCGAGATATCAAAGGTTTCCCCCGCGCCCCTATGCACCCCGCCGATGCCGCCGGTGGCAAACACGGAAATGCCAGCGAGCGCGGCGATCTGCATCGTGGTGGCAACCGTGGTGCCGGCCATCACGCCCTTAACGAGGAGCGAGGAGACATCGCGTCGCGAGGCCTTGGCGGCAGTGGCGCCTTCCTGGGCGAGGCGCTCAAGGTCTTCCCCGCTCACCCCCACGCAGAACCGGCCATCCATGATGGCGATGGTAGCAGGCGTTGCGCCATGTTCGCGCACCACGGCTTCCACCTGCTGGGCCATGGCCAGGTTTTGTGGATAGGGCATGCCATGGGTGATGATGGTGGACTCCAGCGCCACCACGGGTTGGCCGGCTGCGAGGGCTTTTTTGATGCCGCTGCTGACTGAAAGATAGGCTCTGCCGTCCATGGGAAATCGTTCCGCTGCCAGAATAAAGGCGGTTTTGCGCCAGTGTGCGCGGCGGCTTGTGCGCCTTGTCGACGCAGGGCGTCAAGTGGGTCTGCGTGTGGCGCCATTTTCCCTTGTCGCCCCCGGCATTTGGCTCTAGTTTGGCAGCAATTCCAGCGTTGAAAGGGCACTTCGCTGTACACGGTTTGGGTTGATCGCGCCGTCTGCGCGGACCGATTTGCTCCCGGCTTTGGGCTCACGGCAGCAGTTTGTTTCAGCGTTCCAGCGCGCTTGTTCGCCATGCCGGCAGGGGCTCTTGCCTCGCCGGCGCCACAAAGATGAACGCCCTCTGAACATTTGTTCAGGCGGCCAGTTCGCCTCCCTTTTCTATCTCTATTTCCATCTCACAGGAGCTCCATCACATGAACAAGTCGCTCGCACTTGCCCTCGGCACGCTCATGGTCGCGGCACCCGTCCTCGCCCAGGAAGAGCCCGTGCTCAATGTTTATAACTGGTCGGACTATATCGCCGAGGACACCATCGCCAATTTCGAGGCGGAAACGGGGATCAAGGTCAATTACGACGTTTACGACACCAACGAGATCGTCGATGCCAAGCTTTTGGCCGGCTCGTCGGGCTATGACATCGTGGTGCCGAGCGGCAATTTCCTGCAGCGCCAGATCCAGGCCGGTCTGGTGCGTGAGCTCGACAAGTCGCAGCTGACCAATCTGGGCAATCTTGATCCCGCAGTGATGGCGACTGCTGCCGACTTCGACCCGGACAATGCCCATGCCGTGCCCTATATGATCAACACGATCGGGCTGGGCTACAACACCGCCAAGGTGGCGGAAGCGCTGGGCGCCGATACGCCGATCGACAGCTGGGATCTCCTGTTCAAGCCCGAGAACGCGGAAAAGCTCGCGAGCTGCGGCATTGCCGTGCTCGACAGCCCATCGGAAGTGGTGGGAATTGCCCTTCATTATCTCGGGCTCGATCCCAATTCGGAAAGCGAAGAAGACCTGGCCAAGGCCGAGGAACTGCTGACCGCAATCAAGCCTTCGATCCGCTACTTCAACTCGTCCCAGTATATCGATGACCTGGGCAATGGCGAAATCTGCCTGGCGCTGGGTTATTCGGGCGACGTATTCATTGCTGCCGATGCGGCAGAAGAAGCCGGCCAAGGCGTGGAGGTGGGCTATCTCATTCCCAAGGAAGGCGCGGGCACGCTGATCGACTTCATGGCCATTCCCGTGGATGCGCCCCATCCCGAAAACGCCCACAAGTTCATCAACTACATCCTTGAGCCCGAGGTCGTGGCCGCGATCACCGATTACGTGTTCTATGCCAACCCCAACCTGCCCGCGACCGAGTTCGTGTCCGACGAGGTCAAGAACAATCCTGGCATCTACCCGCCAGCCGAAACCGTCGCCAAGGCCTTTGCCCTCACCGCGCATAGCCCCGAGTTCGAAGAACTCTTGACCCGCACCTGGACCCGCATCAAAACCGGCCAGTAACAATTCCCACCCATCGGGGGGCGGCCGCTGCGCCGCCCCTTCTGACTTTTCGAGTGCGCCATGGCCAAGAAACCCCAGATCGCCGCCGACACCCGACCCTGGCGCGACCCGGCAGCCAAACCCTTCGTGCGCATCAAGGACGTGACCAAGCGCTTCGGCGATGTGTACGCGGTCAACGAGGTGTCGCTCGACATCTTCCAGGGCGAGTTGTTTTGCCTGCTGGGCGGATCGGGATCCGGCAAATCGACGCTGCTGCGCATGCTGGCCGGTTTCGAGCAGCCAACCAGCGGCACCATCGAGATCGATGGGCAGGACATGACCGAGGTGGCCCCCTATAACCGCCCCGTCAACATGATGTTCCAGAGCTATGCCCTGTTCCCCCATATGAGCGTGGAACAGAACATCGCCTATGGCCTCAAGCGCGACCACCTGCCCAAGAACGAGATCGCCGACCGGGTCGAGGAACTGCTCAGCCTCGTCAAGCTCCAGGATTACGGCAAGCGCCGGCCGCACCAGCTCTCGGGCGGGCAGCGCCAGCGCGTGGCTCTCGCCCGTTCGCTGGCCAAGCGGCCAAAGCTGCTGCTGCTCGACGAGCCGCTGGGCGCGCTCGACAAGAAGCTGCGCGAGGAAACCCAGTTCGAGCTGGTCAAGATCCAGGAATCGCTCGGCGTCACCTTCATCGTCGTCACGCACGACCAGGAGGAAGCGATGACGCTGGCCACCCGGATCGGGGTGATGAACTATGGCGAGATCGCCATGATCGGCGAGCCGACTGATATCTATGAATTCCCCAATTCGCGCTTCGTGGCCGGCTTTATCGGCTCGGTCAACATGGCCGAAGGCGTGGTGATCGACGACGAGCCCGACCATGTGCGCATTCGCTCGGCCGAGCTCGGTTGCGACATCTATGTCAGCCACGGCGTCGACTGCGCGCCCGACCAGATCCTGTGGTGGGCAGTGCGTCCCGAAAAGATCAGCCTTTCGCGCGAACAGCCCGAGGATGAGCACGACGCCAATGTCACCAAAGGCATGGTGGAAGAAATCGGCTATCTGGGGGACATGACCGTCTACCAGATCCTGCTCGCCAGCGGGAAGCGCCTGCGGGTGACGCAAACCAATACGGTGCGCGGCAATCCCGACGCGATCACCTGGGACGAGGAAGTGTATTGCGCCTGGGGTGGCAATGCCGGCTCGGTGCTGACGGTATGATGGCCAACCCAGCCACAGCGGGGGTCGGTTCGATTGCGGCATTTGGCCAGCCGCCGAGCTTGGCGATGAGCCGGAATCCCCACCCCGTCCCTCCCCTCAAGGGGGAGGGTGTGGATCGGGGCTTGCTGTTATCAGTGCCCCACAGGCCGACCCCCTCCCCGGCCCTCCCGGCAAGGGGGAGGGAGGGCAGAGCACCGGCATTGAGGCCGGGCAACATAGCGGCATCGCCGCACCTTGAGGACGTTCGCACCGGAGTTGGTCATGTCCAGTTTTGACATCGACAATCCCGCGCCGCGCCGGCGGACCTGGACCATGGTGGAGCGGGGGCTCGCCGCGGTTGGGATTTCTGGCAAGATGCTGGTGATCGCGGCACCTGCGATCTGGCTGACCGTTTTCTTCCTTGTGCCGCTGGTTGTGGTCTTCGGCATTTCGCTGTCGATCAAGCAGTTCGGCCGCCCACCTTATTCCGACCTCATCACCTTTGATGAGGAAGGCACGGTGCAGCTGACGCTGCACCTGACCAATTACCTGCGCCTGTTCACCGACAATCTTTATGTCGCCGCTTACCTGTCCTCGATCCGCATTGCCTTTATCTCGACGATCATCACGCTCCTGATCGGCTACCCTATGGCCTATGCCATTGCCCGGGCGCCTGATCGCTGGCGCAATATCCTCTTGATGCTGGTGATCCTGCCGTTCTGGACCTCGTTTTTGCTGCGCGTTTATGCGCTGACCGGCTTCATGCGCGGCAATGGCGTCATCAATCAGTTCCTTGGGCTGTTCGGCATCGAGCCGCTAGTGATGATGCAGACCGATTTTGCCGTTTATGTCGGCATTGTCTATACCTACCTGCCCTTCATGATCCTGCCGCTCTACACCAATCTGGTGAAGCTGGACGGCGCCTTGCTGGAGGCTTCGGCCGACCTCGGCGCGCGGCCCTGGCGCACTTTCCTGTCGGTGACCATGCCGCTTTCCATGCCCGGCATCATTGCCGGCTCCATGCTGGTGTTCATTCCCGCCATCGGCGAGTTCGTGATCCCCTCGCTGCTGGGCGGACCCTCGACCCTGATGATCGGGCGCGTGTTGTGGGACGAGTTCTTTGCCAACACCAACTGGCCCCGGGCCGCGGCGGTGGCTGTTGCGATGCTGGTGGTTGTGGTGATCCCGATCATGCTGCTGCAAAAGGCGCAAGACGCCGTGGTGGAGAAATAAGATGCGGCGCGGCTGGTTTTTGCCCATCGCAGCTTCGGTGGGTTTCGTATTTCTCTACGCGCCCATCATTTCGCTGGTGGTGTTCTCGTTCAATGAATCCCGGCTGGTGACGGTCTGGTCGGGCTTTTCCTTCAAATGGTATGGCGAGCTGTTCCGCGACCCACAGATGCTGGGTGCCGCGTGGCTGAGCCTGCAGATCGCCGCTGTCAGCGCCACCATCGCCTTGTTCCTCGGCACGCTTTGCGCCGTGGCGCTCGTGCGCTTCAAGCGTTTTCGCGGCCGCACCGTGCTCGCGGGCACGGTATCGGCGCCGCTGGTGATGCCCGACGTGATCACGGGCCTCGCATTGCTGCTCTTGTTCGTGGCCATGGAAGGCACGCTGGGCTGGCCGGCGGGCCGGGGCATGCTCACCATCATCATCGCCCATTCCGTGTTCTGCATGGCCTATGTGACGGTGGTGGTGCAATCGCGCCTGTCCGACCTCGATCTCAGCCTCGAGGAAGCGGCGATGGACCTGGGCGCGACGCCGGTGCGGGTGTTTTTCGACATCACCCTGCCCATCATCGCCCCGGCCCTGGTTTCGGGCTGGCTGCTGGGCTTTACCCTGTCGCTAGATGACTTGGTGATCGCGAGCTTCGTGTCCGGCCCGGGCTCGTCCACCCTGCCCATGGTGATCTTTTCCAAGGTGCGACTGGGCGTGTCGCCCGATGTCAATGCGCTCGCGACCATCATCATCGGCATCGTGGCGCTGGGTGTGCTGGGCGCAACGCTGTTCCAGCTACGCTCACGCCCACATGCGTCAAGCCGTTAAGTTCTCGTTCAGCAAGCCGTGATTGGACAAACCGACCCGGGCACCCCATCTTTCTCATATGTTCAACAAATGTGAAGGAGGTGATCCAATGTCTATTGAGATTACGGCGCTCAACGAGAGCCTTGGATTTGGTGGTCTGGCAGGCGAGGTACGCCTCGGCTAACAACACCTCCTCCGGCTTTGAGGCCGTTAAACTCAAGAAGGGCTGCCGCAAGGCGGCCCTTTTTTGTTGCCCGTTAGACCGGCAGATCTTCCAGCTGCAATGAATCGGCAAGGCTGGTCCGATCGAGCACTGCCCGGGTAGCAAGGGTGACCCGCTCGAACACGTGGCGGATTTCGCATGACGCCTCATCGCGACAATCCTCGCAACGCCGGTACGCCGTCAGCGACAGGCAGGGCAAGGGCGCGAGCGGCCCATCGATGAGGCGCAGCACTTCGCCAAACATCACCTCTTCGGGGGAACGCGCCAGCACATAGCCGCCAAGCCGGCCGCGACGGCTGGTGACGAGCCCGGCCCGCTTGAGCTCAAGCAGGATCTGTTCGAGGAACTTCTTGGGAATGCCCTGTTCCCGCGAAATCTCGCCAATCATGCGCGATTCACCGCGCGCCGCCCGGCTGAGGGCAAGAAGGGCTCGCAGCGCATATTTGGCCTTTTGCGAGATCATCGGGCTTGGCGCTTAGCCTCTCGGCTCGGGAGTCACAGGCGGCGCAACCGATGGACGGTCGGCTTCCCCGTCCTCGGGTTCCGGCGGCAGTTCGTCCAGTGACGGCAGGCTATCGCGGGGCTCGGGGGTAACCTCGGGCGGCTCGATGGGCGCGGCCGGCTCAGCGGGCAGCGCCGGCTCAGCGGGTGCGGTCGGCTCAGCAGGCATCGCGGGCCCACCGGCAGGCAACAGCGGCTCGGGAGCCTGGGGGGTGGACAGCATCGCACCGTGCTCGTGAGTCTCGGCCGCAGCGTCGTCGACGGGCGGCACCAGCAGATCAAGCGGCTCGGCGAGCGAAGCCGGCTCACCAACCTCCACCAGAGGCTCTTCGCGAACAACAGCCGCTTCGGCTGCGGACGGGTTGGCGGCGGGCGGCACAGCGGGCGCAGTTGCGGAACCGCCACCATCAACCAGCACCGGCGGCACCTGAGCCGTCTCCTGCGTCTCGGCAGTGGCGCTCGGGGCCCCAACAGGATGGGCGGCAAGCGGCTCGACAGGACCGAGTGCCTCGGCGAAAGCATCGGGCGCGTCAACATCGGTAAGGCTGTCGTTGAGCAACTCAGGCTCGGTTTCCATGAAATCGGGTTCGAGGGTTTCCCCGGCAAGGGTTGTGGCCAGCGGCTCGGTTTCCGTGGCTTCGGCGGCGGGGTCCGACTGGAGGCTCGCAGCCTCGAAATCGCCCAGCACCGGCTCGGCACCCGCGGCGAGCGGAGCGCCCGCGACCTTGTGGAGGATGTTTTCGGTGGGGGCGAGCCGCGCTTCGGCCGCGCGCGCCTGGGCCGCGTATTCCTGGGCAACGAGCCCATCATCGGCGCGCGCGCCACTGAGCCAGGCGAGCATGCCGGCGGCAATTTCGCGCTCGCCCATGATCACCGTATCGGCGCCATGGCGCGTGAGGTGCTCGACCTCCTCGTCCGAATGGGCGCGGGCGATGATGCGGATGGCGGGATTGAGCTTGCGGCCCTGCTCCACCACAGTGCCGGCCTCGAAGCCATTGGGAATGGCGATCATCAGCGCTTCGGCGGCACCCAGATTGGCAAGCTTGAGCACATCAAGGCTCGCAGCATTGCCCACCACGACCGCTATGTCCTTGGCGCGGGCAGCGGCCACGGCATGGTCGGTGTCTTCGATCAGCACCAGCTTGCCGGTAGGCTGCAGGGCGTCGGCGGCGACCCGGCCGACCCGGCCATAGCCCACCAGCACGGTGTGGCCGGTCAGAGTAACAGGCTCGGGGGCGTCATCGAGGTCCTGGGCGTCGCTTTCAACGCCAACCGCATTGGGCCGGTCGGTGGTCAGCGGGCCATCGGAAACGACTGGCCCCTCGCCCGGCTCGATGCGGATGTCGTCGTCGCGTGCCGAGCGGCGGCCGAACTGGGCTTCGAAGGTTGGCTTGAGCAGGTCAGCGCCCCAGAACACCAGTGGATTGAGCACGATGGAGATCAGCGCGCCGGCCAGGATCAGGTCCTGCCCTTCGGGCGGAAGGATCGCCAGCGACACGCCGAGCGAAGCAAGGATGAACGAGAACTCGCCGATCTGCGCCAGCGACGCCGAGATGGTCAGCGCGGTGCCCACCGGGCGGCGGAACAACAGCACGATGCCAAAGGCGGCGGCGGATTTGCCGATCAGGATGATGAACACGGTGGCCAGCACCGGCAGGGGATCGGTGATGATGATGGAAGGGTCGAACAGCATGCCGACCGACACAAAGAACAGGACGGCAAAGGCGTCGCGCAGCGGCAGGGTTTCCTGGGCGGCGCGGTGGCTGAGCTCGCTTTCCGACAGGATCATGCCGGCAAAAAATGCACCCAGCGCCAGCGACACACCGAACAGCACGGCTGAACCCAGCGCCACGCCCAGTGCAATGGCGAGCACCGCCAGCCGGAACAGTTCGCGCGAGCCGGTATGGGCAGTGGCGTGCAGGGCCCAGGGGATGAGCCTCCGGCCAACGATCAGCATGAAGCCCACAAAGGCCGCGACCTTGACGAGGGTCAGGAACAGCACGCCCCAGATCCCGACTTCGGTGCGCAGCACGCGCTCGACAAACGACACGAAGGGATCATGGATGCCGCTATCGGTGCCATAAAGGCTGGCAATGGCGGGGATCAGCACCAGCGCCAGCACCATGGCCAGATCCTCGACGATCAGCCAGCCAACGGCGATGCGGCCCCGCTCGGTTTCAATCAAGCGGCGGTCCTGCAGGGCCTTGAGCAGCACGACCGTGGAGGCCACCGAAAGCGCGAGGCCAAACAGCAGGCCCGCGCCGATGCCCCAGCCCAGAACAATGCCCAAACCCAGTCCCAACAGTGTGGCAAAGCCGATTTGCACCAGCGCGCCGGGGATGGCGAGCGCGCGTACGCTCATCAGGTCCTTAAGGGAGAAATGCAGGCCCACCCCGAACATGAGGAGGATCACGCCCAGCTCGGCCAGTTCTGCCCCCAACGCCTGGTCGGCGACAAAGCCGGGCGTATTGGGGCCCACCAGAATACCGGCAAACAGATAACCCACCAGCGGCGGGAGCCGGAAGCGATTGGCAATCATCCCGAAGATAAAGGCCAGCACCAGACCCGCGACGATCGTCGAGATCAGGGGGGTATCATGGTGCATGAAAGAACTCCGGGCTAACAACAAGGACAAGTGCAGGAATGACCCTGCTGCAAATTGGGGCATCACTGCGTGATCCGCAAGCGCCCGCTATCGGGAAAAGTGCAGCAATTAAATCGGTTTGGTCAGTTTGGCTGCAGCCCTCTCTTTGTTGATCAAGTTTGTCAGCGTGATGGCGAGCTTGACTAAAGCGCAGGGGGCTCGCAAGGGTTGCGGCGGTGGCGAGGTTCAAGCGCCAGCGAACCGCGCGATCCCACCGATTGCCGCCGGGTTTCGCACCCTGGGCAGACACGGAGTGGCGATGCGGTTATCCATTGGCTGTGAGATCGATTATGAGGTTTTCGACAACGCCACCTTGATCTTCAATGTCGAGGCGATGCATGGCGGGCGCCAGCGAATATTGAACGAGCGCATTGTGGTCACCCCACCATTCGTGACCGAGCAGTTTACCGCCAACGACACTGGCAACCGGTTCCGGCGCCTGACGGCATCGGGTGGGGCGCTCAAGCTCCGCTATGACGCCCAGATCGTGCTTGATCCAGTGCTGGCGAACCCGGCCGATATTGGCGAAGTTCCGGTGGCGCAGCTGCCGCCCGAAACCCTCGGGTTTCTCAATCCCTCGCGATATTGTCCATCGGACCTCCTGGCCCGCTTTGCGTCGCGCCAGTTCGGCGATGTGGAGCCTGGCTTTGTCCGGGTGACCGAGATCTGCAACTGGATCCATGAGGAGGTCGATTACCTCGCCGGCTCCAGCGACACCTCAACAACGGCGGCCGACACCTTTGCCACGCGCGCTGGCGTGTGCCGCGACTTTGCGCATCTGGGCGTGACCTTTTGCCGGGCGCTCGGCATCCCCGCCCGCTTTGTGTCCTGTTATGCCTGGCAGCTGCAGCCGCAGGATTTCCATGCGGTGTTTGAGGCCTATCTCGGTGACCGCTGGTACTTGTTCGACCCCACGCGCATGGCGGCGCTTGACGGGCTGGTGCGGATCGGCTCGGGACGCGACGCAGCCGACACGGCCTTTGCTACGCTTTTTGGCAATGTGCAGTCGCGCGGAGTGCGCGTTTGGGCCGATGCGCTCGATGCGGATACGGATGAACCCTGGACAGTGGATGCGGTCAGCGTCGCCGAACTCAGCTGAACCAGACGGCGCCCAGGGCCGAGCCTTCAGCCCATAGAATCCTGCAGCGAGGTCACGCGCTCGACCCGGACTTCCACATCCATGCCCAGGTAATCCCCCGCAGCGCCGGTATAGGTGCCGGCAATGGGAATGGCCTGCCCGGGCTCGCGCGCCACCCCGACCCGGATCAGGTCGCGGGTGCCAATGATGCCATTGGTTGGATCAAATTCCACCCACCCGGCTCCCGGCAGGAAGACCTGGCACCAGGCATGGGTTGCGCCGCCGCCGCGATGACTGCCATCGCGGTCTGGGGAGTAAAGATAACCCGACACAAACCGGGCGGCGAGGCCGAGCGAGCGGACGGCCTCCATCATCAGCAGCGCGAAATCCCGGCAGGTGCCGCGCCGGCTTGACAGGGTGACGGACGGACGCTGCGTGCCTGGCTGGGTGCGCCGGATATAGGCAAAGCTTTCCTTGATGGCATAGGTCATGGTCATCAGCAGGTGACCGGTATTGGTGCTGCCCCGCGGATCAAGGAAGCGCCGGGCCCAGCTGTCGACTTCGGTTTCTTCGGGAAACTGGCGTTGGCTGGTGGGCCCCAGATCCACCGCGTCCGTGCCGCCATAGTCAAAGGGATACAGCTTGGCGCGCGGATCGATCTCGAAATCGGGCGAGCTTTCGGGCGCATGATCGAGCACCATGCTGGCGACGATGCGCAGCTCGTCAGCGGGCTTCTCGAAGCGCGCGAGGGCGATGCAATTGCCAAACACATCATGGATCCAGCGCACACCGACCGGCTCAGGCGAGATGCGAAGGGCAAAGGATTCCAGCGTTTGTTCCATGCTGTCACGCGGGCGCACCAGAAGGCGGTGCTCCCCGAACTGGACAGGACCGGCGTAGCGGTAGACCGTCTCGTGCCTGACCTGGAGCAGGGTCATGAGACCACCGTGATCTTTTCGGCCGCGCGGGTGATGGCGGTGTAAAGCCAGCGCGCGCGTTCCTCACGGAACACGAAGCTTTCGTCGAACAAGTAGACATTGTCCCACTGGCTACCCTGCGCCTTGTGCACGGTCAGGCAATAGCCAAAGGTGAATTCATCAAATTGCCGCCGCTCGGGCCAGCTCATGGCGTCTTCTTCGCCCGAAAAGAACGCCTTGTGGGTCATTACCTTGGCTTCGCCCTTGCCCTCGTCAGCGCCCAGCAGCAGCGAATATTTGCCATTCGCCTTGCGCGCCACTTCGGTGACGATCCAGATCTGGCCATTGAGGAGGCGCTTGCGCGGATTGTTGCGCAGGCACACCATGCGATCGCCCACCACCGGCTCGTGAAATGGCAGGCCGCGCAACTCGCGCAGGCGGTCATTGTACTGCAGCCGCGTCTTGTTGCGTCCCACCAGCACCTGGTCGGCCTGAAGCACAGCATCACGATCCACCGAGTCACGCCCGACCACCAGTGACTCGCCATAGCGGCCATGTTCGAGATAGCCGCCTTCGCGCACATCCATGGACAGCCGGATGATCGGATTGTCGGCAGCCTGGCGATGGATTTCGGTGAGCATGATATCGGGCTCTTCGGCAGTGAAGAACCCGGCGCCCTGCACGGGGGGCAACTGGAACGGATCGCCCAGCACCAGCACCTTGACCCCAAAGGACAGCAGGTCCTGCCCCAGCTGCTCGTCCACCATCGAGACTTCATCGATGACGATGAGATCGGCATCGGCTGCGGGGGATTCCGGATCGAGCACGAAACGGGGCTCGCCTTCCTTTTCGCTGACCAGCGAATAGATCAGCGAATGGATGGTCTGGGCGCCCTTGCAGCCGCGGCGGCGCATGACCAGTGCGGCCTTGCCGGTGAAGGCGGCATATTTAACGTTCTTGACGTCACTGCCCAGATGCACGGCAAGCGTCGACTTGCCGGTGCCCGCCCAGCCGAACAGGCGGAACACCTGCGGCCCGTCCCGATCCTTGAGCCAGCTGGACACGGCCTTGAGGGCCGCGTCCTGTTGTGCCGACCATTGCGTCATCAGCTGATCGTGGTCGCGATGGTGCCCACGCCTTCAATTGTGCCAACCAGCTGGTCGCCGCGCTGAACCGCGCCGACGCCGGCTGGCGTGCCGGTCATGATGAGATCGCCCGGCTCGAGACGAACCAGGCCCGAGAGATAAGCGATGGTTTCAGCCACGCCCCAGAGCTGGTCACCCAGATCGCCACGCTGCCGCTCGACGCCATTAACGCTCAGAGTAATGGCACCCGTGCCGGGATGCCCGATCCGATCAACCGGCACGATGGTGCCGATGGGGGCGGACTGGTCAAAGCCCTTGGCCATGTCCCAGGGCCGGCCGGCCTTCTTGGCGACGGCCTGCAGGTCGCGCCGCGTCATGTCGAGGCCGGCGGCATAACCGAACACGTGATCGAGGGCCTGGCTTTCCGGGATGTCGACGCCGCCGGTGCCGATGGCCACCACCAGTTCGATCTCGTGGTGCAGGTCACTGGTTTGGGGGGGATAAGGCACCGCGCTGCTATCAGTCACCACGGCATCGGCAGGCTTGCAGAAAAAGAACGGAGCTTCGCGCGCGTCATTGCCCATTTCACGGGCGTGTTCGGCATAGTTGCGTCCAACGCAGAAAATGCGTCGCACCGGAAACATCCGTCCGTCATCCACAGGAAGGCCAACGGGTGCCGGTGGCGAAAACACAAACTCAGTCACGCTTGAATTCCTCTACATAAGAGCCCAGCAAATCCTGGTCGATGGGCCCAAGCCGGTCGTTGGCGGTAAAAGTCTGGTGCCAATAGGGATAAAGCAGCGGCGGCCGGCTGACGGCGTCGAGCCGCGCCCGCTCCTCATTGGAGAGCTTGAGCTCGGCGGCAGCGAGATTGTCGCGGAACTGCTCTTCGCTGCGCCCGCCGATGATCACCGAAGTGACGCCCGGCCGGCCCAGCAGCCAGGCCAGCGACACCTGCGCGCCCGACACATTGCGCTCTTCGGCAATGGCGACGATCACATCGATGATGTCATAGAGCCGGTTCCAATCAGGCACCGGCGGCTCGCGCCAGCCCCCCACATGGCGGCCGGCATCGGGGCCGCCTTCGCGCCGGTATTTGCCCGACAGGAGTCCGCCGGCAAGCGGAGACCAAACGAGAATGCCCAGCCCCTGATCCTGGCTGATCGGCACCAGCTCATATTCGGCTTCGCGCGAATGGAGGGTGTAATGGATCTGCTGGGAAATGAAGCGTTCATTGTGGCGCTCGCCGGCAGCCTGGAGCGCCTTCATGATGTGCCAGCCAGAGTAATTGGAGCAGCCGATATAGCGGACATGGCCGTGCTTGACCAAGATGTCGAGCGCTTCCATGGTTTCTTCGACCGGGGTCATCCCGTCCCATTCATGGACCTGGTAAAGATCGATATGGTCGGTCTTGAGGCGCTTGAGGCTGGCCTTGCACTGCTCGATGATGTGATGGCGCGACAGACCCGCATCATTGGGACCATCGCCGGTGCGGAAGCGCACCTTGGTGGCAAGCAGGGTGCGCTCGCGGCGCCCGTTTTCGCTCAGCGCCACCCCGATCATCTCCTCGGACACGCCCTTGTTGTAGATATTGGCGGTGTCGAGCAGGTTGATGCCGTGATCGAGGCAGAGATCGATCTGGCGGGTGGCTTCGTCCTGGGGCGTGTTGCCCACCCGCTCGGAGCCACCAAAGGTCATGGTGCCCATGGTCAGGCTTGATACGCGAAGTCCCGAACGGCCGAGATAACGATACTCCATGGCGGAGCTCCTGTTGTGCTGGGTCGTTAGGGCTAGTGCGCAAACGCGGTCGGGTCAATGCGCGCTATGCGCGGGCACCCCAAAACTGCTACGAGTCTGGCCTCCACTGGAAGCCTTGTTGTTTGCGGCCCGCCAATCCATTTGTATCTGTTTCGCTGGTGACGCTGGGCATGGTGGCCACGCAGATCGGCGCTTCGCTCGCCAAGGGGCTGTTCCTCCTGATCGGGGCAAGCGGCACCACGGCGCTGCGCCTGCTGCTTTCGGCGCTGGTGCTGGCCATCCTGTTCCGGCCCTGGCGGTTCCGGCTCGATCGGGCGCAGTGGCGCGCCGTGGGTTTTTATGGCGCGGCGATGGGCGCCATGAACCTGTTGTTTTACAGCGCGCTCGCCACCATTCCCCTTGGCGTCGCGGTGGCGCTGGAATTCACCGGCCCCCTGGCCGTGGCGCTGGCGGGCTCGCGCCGCGGCATTGATTTTGGCTGGGTGGCGCTGGCGGTGCTGGGGCTGCTGTTCCTTTTGCCGCTGTTTGGCTTGTCCGAGCCGCTGGACCCAATGGGGGTCGTTCTGGCACTGGCCGCCGGGGCGTTCTGGGCGGGCTATATTGTTTTCGGGCAGCGCGCGGGTACGGGTGGCGGGCCCCATACGGTGGCGCTGGGCGTGGGGCTTGGGGCCGCGCTGGTGCTGCCCTTCGGGCTGTGGAGTGCGGGCGCCGCCATGTTTGACCCGGCCATCCTGCCACTGGCGCTGGCCATGGCGCTCCTGTCCAGCGCCATTCCTTATTCGCTCGACATGCTGGCGTTGCCCCACCTGCCGGCGCGCACTTTTGGCATCCTGATGAGCGCACAGCCGGCGCTGGCCGCGTTGATGGGGCTGGTGCTCCTGGGCGAGCAATTGAGCGCGTGGCAATGGGCCGGCATTGGCGCGGTGATGCTGGCGTCGCTGGGCAGCACCGCCACAGCCCATCGCAACCCGCCGCCGCTGGCCTGAACCCGACGAAATCGGCTGCAAGGCCTGTCGGCTTTTGGCATAGTCCCGCGTCATCAATCAGAAGGGACGCGCCATGCTCTACGCCGTGTTGTGCTATAGTGACGAAAATGTCGTCGGCTCCTGGACCAAGGAAGAAGACGATGCCTGCCTTGCCCGCCTGGCCCAGGTGCAGGACCGGCTGGATCAAAAGGGCAAGCTCGGTCCAGTGGTGCGCCTGCTCCCCACCACCGCCGCGACCACGCTGCGCAAATCGGGCTCGGGCGAGCCGCTGGTGATCGACGGCCCCTTTGCCGAAACCAAGGAACAGTTCCTGGGCTTTTACGTCGCCGATTGCGAAACCCTCGATGAAGCGATCACCTTTGCCAAGGACCTCGCCAAAGCCAATCCGGTGCAGGGTTCCTATGAAATCCGGCCGCTTTCCATCTACAAACCCAGTGGACTCAAGCCATGACCGACAGCGCCTGGATCGCAGCAGCCCTTTCGGCAGCTCGCCCCCAGGCGCTGAGCGCCCTGCTGCGCTATTTCCGCGACCTCGATCGCGCCGAGGAAGCCTTTCAGGAGGCGAGCCTGCGCGCGATCAAGACCTGGCCCGAAAAAGGCCCGCCGCGCGAACCGGTAGCGTGGCTGGTTTTCGTGGGCCGCAACAGCGGCATCGACCAGGTGCGCAAGACCCGGCGCAATGTGCCCCTGCCCGCCGACGACATCCTCTCCGATCTCGACGATGCCGAAGCCGACATGGCCGAGCGGCTCGACAACGAGCATTATCGCGACGACATCCTGCGGCTGTTGTTTATCTGCTGCCATCCCGAACTGCCAGCTACCCAGCAGATCGCCCTGGCGCTGCGCATCGTGGCGGGGGTGCCCACCAGGCAGATCGCCCGCGCGTTTCTTGTGGGGGAAGCGGCGATGGAGCAACGTATCACCCGCGCCAAGGCGCGCGTCGCCGCCAATGCCGTGCCGTTCGACCCACCCGATGCGGTGGCCCGCGCCGAGCGGCTGGGGGCGGTGGCGCTGATGATCTACCTCATTTTCAATGAAGGCTATTCGCGCGGCCACTCCGATGAAGCGGCGGCGCGGCTTTGCGACGAGGCGATCCGGCTCGGACGCTTGCTGTTGCGCCTCTTCCCCACTGAACCCGAGATCATGGGCCTGCTGGCGCTGATGCTGCTGCAGCATGCCCGCAACCCCGCGCGCGCCGACGCCGCTGGCAATCTGGTCCTGCTGGAAGACCAGGATCGCAGCTTGTGGAACGGCCAGATGGCGGCCGAGGGGCTGGCCTTGGTGCAAAAAGCGCTGCGGCACGGGGAGCCCGGCGCCTATCAGGTGCAGGCCGCCATCGCCGCCCGGCACGCCGTGGCCCAAAGCGCCGCTGAAACCGACTGGGCCAGTATCGAGCAGCTATATGGCCTGCTCGAAGTGCTCCAGCCCTCCCCGGTGGTGACGCTCAACCGCGCGGTCGCCGTGAGCAAGGCGCGTGGGCCCGCCGCGGCGCTGGCGCTGGTGGAGCCGCTGGCCGAGCGCCTTGATGGCTATTTTCATTTCCATGGGGTGCGGGGCGGCTTGCTGCTGCAGCTGGGCGAACACGCCGCAGCGCGCGAAGCGTTCAACCGGGCGATTGCACTGGCCGGATCCCCCGCGGAAGCGGCCCATATTCGCGGCCACCTCGATCGGCTGGGAACGCTGTCAGATGGTGGTGACGATCCGGCGCCGCTCAACCAGCACAGTTCAAGCTAGCAAGCGAGGCTTCGTCGGCTGCAAGGGCGCAAAAAAGATGCCGGCGCGGACGCCGGCATCGGTTTGTTATTTGGCGGAATTCCCTCGGGCTCCGGCCTGACCGGCCGAGGAGCCTGCGCCCCCTGACTGCCGGGCACCGGCTTGCTGTTCGCCGATGGTGCCGCCGACCGGTCCGTCAATCCCGGTGGGCTGACTGCCAGGCGGCAAGGCCTCTGCAGGCGGAACGCCGATGGGATTGGGAACCATGTCCTCGATCCCGCCGCCGCCCTCGTCATCCTGCTCGCCCTGGGCGGAGAACTCATCGCTGGCCTGGCGCCAGTGATCCTCGTGGCGCCCTTCGGGGCGGCCTTCCTGCTCCCAGAGCTGGTAAGCGCGGTCCCGGGTCTTGCCTTCTTTATGCTCGTCCTGGTCCATCGGATTGCCTCCTCGGGCAGTTGTCAAAGGGGGTGTAAGCGGCGCCTAACCCTTGTCGCGGTTGTTGTGGGTGTGATGGCTGTCGCGCACCCCGCCCCCGCCTGAAACGTCGGACTGCCGCCCATTGGTCGGCTCCCCTGGCGCTGGACCGCGACCCTCAGTGGGGTCGGGAAGGTCCTCACGTTGGTGGCTGCTGCCGGGACCGCCATGGTGGCGATTGGCTTCCGGGATTTTCTGAGATGTAGACATGGCGCTCACCGATCGTGCTGCAGACCCTGATTGGTCGTGTTCTGCTTGATGTTGCCTTGGCGACCCTGCTGATCATAGTTGCGTTCGGCGCCATTGGCGGCGGCGTTGCTGGTATTTGGATCCAGGGTGGCCTCGCCGCCGGGGCCTTTGGTGCTCCGGTTGGCGGGTGGCACGGGAGGCAGATGTTTGCTCATCGTTGATCTCCTTTTGCGTAAGGGAAAACGTGCAAGCCCCCAGCATGTTCCCCAATTGGTGCCGACAATAACGGGAGCTAAGCGGGAAGCTTGGCCGCCCGGCGCGCCTTGCGGCTGGCCAGCACGGTCTGCAGCGGCACCGGCGCCCAGCCCTGCGGATCGACGCCCACGTCGTATTGGCGCGTGACCGGGCTTAGCCGTCCATGGGAGTGGCCATGCAGGTTGATGGACTTCTTGCCCTGCGCGTTCCAGGTGCGGAACGGATAGTGGCAAAGCACCAGCATATGGCCCTCCAGATGCAGTTCGGCATAATGTTGCACGCTGGCCCAGCCGTCGGCGGCCAAGGTGGCCGGCCCGTCATTATTGCCAATGATCAGGTGCTTGCGGCCGGGGAGCGCAGCTAGCAGGGCCGCAACGGTGGCGCTGTCGCCGCGGGAAAAATCGCCGAGATGCCAGACTTCATCCTCGGGGGAAACCGTCTGCGCCCAGGCGGCAACCAGCGCCGTGTCATGTTCGGCAACCGTGCTGAAGGGGCGCCGGTCGATGCGCAACACGCGCGGATCGCCAAAATGGCTGTCGCTGGTAAAGAAAATCATCCCGCCTCCCCGCCTGGCCGCGTCGAGCCTTGAGCCAAACACGCGTTAATAGGGTCGGGAAAGCGCGCCGCCACCATCGGCGAGCAGGGCGCGCCATTGCATGTGGTCCCCAAGAAAATTGGCGGGCGCAGCCTCGAACTCGACGATCACCCGCAACATCAGGCGATAGGCTTCATTGGACACGGCGAACACCAGCCGCAAGGGCCCCTGCTCGGGGATGAGTTCGGCGGCCACCTCCATGGCCGTGCGCAAGGCTTCCTCGCGCGCAGCCGGAAGGTCCTGCAACTCGACGCCGGTGTGATCGAGGCTGAGATCACCATTGGCCATCATGTCAAAGTAAAATCGGGGCATGCACTTAATTCCTGCTCGCACCAAGCAATGCTCAGCTCTCGCGATTGTTTCCGTCCGCTTCGATCACAATCTGGAACTCTGCTGCAGTTCTGCGCCTTTGTATCAATGGCAACAAAGGTCGGAGAGGTCCCATGCCCCGTTTTCAAACCTGCCCACCCCATGCGGCACCCGCCGACGCGGTTGTGGTCAATATCTGGCATGCACTGGGCCGGGTGGTTGGCGATGTGGGCTGCGCCCATTGCCCCAATGCAAGTGATTACATAGTCCCCGACTTCCCCCGACCGGTGCCGCTGGCGTTGGAACGCGCCGAGGAAGTTCGCGCCCATTGCGGGCTTGCCCGGGTGGTCATCGCCATTGATGATCCGAGCCTATGGAAAGCCGAATGGGGCGCATTGCTGCAAGCTGAAGGCGTTCATTGAACCCTGACGCTGTTTCGCCTGAATTCTTGACCTATTCGCCCTGATCTTGCCGGGTTAGGGCTATTGATTATGTCCGCAGCGGCTCCGTCGAGCCCCGGGGTCCTGATTCATGCAGCTCAAGCCGAACGCGTATAGGCTCAACGAAACCGTCAAGGGCGTTGAAACCATGACCCGCTTTGCCCTGGCCGTTTTGGCGCTGGCGTCGGGCGTTTACACCTATCTCGGGGTGCGCGGGCTACTGGATGGCTCGGCCACATTCGTGTTTTTCGCTGCCATCATTTATTCGGCCGCCGTCTCGGTCGCCATTTACGCCTTTTGGAGCTTCATGCTCCGTTTCGTGCCGCTGGTGACGTCGGGCGTGCAACGTGCGGGCCTGTTCGCCACCATGGCCGTGGGGTGCCTCATGATCATGGCCATGAGTTCATGGCTTAATGCCGCGGCATTGGCGGGCTCGGCGGCCACCGAGCAGCATATGGCGGTGACGCTCCAAGGCTATGCCGAGGACCTCGACCAGGCCCATGCCAACGCGCTGGCCGCCCAGTCGCTGCTGCCCGATGTGCAGCGCGCCGCGGAACGCTTTTCCGGGCTGGCCGCGGACGAGCGGGAGTCAGGCGCCCTGACCGGCACCACCGGCTCGGGCAGCGTCGTGCAATTGCTCACCCAGATGGGCACGCAGATGAACCAGTTGGCGGCCACCATCACCAGTTCGCGCGATGAAGTCGCCCTGCAGTTCGAACAAGGCTCGGCGCGCCTCGCCACCATGCGCGAGCTGGTATCAACGCCGGGCAGCATCGAGCCGCGACTGGATGGTTTCCAGGCCGAGGCCGTGCAACTGACCGCCGTGATCGCGGCGCTGCAGCAGACCGGCGTCGCCGCTTCGGTCAAGCGCGCTTCGGCCGATCTTTCCGCCGGCTTTATTGCTCCGGTCGCCGATGGGCAGATTGGCGATCTGGCCAATCGGCAGAACCAGGTGATGGAAACGGTGCGCACTTCGGTGGCGACCCAATCGGCGGCGCTGACCACCGCGGCCGACGAGATCCTGGCGACACCAGCCGTTGAGCAACGCCGCTTTGTGCCCCTGTCCAGCGCCGAAGCGGTGCTGCGCTATTGGCAGGACTTCATTCCTTCCTGGGCGGGCGCCATCTCCATCGATCTGCTGCCGGTGGTGCTGGTATTGGTGCTGATGATCGTCAACGATGCCATGCGGCGGGAATCTGAATCCCTCGAAGAAGCGGAAAACATCACTGCCGCCGAAATGCTGCGCGCCATGGCGCTGTATCGCCAGATGGAAGCGGCGGGCGTGGTTGTTCCTCAGGCACCACCGGCGGAGCGGACCGAGCCCGAGACTGTGCCCGAAGCACCGATGGAGCCATTGGCGCCCGCTGCGGCCAGCCACACCGATCCAGCCGACGGGGCGGATGCGACAGTGACGCCAATCGACAGCGCCCAGCGCAAGCGGGGCGACGGCCCCGCGCGCGTATGAGCACGAGCGTCGAAGCGTCCGAAGAGCCGCAGCGCGCCTCCTGGGGCCGGCGCCTGGTCCAGCGGGCCGCGGCGGTGGACGATGGCGCAGTGATGCGCACCGCGTTCTGGGCGCTGCTGCTGGGCACGGTTTCGGTGCTGTTCGTCGACTTTCGCGAATTGACGCAAAACCAGGCCGCGCCCCTGCCCGTGCCGACGCAGCCCATCCTGCCGCCCGCCCCCGCCACAAACCCCGAGGCATCGCCGGGCGCCGGCACCCGCCCGGCGATCACCACCAGCCCCGAAGTGCTGGAAGGGGCCCTCGTCATCGCGCTGCGGCCCGAGGGCGAGTTGAGCCTGACGGGAACGCTCGATGTCGGCTCGGCCGAGCGGTTTGCCGCCGAGATTGCCGAGCGGGGCGAATATGTGCAAACTGTGGTTCTCGACTCCCCTGGAGGATCGGTCGTGGATGCACTGGCGATTGGCAGTCTAATCCACCAAAGGGGCCTTGCCACCAAGGTCGCCGCGGGCTCGCTTTGCGCCTCCTCCTGCCCCATCATATTCGCCTCGGGCGCCGAGCGGATCGCCAGCCCCGAAGCGGCTATAGGCGTGCACCAGATCTATGCAGCGGCGCTGGGCGGCAATGCCAAGGATGCCCTTCGGGTCGCCGGCACCGCGATGAGCGACGCGCAAACCACCACCGCCCAGATCACCCGGCATCTGGAACAAACCGGGGTTGATCCCGCGCTGTGGCTGCATGCGCTCGAAACGCCACCGCAGCTTTTATACTATTTCACGCCCGAGGAGATGCTGGCCCTGCGCCTCGCTACTCGGCTCGATAACAAAGATTTGGCCGATGGAACCGGAAGAGAAACGGAGCCGTTACGTGCCAGATAAGCCGGAAACCGGCAACAAGGGGAGGCGAGCATGTCTACAAACCAAACATTGACGCGTCATCGCGACATCCAGGTCTGGGTGACGGGGCGACGCGGGCGGCCGGCGATCGCCCGGATACGCAATCCGGATGGCCAGCAGCGGGCGCAGCTGCGCCTGAGCTTTGGCAGCCCGGTGAGCGACAAGCGCGACCCGGCGGCCCTTGATGACGGGGTCAGCCCCTGTTCCTGGGCGGCGTGGCTAGCCGAGCTCGATCGCCAGCGCCTGGCGCTGCGCATCGACCCGGCTGCCGGCGCGTTCGAGCTGGTGGATCGTAACGCGCAGAACTGAGCCCTAGGAGCGCGGTTCAAGCCCAAGAGCGTCGGCGATCAGGCTATAGGAGCGCCGACGCAGTTCGTAGGAATGCATGGTCGTGGTGATCATCACCTCATCGGCCCCGGCCGCCTCGGCTTTCTGGCTGATGGCGGCCTTGACCGTTTCGGGCGACCCCACGATCCAAAGGCTCGATTGATGCTCGATCACCGCGCGCTGCTGGGCGGTGAGCGGATGGGCGATTGCCTGTTCGGGCGCAAACAAGCGGCGCTGTTCGCCCGAATGGAACAAGGCCCAGTTCACCTCCTGCGAGCTCGACAGGAACCGCGCTTCCTCGTCGGTTGGGGCGCAGATCACCGACAGGCATAGCAGCGTGCGCGGCTCGGGAAAGGCCGCGGTGGGCGTGAAGGCTTCTCGATAAGCGGCAAAGGCAGGCGCGGCTGGCGTTTGGCTGAAATGGGCGGCGAAGGCATAGCCGATGCCAAGCTGCCCGGCCGCGGTTGCGCTCGAGCCCGATGAGCCCAGGAGCCAAAGGGGCGGCAGGCTGATGCCACCGGGCGCGACGGCCACATGGGAGAACGGGTGTTCGGGCGGAAAGCCTTCTTCCTCGAAGGCCAGCATTTCGCTCAAATATTGCGCGAATTCCTCGCCGCCGCCGGTGCGCAGGGCGCGCATGGCATAGCCGTCGCCACCCGGCGCGCGCCCCAGGCCCAGATCAATGCGGCCGGGATGCAGGGCTTCCAGCGTCCGATAGGCCTCGACGATCCGCAGCGGCGCGTGATTGAGCAGCATCACCCCGCCCGAGCCGACGCGAATGGATTTGGTATGCGCGGCGGCGCTGCCAATGAGGATTTCGGGCACGGAGGACGCGATTGAGGGCATGCCATGATGCTCGGCATACCAAAGCCTCGTATAGCCCAGCTGATCGCCCATCTGCGCCAGCTTGATGGTCTCGGCCATGGCCTGGGGCGTGGTGGTGCCGTCGGCGATGGGCGCGAGATCCTGGATGGAAAGGGCGAAGGGGGCGGTCATGGGCTTTGGGCTTTCGCAGCTAGTCTTTGCGTCCTCATATCGGTAAATTACGATGAAAGCGAGACAGCGTGGCAGCGTAAGGGGCTGCTGAGGCGTGGCGCGCGCAGCACAGAGCGGGGGTAATCGGGCGGCAGTGGTTGACTCGGTGGGGCTCTTGCCGATTACTGGCGCCGATCAATACCTTCCGAGTGCGGCCATGACCAAATCCCTTCCAGCTTGCCTCGTGGCGGCTTTGCTGCTCGGCACTGCCGCTCCCGCAGTGGCGCAGACCGATGTCGCCGCCCTGCCCTCGGCCGGCGTGCTGGACATTGTCGATGAAGTGCGCGTGGGCCTGGCGTTCCACGGCGTTTATTACACGCTGATCCCGCAGGATTTCGGCGATTGGGATTATAGCCGGCTCGAGGACGTGACCTTTGACGTGCTCTTCACTTCGCCCGATCTCGATGCCTTCCGCTGGATCGGCGCACCGCGCCCTGAAGTGGGCGCCACCATCAACCTCGAGGGCGAGGACAGCCTGGTGCATGCGGGCCTGACCTGGCAGGCGCATCTGTTCGATAGCCCGGTGTTCGTGGAAGGCACCTTTGGCGCGGCGATCCACAATGGTTATCTGGGCGACGACGCGCCGGACGGCCGGCGCAAGTTCGGCTGCCGCGTCAATTTCTACGAGCGCATCGGGCTGGGCGTCGACCTGACGGAAAACGCCACCGCCACCTTGGCCTATGAGCACTCCTCCAATGCCGAGCTGTGCGACTATAATGCAGGCATCTCCAACCTCTCGCTCAAATTCGGCTGGAAGTTCTAGTCGGTTAAGCTGCGCTTAGGCATAGCAACGCAATGATGGGAAGGCCGGCGATCCCCGGCCTTTTTGTTTTGCGTAGGCCCGCCATGCTCCGTTTCTGCCTTCCCGTCCTTGCCCTGCTGGCCACCACTGCACCCGCCTGGGCGCAGGTGGATCTGCTGCCCGAAATCCGCGTCGGTGTTTTTGCGCGCGATGCGGGCGCCGATCTATTCGATGGCGGGCGGATCGAGGACGCCAATGTGGAGCTGCTGTTTGCACCCGATTGGGGTCAGCTGGGGCTCCTGGGCGAAATCCGGCCGCATATCGGGGCCACGCTCAATACGGCGGGGCATGAAAGCCTCGTTTATGCCGGGGCCAGCTGGACGGTGCATGTGCCGGTGCTGCCGGTCTGGGGCGAGGCGAGCCTGGGGGCCGCATTGCACAATGGCGAGTGGCTCGACGATGACGCGCCCCAGCGCTGGGGCTGCACCGCGCTGCTGCGCGCCTCGGCCAGCGTCGGGGTCAATGTCTTGCCCGGCGCGGCGGTGATGCTGACGGCCGAGCACCTGACCGATGGCGGTGCCTGTGGCGGCCCCGACGAGGGCGTCACCAATGTAGGCGTGCGGGCGGCGCTGCGCTTTTAGGCTCAGGCGACCTGCCCGGCGGCCCAGCCCGAGGCCCAGGCCCATTGAAAGTTGTAGCCCCCGAGCCAGCCGGTGACATCAACCACTTCGCCCACGAAATAAAGGCCCGGCACTTCACGCGCAGCCATGGTCTTGGCGTCGAGATCGCGCGTGTCGATGCCGCCCAGCGTCACTTCGGCGGTCCGGTAGCCTTCCGTGCCGACGGGCTTGAGCGTCCAGTCCGACAGGATCGCGGCGGCCTGGTCGAGCTTCTTGTCGGAAAAGTCGCCGACGATCCCGGGCAGGTTGAGCTCATCACCGAGGAGCTGGGCGAGCTTTTTGGGCAGGAAATTGCCCAAGACGGTCTGGATCTGCAGCTTGGGCGTGGTTTGCCGCGCCTGGCGCAACAGCTCCCCCGGATTGCGCCCGGGCACCAGATCCACCCCGATCGGATCGCCCTCGCGCCAATAGCTCGAAATCTGCAGGATCGCCGGGCCGGAAAGACCGCGATGGGTGAACAGCAGCGCTTCGGCGAACCGGGTTTTGCCGTGGCGCACCACGGCGTCGGTGGCAATGCCGGCTAGGGGTTTGAGGCGCTCCAGGGCACCGGTCTCGAAGGTCAGCGGCACCAGCGCGGGGCGGGTGTCGGTAACGCGCAGGCCGAACTGGGCGGCGAGCTGATAGCCGAAGCCGGTGGCGCCCATCTTGGGAATTGACTTGCCGCCGGTGGCGACGATGAGGCTGTCGCAGGTGACCGAGCTGGTCGAGAGCTGGAGGGCAAAGCCATTGTCCTCTTTGCTTACCGCTTCGATCGCGGTTTCCAGCACCAAGGTCACGCCGGCCTGGCGCATTTCGCTCAGGAGCATGCTGTTAATCTGGGTGGCAGGACCGTCGCAGAACAGCTGGCCAAGGGTTTTTTCGTGATAAGTGATGCCATAGCGCTGGACCATGGCGATAAACATTTCGGGCGTATAGCGGCTCAGCGCCGACAGCGCGAAGCGGGGATTGTTGCTCAAAAAGCGATCCCGGCCCTTGTCGGTCGTGGCATGCACATTGGTGAAGTTGCAGCGCCCGCCCCCGGAAATGCGGATCTTTTCGCCAGCATATTTGGCATGATCCACCACCAGCACGGTGCGACCGCGCTTGCCCGCTTCAATGGCCGCCATCATGCCAGCAGCGCCGGCGCCCAGCACCACGACGTCGTAGTGGATCATGCTCTGTCCTTTTTGGTTGGGCGCAGTTACCGCGATAGCCCAAGCGGGCGCAAGGCTTGCGAGGGGCGACGCAGTGGCAAGGGGCAACGGGCCGCAGGCGTCTGGCCCCGCCCTAGCAGCGGGGGGGCGCAGCAAAGGAAAGCCGCACAGCAGCCGTTGACTAAATCCTATTTGGGAGTATGACTTCGCCTGCTTTCCATTCAAGCAGTCAAACCATGCGCAGCATCAGCACATCAGTGACCTCTTCTCCCGCCCGGCTGTTCGCCGGCGGCGTTGCTGCGCTTATGACTAAAACCACCAAAACCGCCTGACGCTTTTCCCCGGGTCGCGCTCCCGCCGGGGAGAGGCCGAAACCGGATGACCATGGTCCCACCGGGATCGTGCGGGGCGGAAAATTGGTACAGGGACTGGAGTTCCATTCATGGGTTATCGCGTCGCAGTTGTAGGGGCCACGGGCAATGTGGGCCGCGAAGTTCTTGCCATCCTTGCCGAGCGCAAGTTTCCGGCCGACGAGGTGATCGCCTTAGCGTCATCGCGCTCCATCGGGCGCGAGCTGAGCTTTGGCGACAAGATCCTCAAGGCCAAGAACCTTGACGATTTCGACTTCACCGGCGTGGATTTTGCCATCATGTCGGCCGGCGGCGCCATTTCCAAGGAATGGGCGCAGCGCATTGCGGCCAAGGGCTGCATCGTCATCGATAATTCCAGCTACTGGCGCTACAACAGCGACGTGCCGCTGGTGGTGCCCGAAGTGAACGCCCATGTGCTGGACGCCTTCATGGCCAATCCGCGCCGCACCAACATCATCGCCAATCCCAATTGCTCGACCGCCCAATTGGTCGTGGCGCTCAAGCCCCTGCACGACTTTGCCAAGATCAAGCGCATCGTCGTGTCGACCTATCAGTCGGTTTCGGGCGCAGGCAAGGAAGGCGTTGACGAACTCTGGAACCAGACCAAGGGCATTTTCGTCAATGACAGCCCCGGCCAGGGCAACAAGTTCCCCAAGCAGATCGCCTTCAACGTTATTCCCCAGATCGATGTGTTCATGGAAGACGGCTACACCAAGGAAGAATGGAAGGTGCTGGCCGAAACCAAGAAGATCCTCGATCCAAAGATCCGCGTAACCTGCACGGCCGTGCGCGTGCCGGTGTTTGTGGGCCATTCGGAAGCGGTCAATATCGAGTTCGAAAACCCCATCACCGCCGATGAAGCGCGCGACATCCTGCGCGAAGCGCCGGGCATTTCGGTGCTCGATAAGCGTGAGCCCGGTGGCTATGCCACGCCGGTAGAATGCGTTGGCGAATACGACACCTTCGTGTCGCGCATCCGCGAAGACGACACGGTGGAAAATGGCCTCGCCATGTGGGTGGTCTCGGACAATCTGCGCAAGGGCGCCGCGCTCAACACCATCCAGATCGCCGAAACCCTGATCGAGCGCGGCCTGATGGCCAAGAAGGCCGCCTAGCCTTAAGACTTTTCGCCGGCCCCTACCCGGGGGCCGGCATTGTTCACGCGGCCGACGGGGATCCGCCAAGCCCGCAGCCTGCAGGGTCCTCCATGTCTCCGCGCGATATTTTGCTCGCCCTTCTGGTTGTGACCGTCTGGGGCGTCAACTTCACCGTCATCAAGCTCAGCGTTGCCGAACTGCCGCCGGTGCTGGTCGCGGCGCTCCGGTTTTTCTTTGCCGCCGTGCCGGCCGTGTTCTTCGTGCGCCGGCCCGATGCACCCTGGCGCCTCGTGATCGCCTATGGACTGTTCATGGGCGTGGCGCTGTATGCACTGCTCAATCTCTCCATTTACCTCGGCATGCCCGCGAGCCTGGCGTCGCTCGTGCTCCAGGTGCAGGCGATGTTCACCATCCTTTTGGGCTTTGTGGTGTTGCGCGAGCGCCCACGGCCGCAGCAATTGCTGGGCGTGGCGGTGGCCTTTGGCGGCATTGCCCTGATCGGCAGCGTTGGGCTCGAAGGGGTCGGCTTTTTGCCCTTCGCCCTCATCATTGCGGCGGCAATGGCCTGGGGCGTCGCCAATATCGTGTCCAAGAAAGCCGGCAATATCGATATGCTGAGCTTCACCGTCTGGGGGAACCTGGTGGCGCCCCTGCCCCTGCTCTTGTTGTCGGTGGCGTTTGATGGTCCGGGCGTGGTCGCCCATGCGCTGACCCATCCCACCTGGCAGGTCACGGCGATGGTGGCGTTCCTCGCCTATCCCAATACGCTGTTCGGTTTTGCGGTGTGGAGCAATCTGCTCAAGCGCTACCCCACCGCGAGCGTGGCGCCCTTCACCCTGCTCGTGCCCGTGGCGGGCATCGCCTCGGGCGTCGTGTTTCTCGGGGAAACTATCGGGCGGGTGGAGATCGCCGGGGGCGCGCTGATCCTCGTCGGCCTTGGCTTGGCGGTGATCCGCCGGCGCGAACCGGCGGCTTGCGCCGCGATCAGAGCTCCGGGCGGATAAAGTCGCCGGTTTCGCTGTCCATCACCCAGAGCTCGCCGGTTGAAATATCGAACCAGGCGCCATGTACCGCCAGCTTGCCCGCGCTTTCGAGCTCGGCCACATAGGGGAAGGTGCGCAGATTATTGATGGAGTTGCGGATGGAAATCCGCTCCAGCGCCGTTTGCCGCTCGGCCGAGGTCAGGAGCTTGTTGGCGCCCAGCTGGTTAGGCAACTCGCCCAGCATGCCGATCCACTTGCCGATGAAGTCGCCATGATCGAGCGGCTCGGCCGTGGGATCGAGCGCGGCGCGAATGCCCCCGCAGCGGCCATGGCCCATAATGACGATATTGCTGATCCCAAGCGCCTTGACGGCAAACTCGATGCCCGCCGATGTGCCGTGCTGGCCGCCATCGGGCTGGTAGGTGGGGACGAGATTGGCGACATTGCGCAGGACGAACAATTCGCCCGGTCCCGCATCGAAGATCATCTCGGGCGCAGCGCGGCTGTCGCAGCAGGCGATAATCATGGTGGTGGGATTTTGCCCAAAAGCGGCAAGGTCGCGAATCCGATCGCGCTCCCGGGAATAGCGCCCCGCCATAAAATTGGCGTGACCCTTCAAAAGGTGTTCAGGAAAGCGGTGCATGAGCTTTCAATTAGCTGTAAGAGCCAAAGAGATCAACTCCAGCGCAACAGCGCCAGCGCATCGGTGGCATGCATGATTATCTACCGGTTTTTGTCGGGTGAGGACGACGCGAGTTTTTGTCACAAGGTCACCAAGGCGCTTTCGGAAGGCTGGAGCCTGCATGGCTCGCCCACCTATGCCTATGATGCCTTCAGCAAGAAGATGCGCTGCGGGCAGGCGGTGACTAGGGTCGCCCCGGACCAGCCCTATGATCCCGACAAGAAGCTGGTGGACTACTAGCGCCGCTTAAGCGCCAGCCATTGCAGCATCATGATGGTCTTGCCATCGATGATCTCGCCCCGATCGATCATGGCGAGCGCTTCCGCGAGCGGCAGCTCGAGCACCTCGATATCCTCGCCCTCATCGGCGAGCCCCCCGCCCGCGGCGGCCGAGCCGGCGTGGTAAAGCCCGAGATAGCAGCTGACTTTTTCCTGCACCGAGCCAGGGCTCATATAGGCGTCGAACATATGCTCGACCCCGAAGGGCTGGTAGCCCGTTTCTTCCAGCGCCTCGCGCATCACCGCGGTTTGGGGCGGATCGTTGTCGACGAGCCCGGCACAAACCTCGACGAGGAAGGCCGGATCGCCGGCGGCGAACACGGGATAGCGGAACTGGCGGATGAGGATGACCGTCCGCGCATCCGGCTCGAACAGGAGAATGGCCGCGCCGTGACCATGGTCATAACATTCGCGAACCTGATGCTGCCAGGAACCATCGCTGCGCTGATACTCGAAACTGGCCTTGGTGAGCGTGCCCCAGTTGTTGGCCAGGGTTTCAACAGTAACGTCCTTGATCCGCTTGCTCACGCCGGCCCCTTTGATTCTGCTCCGGCGTTCTAGCCCATGGCCCTGGGCACCGCAAACCGGCCGGGATTGACGGAGGGGGCAACATTGGTCAATTGCGGCGAAAGTTTATCCCGTAAGACGTTTTCGGGCTTTGACCTTGCGACAGCTCGACGCTAGAAGTCTTGAACTATTCCAAACTGCAGCGGCTCTGCCGCGCCAGCGAGGCTGCATTGCCGGTTAGACCCCGTCCGATCTCCCCCCATCTGCAAATCTATCGCTGGACCATCACGATGACGATGTCGATCGTTCATCGTGCGACCGGCATTGCCAATTATGCGGGCTCGTCCCTGCTGGTGCTGTGGCTGGCAGCCGCCGCCTGGGGCGAGGAGCCCCTCAATGTCGTCAATGCCATCTACGGCTCATGGCTCGGGCAACTGGTGCTGTTTGGCTATACCTGGTCGCTACTCCACCACATGCTGGGGGGCTTGCGCCATTATGTGTGGGACCTGATCTATGGCCATGAGGCGGGCCAGCGCGAAGCGCTGAGCTGGGCCAATCTCGTGGCCTCGGTTGTCCTCACCCTCGTTGTCTGGACCATTTTCGTGTGGGTTGGCCGCTGATGCGCGAACAGATCGTTTCCAAGGCCACCATCGCCAATCCCAAAAGCAAATACGGGGACGCTAACGCCTCGACCCGGCACTTCATCTTGCAGCGCCTGTCGGGCGTCAGCAATATCGTGTTCCTGGGCTTTTTGATCTTCATCGTGGTGCGCCTGGCAGGCCAGGACCGCGCCGAGATGGTCGAGGTGATCGGCAATGCCTGGATCGGCCTGCCCTTTGCCGTGCTGCTCGTCATCGTGACCCTGCACATGCATAATGGCATGCGCGACATTCTCGAAGACTATTTCGCCGGCCGCACCTACAGCCTTTACATGATGCTCAACACCATGTGGACGCTGGCAATCGCGGTGATCGGCGTCTTCTCCATTCTCAAGCTTGTATTCTGGGGTTAGTGGCTGATGGCTTCCACCTATGAGATCATCGACCACGAATTCGACGTGGTGGTGGTAGGGGCCGGTGGCGCCGGCCTCCGCGCGACCCTGGGCATGGCCGAACAGGGCTTCAACACCGCCTGCATCACCAAGGTCTTCCCCACCCGCAGCCACACCGTGGCCGCGCAGGGCGGCATTGCCGCTTCGCTCTCCAATATGGGCCCCGATAGCTGGCAGTGGCACATGTACGACACCGTCAAGGGGTCGGACTGGCTGGGCGACAACGACGCCATGGAATATCTCGCGCGTGAAGCGCCCGCGGCGATCTATGAGCTCGAGCATTATGGCGTGCCGTTTTCGCGCACCGAAGCCGGCAAGATCTACCAGCGCCCCTTTGGCGGGCACATGACCGAATATGGCGAAGGCCCGCCGGTGCAGCGCACCTGCGCCGCCGCCGACCGCACCGGCCACGCCATTCTCCATACGCTCTATGGCCAGTCGCTGCGCAACGACGCGCAGTTCTTCATCGAGTATTTCGCGCTCGACCTGATCATGGGCGAGGATGGCTCGTGCCAGGGTGTGATGGCCTGGAAGCTCGATGATGGCACCATGCACCGCTTCCGCGCCAAGCTCGTCGTCTTGGCGACGGGTGGCTATGGTCGCTCCTATTTCTCGGCGACATCAGCCCATACCTGTACCGGCGACGGCAATGGCATGGTGGCACGCGCCGGCCTGCCGCTCCAGGACATGGAATTCGTGCAGTTCCACCCGACCGGCATCTATGGCGCGGGCGTGCTGATCACCGAAGGGGCACGTGGCGAAGGCGGGTACCTGACCAATTCGGAAGGCGAGCGCTTCATGGAGCGCTATGCCCCCAACGCCAAGGACCTCGCCTCGCGCGACGTCGTCAGCCGCTGCATGACGCTCGAAATCCGTGAAGGGCGGGGCGTGGGCCCCAAGAAGGACCACATCTTCCTTCATCTCGATCACCTCGACCCCAAGGTGCTCCATGAGCGCCTGCCGGGCATCACCGAGTCAGCAAAGATCTTTGCCGGCGTCGATCTGACGCGCGAGCCGATCCCGGTGCTGCCGACCGTGCACTACAATATGGGCGGCATTCCCGCGAACTATCATGGCGAAGTGCTCAACCCGACCGAAAGCGATCCCGATCGCGTCGTGCCCGGCCTGATGGCCGTGGGCGAAGCGGCCTGCGCTTCGGTGCATGGCGCCAACCGGCTCGGCTCCAATTCGCTGACCGACCTCGTGGTGTTCGGCCGTGCCGCCGCGCTGCGGGCCGGCAAGGTGCTCGATCGCACCGCACCCGTCCCGGCGATCAACAAGAGCCAGGACGACAAGATCATGGCGCGCTTTGATCGGCTGCGGAACGCCAATGGCGGCCAGCCGACTGCCGATCTGCGCGAAGCCATGCAGCGCACCATGCAGGAAGACGCCGCCGTGTTCCGCACCGGCGAAACCCTGCAATCGGGCGTGCAGCGCATGAGCGCCATCTACAACCAGATGGCCGATGTGCGGGTGTCGGATCGCTCGCTGATCTGGAATTCGGACCTGGTGGAAACACTCGAGCTCGAAAACCTGATGGCCAATGCCATGGTCACCGTGGTGTCGGCCGAAGCGCGGCACGAATCGCGCGGCGCCCATGCCCGCGAGGATTTCCCGTCGCGCGACGACGTCAACTGGCGCAAGCACACGCTGAGCTGGATCGACACCGATACCGGCGCCGTGCGGCTGGGCTATCGCCCCGTCCATGTGGACCCACTGACCGATGGCATTGATTTGAAGAAGATCGCGCCCAAGGCGCGCGTATACTAGGCGGGCGACGGGTAGCCCCGTGCAGCATACTGGATCGAGACCAAGCTCAGTGCCGCTGCAGCGGCGCTTAAGAGAGGAAGACGCATCATGGCCGAGCTGACGCTCCGAAAGGCCGATCGCCCGCTCAAGGGCAAGACCTGGCCCAAGCCGCAGAGCGCCAAGCGCCTGCGGGAATACCAGATCTATCGCTATGATCCCGATCTGGGCGACAATCCGCGCATCGACACCTATTTCGTCGATCTCGATGATTGCGGCCCAATGGTGCTCGATGGGCTGCTCTATATCAAGAACAAGGTCGATCCCACGCTGACCCTGCGCCGCTCCTGCCGGGAAGGCATTTGCGGGTCGTGCTCGATGAACATCAACGGGCTCAATACCTTGGCCTGCACCAAGGGCATGGATGACTCGGCCGGGCCGATCAAGGTTTACCCCCTGCCCCATATGCCGGTGGTCAAGGACCTGGTGCCGGACCTTTCCAATTTCTATGCTCAGCACCGCGCCATCGAGCCCTGGCTCAAAACCACTTCACCAACTCCGACCAAGGAATGGACGCAGTCGGTTCCCGAGCGCGCCAAGCTCGACGGGCTTTATGAGTGCATCCTGTGCGCCTGCTGCTCGACCTCGTGCCCGAGCTACTGGTGGAACGGGGAAAAGTATCTGGGACCGGCCGCCCTGCTGCAGGCTTATCGCTGGCTGATCGATTCGCGCGACGAAACCACCCAGGAGCGGCTCGACGACCTCGAGGATCCGTTCAAGCTGTATCGCTGCCACACCATCATGAACTGCGCCAAGGTCTGCCCCAAGGGGCTGAACCCCGCCAAGGCCATCGCCGAAATCAAGAAGATGATGGTCGAGCGCCGCGCGGCGTGACGCATGGCACTGGAATGAGAAAACGGCGGGTCATGGACCCGCCGTTTTGCATTTGAAAGAACCTAGTTCGGCTCCACCAGCGCCACGGAGCCGGCTTCAAAGGCGGCCTTGCAATCGGCGCTGTCATGCATGGCATGTTCTTCGAACCGGTTCAGCGCCGCCCCCGGCCCTTCAAAGCGCGGATCGTCGCATTCGTCGTCATTGGCGTATTCGGACGTGTTGTCGCCAAAATCGATGCCATCGGTGGGATAGGGTGCTCCGGCCTGGTAACTCGGCTGGTACACGGCGCGGATGGAAACCTTGCCCTCCCCTTCCAGCGTCCGGCAATCGGTGGCATCGGCCTGGATATCCTCAGGCAGCAGCTTCTTGCTCGTGCCTTCGCCGCGGAAGCGCGGATCATCGCATTCCCCGTCATTGGCCCAGCGGCTGGTATCGCTGCCATAATCGAACTGGGCGACGGGCGGGGGCGCATTGGGATCGCGCAGGGTGATGGTGCCGGCCTCAAAGGCGGCACGGCAATCGGCCGCGTCATGCATGCGGTCGACCTCGAGCAATTCGTCCGCGACACCGGCACCCTCAAAGCGCGGATCATCGCATTCGTGGTCATTGGCCCATTGGCTGGTGTTATCGCCAAAATCGGGCGCCGCGGGTGGATTGGCCGCATTCCCCTGCCGCAAGGTGATCCGCCCCGCTTCAAATGCCGTACGACAATCGGTGGCGTCATGCAGCCGGTCAGCCTCGAGCAGTTCGACGGCTACGCCTTGGCCCTCGAAACGCGGATCATCGCACTCGCCATCATTGGCCCATTCGCCGGCATCGTCCCCCCAGTCGATAGCGCCCGTATCAGCGGCGGTGCCGGCAGTGGGCGCGGGCTCAAGGGAATTGGAGAGCTTGTCGCCAAAGGCCGATCCGAGCGTGCTGCCCATCAGCACCAGGACGCAGGCGATGGCCGGCAATGGCTTGTTGATCGCTTTCACTGATCTCTCCTCTGTGCTCGCGGCAACTTAGCGCGAGTTGAGCCCGGCGCACAGCATTCGCGGGGCCGATAAACGGGCTAGCGACAGGCGGATCACCCGCGTGGATGGGCCTTGCGATAGCTTTCCAGCAGTCGATCGGTATCGACTGCCGTATAGATCTGGGTGGTTGAAAGCGAGGCATGCCCCAGCAGCTCCTGGATGGCGCGCAGATCCCCGCCCCGGCTGAGGAGATGGGTGGCAAAGGAATGGCGTAGCGCGTGGGGCGTTGCCGATTGCGGCAAGCCAAGAGCGCCGCGCAGTTGTTCCACCCGCAGCTGGATCAAACGGGGTGACAGCACGCCGCCTTTGACGCCCCGGAACAGCTGATCCTCGGGCCAGAGCTTGAACGGGCAAAGCTCGCGGTAAAGCGCGATGGCTTTGTGCACCGGTCCGATCAGCGGCACCATGCGCACCTTGCCGCCCTTTCCGGTGACGCGCAGCGTTTCCCCCTCAAGGTCGCCGGACTTGATCGCCAGGGCCTCGGAGATACGCAAACCTGCCCCGTAACAGAGCGAAAGCACGGCCATGTCGCGCGCCGCGACCCATGGTCGCTCTTCCATTTGCCCCGTGGTGGCAATGGCGTCGCGCGCTTCGGGCACGGTCAGGGCCTTGGGCAGGCCGCGCGGCTGCTTGGGCGTGCGAAGGACGTTGAGCGCCTCGGTCGTGAGCACGCCCTCGCGCTCAAGGAAGCGAAAGAAGGATTTAAGGGCCGAGAGCACCCGGGCGAGCGAGCGCGAGCCCAGGCTTTCCGATCGGCGCTGCGCCATGAAGGCGCGGATATCGGCGGCCCGCAACTCCTTGAGGGTGAGGAGGGTCACCGGACCGCCGGTGTGACCGGCCAGAAAACTCAGGAACTGATCGAGATCGCGGCCATAGGCCTCAAGCGTGTTTTCGGCGAGCCGCCGCACCGCGCCAAGCTCGCGCTGCCAGAGCGAGAGCTGCAGGCGCACGAATTCATCGGTGGCAAAAGCGGTGTCGGTCATGGCTTCAAGCTAGCCTGCGGGCGTTAGCAAAGGGTAGCGGCTTTGGCAGAATCACTTGCGCTTCCTATGTAGCGGATGCGAACAGAACAAGCACAAATGACCGAGCATCCAGAAATCGTAGCGGTGATGGTGGGGGTAGCCGTTGAGGGCCCCTATTCCTATAGCGTGCCGCAAGGCATGCGGGTTGAACGCGGCTCGATCGTGGCGGTGCCGCTGGGCCCGCGCCTGACGCTGGGGGTGGTCTGGGGTCCGCCCAAGGATACGATTGCCCACAATCGCCTGCGCTCGATTGCCCAAGGCTATGACGTGCCCCCGCTGTCGGAAGAACTGCTCAAGCTCGTTGATTGGGTGGCGCGCTATACGCTGGCGCCCCCGGGACAGGTGCTGCGCGCGGTGCTGCGCTCGAGCGAAGCGCTCGATCCACCCCGCCCGGTGATTGCTTATCGCCGCACCGGCTATGAGCCGGAAAAGCTGACCCCGGCCCGGCTGCGCGTGCTCGATACGCTGACCGATGACATGCCCCTGCCCCGGGCCGCCCTGCTGGGGGCGGCCGGCGTGTCGCAATCGGTACTGGATGGGCTCGAACGCGCCGGCGCGCTGGAAAAACTCGAAATCCCGCCCCCGCCCGTCGCCCTGCCGCCCAATCCGGATGAGGGTGTTGCGCGCCTCAACCCCGAGCAGCAAGCGGCACTCGAGCAGGTGACGGCGCTCGATCCCCATGCGTTCGGCGTGGCGCTGCTCGATGGCGTCACCGGCGGCGGCAAGACCGAAGTGTTTTTCGAGGCGGTGGCCGATACGCTGCGCGCCGGCCGGCAGGCGCTGATCCTCTTGCCCGAAATCGCGCTGACCCACACTTTCCTTGATCGCTTCACCAAGCGCTTTGGCACCCGCCCGGCCGAGTGGCATTCGGAAATGACGCCGCTGCAGCGAGCCCGGGTCTGGCGTGGCGTGCTCGATGGCACGGTGCGCGCTGTGGTGGGGGCGCGCTCGGCCCTCTTCCTGCCGTTCCGGGAACTCGGCATGCTGGTGCTCGATGAAGAGCATGACGGCGCCTATAAGCAATCGGACGGCGTCAATTACCACGCCCGCGACATGGCTATCGTGCGCGCGCGCTTTGCCAAGGCGCGGGTGATCCTGTCTTCGGCGACGCCTTCGGTAGAAACCCGCAACAACGCCAATGCCGGGCGCTACGCCCATGTGCTGCTGACCGCCCGCTATGCCGCGGCGAGCCTGCCCGATATCACCGCCATCGACATGCGGCTCGATGGCCCGGAAAAAGGGCAATGGATCGCCCCGACCCTGGCGCGTGAAGTGTTTGCGGCGCTCGACCGGGGCGAACAGGCGCTGTTGTTCCTCAACCGGCGCGGCTATGCCCCGCTGACCCTGTGCCGCTCCTGCGGGCACCAGTATCAATGCCCGGATTGCTCGGCCTGGCTCGTGGAACACCGGTTCCGCGGCGTGTTGATGTGCCACCATTGCGGCCACGAGATTCGAGCGCCAAAAAACTGTGCCGCCTGCGGCGATGTCGATGCGCTGGTGCCGGTGGGGCCCGGCATCGAGCGCATTGCCGAGGAAGCCGCCGCCCGCTTCCCCGATGCGCGCCGGGTGATCCTCTCGTCGGACATGGGCACCAATGCCCAGTTGCGCGAGCGGTTCAGCGAGATCACCCGCGGCGAATACGACCTCATCATCGGCACCCAACTCGTGTCCAAGGGCCACCATTTCCCCAAGCTGTCGGTGGTGGGGGTACTCGATGCCGATCTGGGCCTGGCCCATGGCGATCCGCGCGCGGCCGAGCGCACCTTCCAGATCCTGACACAGGTAGCGGGGCGCGCCGGGCGGGCCTCGCAAATCGGCAAGGCGTTCCTCCAGACCTACCACCCCGATCATGCGGTGATGCGGGCCATGGTGACGGGCGACCGCGAGGCCTTTTATGCTCATGAACTGGCGGCACGCGAAGCGGGGATCCTGCCCCCGTTCGGGCGGCTGGCCGCGCTGATCGTTTCGGCTAATGAGCATGACATTGCGATGAACTTCGCCAAGCGCCTGCTCTCGGCGGCTCCCATGACGGAGCGGGTGCGCTTGTTCGGCCCGGCCGATGCGCCGGTCGCCATGGTGCGCGGCCGCCATCGGGTGCGGCTGCTGGTGCAAAGCAGCAAGGAGTTCGACCTCTCGGGCTATGTGCGATTCTGGCTGCAAAGCGCCGAACGCCCGACCGGCAATCTGCGGGTGCAGGTGGATATCGACCCCGTCAGCTTCATGTAACCGTCACAATGATAGGCCAGACAAAGAGCCGCGACCAAGCGACACACTGATGGAATTGCCATACCTGCGACACTTTCGCAGTCGTGGAATCCCCAGGGGGAGCCTTGCAAGGCGCGCGCCCCTTATGGTAGAGCGGGCCTGACTTCCAGGGAGCAGGCAGATTGCTCCTTTTTCAAGCAAGAACAAGCCTTGGCACCGTCCGGCTTTCCCCATCGGGACAGGCGGCGGAGCGAACGGGTAAACCAAGAGGGTGATGCGGCATTGGCAGCGCAGAGTGGAGTGCTTACCCAGATCGCCCGGCCATACGCGTCGGCTTTGTTTGATCTGGCGCAGAGCGAGAACCAGCTCGCCTCGGTCGAGACGGGACTGTCTGACGTTTCCCGGCTGATGAACGAGAGCGAGGACTTTTCCCGCTTCCTGCGTTCCCCCGTGATCACTGCAGAAGCCAAGTCAGTCGCGCTCGACGCCCTGCTGACCCGGGCCACCGTCAATCCGCTGGTCGCCAATTTCCTGCGGCTGGTCGCCAAGAATGGCCGCTTGTTCGCGTTGGACGGCATCATCACCATCTTCCGGGAACTGGCCGCCGCTGCGCGCGGGGAAGTCACCGCGGATGTGGTTTCGGCAACCCCGCTCACCTATGAGCAGGCCAGTGCCTTGAGCGAGACGTTGCGCGCCCGGATCGGCAAGACCGTCACGCTCCATCAATCGGTCGATCCCTCGTTGATCGGCGGCCTTCAGGTGAAGGTCGGATCGCAGATGATCGATTCTTCGCTCAAGACAAAATTGACCGCGATGAAGATCGCCATGAAAGAGGTCGGGTAAATGGACATCAAAGCCGCGGAAATTTCTGCGATCCTCAAGGACCAGATCAAGAATTTCGGCCAGGAAGCCCAGGTTTCCGAAGTCGGACAGGTGCTTTCCGTCGGTGACGGTATTGCCCGTGTTTACGGCCTCGACAAGGTGCAGGCCGGTGAGCTCGTCGAGTTCCCGGGCGGCATCAAGGGCATGGCGCTCAACCTCGAAGCCGACAATGTCGGCGTCGTGATCTTCGGCAATGACCGCTCGATCAAGGAAGGCGACGTCGTCAAGCGTACCGGCGCCATCGTGGACACCCCCGTGGGCAAGGGCCTGCTGGGTCGCGTTGTCGACGGCCTGGGCAATCCGATCGACGGCAAGGGCCCGATCGAATACACCGAGCGCCGCCGCGTCGACGTCAAGGCTCCCGGCATCCTGCCGCGCAAGTCGGTGCATGAGCCGATGTCGACTGGCCTCAAGGCCATCGACGCGCTGATCCCCGTTGGCCGTGGCCAGCGCGAGCTGATCATTGGCGACCGCCAGACCGGCAAGTCCGCCATCATCCTCGACACCTTCCTCAACCAGAAGCCCGCGCACGATGCCGGCGCTTCCGAGAGCGAGAAGCTGTACTGCATCTATGTCGCCGTGGGCCAGAAGCGCTCCACCGTGGCCCAGTTCGTGCGCCAGCTCGAAGAATCGGGCGCCCTGCCCTATTCCATCGTGATCGCCGCAACCGCTTCCGATCCCGCGCCGCTCCAGTATATCGCGCCCTTCACCGGTTGCGCGATCGGCGAGTTCTTCCGCGACAATGGCATGCATGCCGTGATCGCCTATGACGATCTGACCAAGCAGGCCGTTGCCTACCGCCAGATGTCGCTGCTGCTGCGTCGTCCGCCCGGGCGCGAAGCTTACCCCGGCGACGTGTTCTACCTGCATAGCCGCCTGCTCGAGCGCGCCGCCAAGATGAACGAATCGCATGGTTCGGGCTCGCTGACGGCACTGCCCGTGATCGAAACCCAGGCCAACGACGTGTCGGCCTATATCCCGACCAACGTGATCTCGATCACGGACGGCCAGATCTTCCTTGAGACCAATTTGTTCTTCCAGGGTATCCGCCCGGCCGTGAACGTTGGTCTGTCGGTGAGCCGCGTGGGTGGTTCGGCCCAGATCAAGGCGATGAAGCAGGTTGCCGGCTCGCTCAAGGGTGAACTGTCGCAGTACCGCGAAATGGCCGCTTTCGCCCAGTTCGGTTCGGACCTCGATGCCTCGACCCAGCGTTTGCTGAACCGCGGTGCGCGCCTGACCGAGCTGCTCAAGCAGCCCCAGTTCAGCCCGCTCAAGACCGAAGAGCAGGTGGCGGTGATCTTCGCCGGCGCCAATGGCTATCTCGACTCCATCCCCGTTTCCAAGGTCGGCCATTTCGAGCAGACCGTGCTTGGCGCCATGCGCGGCAAGTATTCGGGGATCCTCTCGACCATCGCGTCCGAAAAGCAGCTCAGCGACGATACCCGCACCAAGCTCAAGTCGGCACTCGATGACATCAAGAAGACCTACGCGGCCTAAAGCCTGCAAGGAGTTGACTGGCCCATGCCGTCGTTAAAGGACCTCAAGAACCGGATCGACTCGGTCAAATCGACCCAGAAGATCACCAAGGCCATGCAGATGGTGGCGGCGGCCAAGTTGCGCCGCGCCCAGGACGCCGCCGAAGCCGCCCGTCCCTATGCCGAGCGCATGGGCCGGGTGCTGGCGAGCCTTGGCGCGGTCTACGAAGGCCAGACCAATGCCCCGCCGCTGCTGGCCGGCACTGGCCGGGACCAGACCCATCTGCTGATCGTGGCCACGGGCGAACGTGGCCTGGCTGGCGGGTTCAACTCTTCCATCGCCCGCCTTGCCCGCGACCATGCCAACCGGCTGCTGAGCGAAGGCAAGACCGTCAAGATCCTGACCGTGGGCCGCAAGGGCCACGACATCCTGCGCCGCCAGTTCCCTGATCACATCATCGATACGGTCAGCTTCCGCGAGATCAAGCAGGTCGGGTTTGCCCAGGCCAACCAGATCGCGCAGAACGTGCTGGCGCTGTTTGCCGCCGGCGAGTTCGACGTGGCAACGCTGTTTTATGCCAAGTTCGGCTCGGTGGTCAGCCAGGTGCCGACCGCAACCCAGATCATTCCTGCCCGGCTTGAAACCGTGGCGGGCGCCGAAGGCCAACTGGCCGCTCCCGGCGTGATCTATGAATACGAGCCCAATGAAGAGGCCATTGTCGAGGACCTGCTGCCGCGCAATATCTCGGTGCAGATCTTCCGGGCGCTGCTGGAAAACGGCGCCTCATTCTACGGCGCCCAGATGAGCGCCATGGACAATGCCACCCGCAATGCCGGTGAAATGATCAACGCCCTGCAGCTGAGCTACAACCGCCAGCGCCAGGCGCAAATCACCAAAGAACTCATCGAAATCATTTCGGGCGCGGAAGCGCTCTAACCTTCAAGCGAGGACGAACAAATGGCAGACACCAAGGTCGGTCGCGTATCGCAAATCATCGGTGCCGTTGTTGACGTCACGTTCGATGAGCATCTGCCCGCCATCCTGAATTCCCTGGAAACCACCAATAACGGTGCACGCCTGGTTCTCGAAGTTGCCCAGCACCTGGGCGAGAACACTGTGCGCACCATTGCCATGGACACCACCGAAGGCCTCGTGCGCGGCGCCCAGGTGATCGATACCGGTTCGGCTATCTCGGTTCCCGTTGGTGAAGCCACCCTCGGCCGCATCATGAACGTGATCGGCGAGCCCATCGACGAAGCCGGCCCGATCGGCGAAGTCGAGCGTCGCGGCATCCACCAGGAAGCCCCGAGCTTTGCCGAGCAGAGCCCGGAATCGCAGGTGCTGGTCACCGGCATCAAGGTCGTGGACCTGCTGGCTCCTTACGCTCGCGGCGGCAAGATCGGCCTGATGGGCGGCGCCGGCGTTGGCAAGACCGTGCTGATCCAGGAGTTGATCAACAACGTCGCCAAGGCACACGGTGGTTATTCGGTGTTTGCGGGCGTCGGTGAACGCACCCGCGAAGGCAACGACCTTTACCACGAAATGATCGAATCGGGCGTGAACAAGGACCCCCATGAGAACGGTGGCACCGCTGCCGGCTCCAAGTGCGCCCTCGTGTTCGGCCAGATGAACGAGCCCCCCGGTGCCCGTGCCCGCGTGGCGCTGACCGGCCTTACCGTCGCCGAGAACTTCCGCGACCAGGGTCAGGACGTGCTGTTCTTCGTGGACAACATCTTCCGCTTCACCCAGGCTGGCTCGGAAATGTCGGCTCTCTTGGGCCGCATTCCTTCGGCCGTGGGTTACCAGCCGACGCTGGCGACCGATATGGGTGCCATGCAGGAGCGCATCACCACCACCAACAAGGGCTCGATCACCTCGGTGCAGGCCGTGTATGTGCCCGCCGACGACTTGACCGATCCGGCACCCGCGACCTCGTTTGCCCACTTCGATGCTGTGACCGTGCTGAACCGCGCGATCTCGGAAAAGGGTATCTACCCGGCCGTGGATCCGCTGGCATCCAACTCGCGCATCCTTGACCCCAATGTGGTTGGTGACGAGCACTACCAGACCGCCCGCCGCGTGCAGGAAATCCTGCAGAAGTACAAGGCGCTGCAGGACATCATCGCCATCCTTGGCATGGACGAGCTTTCCGAAGAGGACAAGCTTACCGTCGCGCGCGCCCGCAAGATCGAGCGCTTCATGAGCCAGCCTTTCGACGTGGCCGAAGTGTTCACCGGCTCGCCTGGCGTGTTCGTGCAGCTCGAAGACACCATCAAGGGCTTCAAGGGCCTGGTGAACGGCGAATACGACCACCTGCCCGAGGCGGCCTTCTACATGGTCGGCACCATCGAAATGGCTGTAGCCAAGGCCCAGAAGCTGGCTGCACAGGCCGCCTAAAGCTAAACGGTCCGGGCGCCCTGCCCGGACCATTCTTTCTCCTCCTGCCCGACCAGTCGGGCGCGGACCGCCCAAAGGATTGCCGGCATGGCTGAAGGCCTCAAGCTCGAGATCGTTTCGCCCGAACGCCTGGTGCTGTCGCAGCAAGCGACCGCCGTTTCTGTTCCCGGGACCGAAGGCTATTTCACGGTGATGGCGGGCCATGCTCCGTTCATGACCACCCTGCGCACCGGTTTCATCACCGTCACCAGTGATGCGGGCGCCCCGGCCGTGTTTTTCGTACGCGGCGGCTTTGCCGATGTGTCACCCGAAGGGCTGACCATCCTTGCCGAAGAATCAGTGCCGTTTGCCGAACTGGGCCAGGACGACCTGCAGGCCCGCATCCGCACCGCCGAGCAGACCCTGGCTGCCGCCAACACTCCCGAGGAGCGCAGCTTCGCCCAGGAAGTGGTCAGCGGTTTGCTGAACCTGGCGCAGGAAGCGTCCTATCTCAACGGCGCCCACGCCAACTAAACCAAAGCCCGGCACTGCCGGGCTTTTTTGTTTCCTGGTTTTCGCTTCAGTCGGCTAAGGCCGCAGCAACAAGCGCCTTGGCGTGCAGTTCGGTCGTGTCATAGACCGGCAAGGGGCTGGTGCTGTCATCGATCAGCATGTTGATCTCGGTGCAGCCCAGGATCACCGCATCGGCGCCGCGCGCCGCCAAGAGCTCGATGGCCGAGACGTAAACACGGCGCGATTCCTCGCGCACGATGCCCCGGCACAGCTCTTCATAGATAATGCCGTGCAAATTGGTGCGCCCGACTTCGGGCACCAGCACCTCTAGGCCCCGCGCTACCAGCCGCTCGCGATAGAACGGCATTTCCATGGTGAAGCGGGTGCCAAGGAGCCCTACTCGCTCCATGCCGTCCGCCTGCAGCGCATCGGCGGTGGGATCGGCGATATGGACAAAGGGCACGGTGATGGCCGCCGTGATGGCGTCGGCGACATGGTGCATGGTGTTGGTCGCCAGCCCAATCAGCTCGGCCCCTGCTCCTTCGAGCGCGCGGGCGCTTTGCGCCAAGAGCTCGCCAGCGCGGCCCCACTCCCCAGCGGCTTGCAACTGGGCAATGGGGGCAAAATCAAGGGAATGCAGGAGAATGGGCGCTGAATGCAGCCCGCCCCGTAGCCGGGCCGTTTCGCGGTTGAGAGCCCCATAGTAATGGGCGGTGGATTCCCAGCTCATGCCGCCGATGAGGCCGATGGTTTTCATTGCCGCTTAGCCGTGGGTGAAGCGCTGCGGGATATCGGCAAAGGCCTCGACGACCTTGTCATAGGCGTCCTTCTTGAACGGCACGATCAGGGATGGCAGACGCGATAACTGCTCCCAGCGCCATTCGTCGAACTCGGCCGGATGCTTGCCACCGCCGGGGGTCAACACATCGATCTCGCTGTCATTGCCGGTAAAGGCAAAAGCGAACCAGCGCTGGCGCTGGCCGCGGAACCGGCCCTTGAGCGCGACGCCGAGTTCTTCATCGGGCAAATCGTAATAGATCCACTCGGGCGCTTCGGCGAGCAGGCTGACCGTCGTGATATTGGTTTCCTCATGCAGCTCGCGCAGCGCTGCGCGCAGCGGATCCTCGCCCGCATCGATCCCGCCCTGCGGCATTTGCCAGGGCGAGCCGTGTTCGGCCGACTTTTCCGGGTCGTTCTCGAACTTGCGGCGGCCGATAAAGACATTGCCCTCCGCATTGAAGACGGCGATACCGACGCAATCACGATAGGGCAGGCTTTCGCGCGTGGGACGCTCGGACATGGAACAACTCTACTTCATCAGGGCCGTGGCCGGCACCAGCACAACACCGCGGCTTTCCAGTTCGCTGGCCCATTGGGCAATGGTGGAAACCGAGATCGGCAAGGCGCTTACAATACCAATTGCCGAACCATTCTCTACCGCTTTGGCTTCAAGGCTCCCCAGCGCTGACAGAATGGCTGCCTGGGCGGGATTGGCGTCGACCAGGAGATCGGCGCGGGCAAAGGGTACCTTGTTGCTGCCCGCCAACTGGGGTGCGAGTGAGCGATTGGAGGAGCCGTCATCCAGATAGCCCAGGCCACGGGCGCCCAGTTCCTCGACAACGGGGGCGAAGTCGGCGCCCGAGGCGGTAAAGCGCGCGCCCATATTGTTGAGCACCCCGGCATAACCGCCAAAGCGCGCCATCAGCCAGAACAGGCGATCAAGGTTGGACTGGGTGGTTTCGCCGGTGAGAAGGGTGTGGGGACCCGGATCGTTCTGGGGGAAGTCAAAGGGCTCGAGCGGGATTTCAAGGAGCACTTCATGGCCCGCGGCGCGGGCAGCGGCGACGGTGCTTTGCAGCGTTTTGCCATAAGGAGCAAAACCGAGGGTGACCGCGTCGGGCAATTGCTCGATGGCCTGGAGCGAGCCCTGCTCGTTGATGCCAAGGCCCGTGACCACGAGCGCAATCCTGGGCTTGCCGCCCACCAGCGCATGGTCGACGGGGCGGGCATAGGCCTGGAACGGGGTTTGGCCGGTCGCTGAAATGCGCGGGATCGGACCTTCGGCCGTTTCTTCGCTGAGATCGGGCAGCACGCCGGCTGCACCAGGCGCGGCGGCGGTGGCGGGTGTTGGACTCGCGGGGGGCGCAGCGCCGGCGGCGAATTGTTCGGGATCGGCGGTGATGGTCACTGGACCCTGGGAGACCGAACTCGCGATGTCGTTGCCGGCGCGGGTATTGGTGATCGCCACTTCGCGGCTGGGGCGACCGCCCTCAGGATCATCAACCAGCAAAAGCCGGGCGCCAATGCCTCCCGCCGCCAGCAGCAGCACGCCAAACAGCACCCGTGCTACGGGAAAACCGGGCCTTGCGGCTCCTGCGCGGCGCTTGCGGCCGGTCAGCGGCGTGCTGAGATCATTGGCCATTAGGAGGGTCCGGATGGAAGGGGTGGCGGCAAGCGACGGGGCCAGATGCCCCGCCATTCACCCGAGTTGAAGTTTATTCGGCACGCGGCGGATAGGCTTCGTTGGTTTCCTCGCCATTGATCAGGCGCAGCGCGAATTGCAGTTGCGCATCCTCGGCCTTGTCCTGGGGCACATAGACCGAGGAGCCGACCGTGGTTTCTTCCTGGCCTTCGACGGTGATGTGACCAGCAAGGCCGGCTTCACCAATGATCTCGTCGCGGCCCTGCAGTTCCTCGGGAACTACCTGGCGCACTTCGATATCGGGGGTGATGCCCAGCGCCTGGATGGAGCGGTTATTGGGCGTGTAGTAGCGAGCCGTGGTCAGCCGCATCGCGCCATCGGGCCCGAGCGAAATGATCGACTGCACCGAGCCCTTGCCGAAGGAGCGCGTCCCCACAAGGGTTGCACGCTTATGGTCCTGCAGCGCACCGGCAACGATCTCGGAAGCCGAGGCCGAACCGCCATTGATCAGCACCACAAGCGGTACGTCGGCGATCTGGGCGTCCAGCGGATCAGGCTTGGCGTCGTAACGCGCGCTTTCCTGTGGCAGGCGACCACGGGTCATCACCACGGCACCCTGCTTGAGGAAGGCGTCGGCGACATAAACCGACTGATCGACGAGGCCACCTGGGTTGTTGCGCAGGTCAAGGATGATGCCCTTGGGCGCCACGCCATCGCGTTCGGCATAGATGTCCTTGATGGCATTTTCGATGCCGACAAAGGCCTGCTCGGAGAAGCGCGACAAGCGCACCACGCCGATATCGCCCTCGAGCGACCAGCGCACGGCCCGCATGGCGATCACGGCGCGGGTCAACTCGAACTCGAGCGGCTCGTCGATGCCTTCGCGCACCACGGTGATCTTGGTTGCGGTGCCGATCGGGCCGCGCATCTTGCCCACGGCTTCGTCAAGGCTGAGGCCCTGAACATCGGTGCCATCGATACGGACAATAAGGTCATTGGCCATGATGCCGGCCTGGGCCGCGGGCGTATCATCGATGGGGGACACCACCTTGATCACGTCTTCTTCCATGGTGACTTCGATGCCCAGACCCCCGAACTCGCCCGAGGTATCCTCGCGCATCTCGTCATAATCGGCTGGCGGCAAATAGCCCGAATGGGGATCAAGCGAAGTCAGCATGCCCTGGATGGCGGCGCGGATCAGCTCCTGCTCATCGGGGGCATCGACATATTCAGAGCGGATGCGATCAAAGATCTCCCCGAAGAGATTGAGATCGGCATAAACCTCGAGCGGATCGCGCGGCGCGGCCTTTTGCTCTTCCGGCGTGGGCTCGGGCTCTTCCCCGCTGGGGGCAGGCTCGGCGTCTGGCGCCTGCTCAGGCGACTGATCGGGAGCGGGAACAGCGGGAGCCTCTTCAGCCGGGGCCGCGGGCGTTTGCTCGGCGGGGGGCGGCACCGGTGTTTCCTGCGCCTGAAGCGTCGAAGCAGGCAGCAGCAGCGCCAGCGTCAGGGCAGCGGCGCGATAGGTCGAAAGGCGCATGGGGGTTTCATCCACTTTGTGTCGGGTTTGCCCACCAGCCGGTGGGATCGAGAGGTTCGCTGTTGTGTCGCAGTTCAATATAAAGCGTCGGCTGGGCGTTGCCAGCACTCGTGGTCACCGTTCGTCCAATTGTGCGTGATCCCATTGTGCCCACCGGCTCGCCCATCAGGACGAACTGGCCAATGGAAACGGTCACCGTTTCCAAACCTGCCAAGAGGATCGTATAGCCCTGCCCGCTATTGAGAATGACGATTTGGCCGTAATTGAGGTAGGGGCCGGTATAGAGCACCCAGCCATCGGCCGGCGCCACCACCTGCGCTTCGGCCCGCGTCATCAGCGAAACGCCCTGCGAGATGCCGCCAAACCCGTCGCCCGCCCCGTAATCGACGACCTTGACCCCGTTGGCGGGCAAGGTCAGGAACCCCTTGGCACTGGCAAAAGGCACCGCCGGCTCGGTGCGGGCCGTGTTGGCAAGCGCGGTCTGGACCGCTTCGGGAGTCAGCACCGCATCCTCTCCCTCGACCTGGGGTGGTGTCGGGCCTTCCTCGATGCGGGCCGAAAGCTGGTCGATCAGTTCGCGTAGCGTTGTCGCGCGGGCGGCCAGCGCCATGGCTTCCTGTTCGGTCGCCTCAAGATCGGCCGACACAGCAGCAATGCCCTGGCTGCGCGCGGCAATCAGCGTCGCGATGCGCAATTGCTCTTCTTCGAGCACGGAATAATTGGCGCGCAGCGCCGCTTCTTCGGCGAGCGCCGCTTCCTTGATCTTGGTGAGTTCCTGCAGATCAGCGGTGACCGCGTCGGCCTTGGCGCGCAACTGGGGCACGATCGCGGCGATGAGAATGGCCGATCGCGCGGAGCCCAGGGCATCGGCGGGATCGACGATCAGCGCGGGCGGCGGGTTGAGCGAGATGCGTTCGAGTGCCGCCAGCACATTGGCCATTTCGGCATCGGCACCATCGAGCCGGCCGCGCACTTCGAGCTCCTGCACAATCAGGCCCGACAAGCGCTCCTCGATATCGGCCACTTCGATTTCGGCCAGCTTGACGCGCTGGGCTGCGGCGATGAGCGCGGCATTTTGCTGAGTGCGATCCCCCTGCATGGCGGCGATTTCGGCGCGCAACTCGTCGGCGCGCTCCTTGCTCATGGTGATCGAGGCTTCGAGCTTGGCGAGTTCGGCCTGAGTGGTCACCGGATCAGGAGGCAGCTCGGCAGGCGGCGGCGGCACGGCGGCGGGATCAACACCCAGCTCCGGCGTGGTTGGCGCGGCAGGAAGCGCCGCGTCGGGCGCAGCTGGGGGGACCGGCGGGGCTGCGCCGGGCGAAATATCGGTGGAGGCAGCCGGAGGGGCGTCGGTGGGCAGCGCCGGGGCAAGCTCGCCCTGGGGCGCCGGGCCCTGCGCCAGCAGCGACGGGGCCGGGGCCAGTGCTGCGGCGACAACTGCCAGCACCACACCCCATCTCGCGCCGGAGGAAACCGACATTGACTCTCCTAGCTCGCTTGCCCGTGGGGCGAATCACTTGGCTGCACCATAGCAAGCCCGACAAAAAACGCAGGTTAACACTGCTTAAGGAATAGCAGCGCTCAGTCGCCGCGGTGATAGGGGTGACCCAGCAGGATGGTGGTGACCCGATAAAGCTGCTCGGCCAGCATGATGCGCACCAATTGGTGCGGCCAGGTCAGGGGGGAAAAGCTCAGCACCAGATCGGCTGATTTGACGAAATCGGGATCAAGGCCATCGGCGCCGCCCACCACAAAGCTGACGGCGGGGCGCCCCTCATCGCGCCAGCGCCCAACCAGGGCGGCAAAGGCTTCCGAGCCGATGGATTTGCCGCGCTCGTCCAGCGCAACCACGACGCCAGCGGGAATGGCGGCGCGGAGGGCGCGGGCTTCTTCGCTTTTGCGGGTGGCGGCGGCCGATGCGCGGGATTCTGTCAGCTCGGTCACGTCAAAGCCCGTCAGCGCCAGGGGCTTGCCGCTACCGACGGCGCGATCAAGATAACGGCTGACCATTTCGCGCTCAGGCCCCGCCTTCATCCGCCCCACGGCGGCGATGCTCACGCGCATGGGGCCATTCCGCCGGGCAAGCCGGGCAGATGCGAAGGAGCGAGCGGGGGAAGTGGCCGAGGCATAGAGAAGTCCATTGAGGCATTGGGGCGGTCAATGGACCAGTACCAAGGCGGGGTAATGGCAGCATGAAGGAGTTTCGCTCGGCCAGCGCTGGCCGAACTGGGCTGGCCGAGCGATCTCGGCCAGCATGAGCGGGATTGGTCCGGCTTAGTGAGCGTCGGCCGCGAAATCGGCCTGCCACATCTTTTCGATGTTGTAGAACTCGCGCACTTCGGGGCGGAAGATATGGACGATTACGTCCCCCGCATCCACCAGCACCCAGTCGCAATGGGGCAGACCCTCGATGCGCGGCTTGCCATAGCCAGCTTCGCGCAGGGCAGTCACCAACTGGTCGGCCACGGCTCCGACATGGCGCTGGGAACGACCCGAGGTGACCACCATATGGTCGGCCAGGGATGACTTGCCGGTAATATCGACGGCGATGGTTTCCTCGGCCTTGGCATCGTCAAGGCATTCCAGCACGACATCGATCAGCGCGCGCGTTGGCGCGGCTGGCGGCGTGGTCTGGGACGGGGAAAAGGTGTTGGGCAGCGTGGCCATCAGCAATGGCCTCCCGCCCATGCTCGCAGGGCATGGGTCATGCGTTGGGTCAGCATCCTTGGTTGTTGATCGGAATGTGCACGCGTCTTTGCAAACGGCAAGCAATCGTTCCTGTTCTTGGGTGATCTATATCACACCGGCCTAATATGCGCTTTTGCAGCCCTGGGTGCAAGGTCGGGTGTTTATTTTGCCGTTTCACGCCCTCGCGCCCGCAGTTGCGAGGAAGAAAGCGTGGATTGCTTGCCGTGCAAATAAACCCAGGCCGGTGGCGGACGCAGGGCCAAAGTGCCTGCCTGGCTTTCGGGAATCCGGAAGGGCTGCAGCGCAAGGGCAGCGCGCGAAGCTGGCGCCACCCGATCGGCGCCGGGGCGCACATAAACGGCAATGGGCATGGTGGCGGCAATTTCCGTCCAGCGCTCCCAGCGATGGAACTGGGCGAGATTGTCGGCGCCCATGATCCAGACGAAGTGCCGATCCGGCAGGGTTCGGGACAAAAAGCGCACGGTCTGCCAGGAATAGGCAAAGCCGAGCGCCGCCTCAAAGCCGGTGACCCGGACGCGCGGATGAGCCAGCACCTCGCGGGCGGCTTCCACCCGGTCGCGGAGGGGCGCGAGTTCAGCATGGTTCTTGAGCGGATTGCCGGGGGTGACCAGCACCCAAAGCGCATCGAGCCGCAGCCGCACCAGCATCTGCTGCATCACGAGACGATGGCCGGCATGCACGGGATTGAAGCTGCCGCCGAACAAACCAATGCGCATGCCGCGCGCGGAAGGCGGGATTTCGGTGACGCCGGCGATGCGGAGGGGCGGACGGTGGGTCAATCGACACCGCGCCATGGGCCTGGGGCTCCCTCCCCCCTGAGGGGAGGGTTGGGGAGGGGGTGGTGCAGTGGATCACTGATGGACCCCCTCCCCCGGCCCCTCCCCTCAAGGGGGAGGGGAGCAACAAGCTCCGAGGATGGTGCTAAGACCAGAAAGTTCACGGCCGCAGCTGGCCGTTGCCGCGGACGCGGTATTGAAAGCTTGTGAGTTGCTCGACGCCGACCGGGCCGCGGGCATGCATCTTGCCCGTGGCGATGCCGATTTCGCCGCCAAAGCCGAACTCGCCGCCATCGGCGAACTGGGTGGAGGCATTGTGCATGAGGATGGCAGAATCGATGCTGTTGAAGAACAGCTCCACCGCCGCCGGGTCCTCGGCGATAACAGCTTCGGTGTGGTGGCTGGAATAATGCTCGATATGGGCGATGGCCGCTTCGATGCTGTCCACCACCTTGACCGAGATGATGGCGTCCTCGTATTCGGTGCGCCAATCGCTCTCAGTGGCGGGCTTGGCGTCGGGGACCAGCGCGCAAACCGTTGCGTCGCCCCGGATTTCGCAGCCCGCCCCCTGCAGCGCGGCGATGATCGGGCGCAGATGGGTGTCCGCCACGTCGCGATGCACGAGGAGGGTTTCGGCGGCCCCGCAAATGCCGGTGCGACGCATCTTGGCGTTGAGGGTAATGGCGACGGCCTTTTCGAGATCGGCCGAGCGGTCGATATAAACGTGCACCAGGCCCTCGAGATGGGCAAATACCGGCACCCGGGCTTCCGCCTGCACGCGGGCAACGAGGGTCTTGCCGCCGCGGGGCACGATCACATCGATATTGCCATCAAGGCCCGCAAGCATTTCGCCCACCGCAGCGCGGTCGGTGGTGGGCACCAGTTGGATGGCCTCGACCGGCAGGCCAGCGAGGTGCAGCCCGTCGAGGAGGCAATCCACGATCGCCTGGGAGGAGTAAAAGCTGTCCGAGCCACCGCGCAGGATGACGGCATTGCCGGCCTTGAGGCAGAGCGCGCCCGCATCGGCGGTGACATTGGGACGCGATTCAAAGATGACGCCAATCACGCCCAAAGGGGTGCGGACGCGCTGGATATGCAGGCCATTGGGCCGGTCCCATTCGGCAATGACGCTGCCGACGGGATCGGGCAGTTCCGCAATGGTGCGCACAGCTTCGATCATGGCGTCGATGCGCGCATCGGTCAGCAGCAGGCGATCGAGAAAGGCCTTGGAGATGCCCTTGGCCTTGGCGGCTTCCATGTCGCGCCCATTGGCCTTGAGGATCTTGGCGCGATGGGCGTTGATGGCGCCCGCGGCGGTGAGGAGCGCGGTGCGCTTTTGCGCAGGCGTGGCGCTGGCCAGCACCCGGGCGGCGGCGCGGGCATTGCGGCCGAGCTCGGCCATGACGGCGGCGGTGTCGCCCTTAACTTTAGCCAGGCTCATTGACGGCTTCCTCCTTGGCGCCCACCAGCACGAGATTGTCGCGATGCACCAGCTCGGCCCGGTGGCCGATGCCGAGCAGTTCCACCACGGTGTCGCTGCGTTTGCCCATCACCAGCCGGGCTTCGTCGCTGTCGAGCCCCGCAAGGCCGCGCGCGATCTCAACGCCAGCGGGATCGGTGACGGCAATGGCATCGCCGCGCTCAAAGCTGCCGCTGATCTTGGTCACGCCAATAGGAAGCAGCGAGCGGCCGGTGCGCAGCGCGCGCACGGCACCGGCATCCACCTGGAGCGTGCCCGCGACATGCAAGGTGCCCATGATCCAGCGCTTGCGCGCCTGGGCGCGGCTGTGGGCGGGGGCAAACAGGGTGTGGCGCGCGCCTTGCGCAAGGGCGCGCAGCGGATGGGGCTCTGTGCCCTTGGCGATGATCATGGCGGTGCCCGCCTGGGTCGCGATCTTGCCGGCTTCCACCTTGGTGGTCATGCCGCCGCGCGAAAGGTGGCTGGCGGCGCCCCCCGCCATGGCTTCGATGGCCGGCGTGATGCTGGGAACGACCGGCAGATGGGTGGCACTCGGGTCCTTGGCGGGGGGGGCGGTGTATAGCCCGTCGACATCGCTGAGGAGCACCAGGCACTCGGCCTCGATCATGGTGGCAACGCGCGCCGACAGGCGATCATTGTCGCCATAGCGGATTTCGGCGGTGGCGACGCTGTCGTTTTCGTTGATGATCGGCACGGCCCCGAGGGTCAGCAGGGTCGTGACCGTGGTGCGGGCATTGAGATAATAGCGCCGCTCTTCGGTGATGTTGGGGGTGATGAGGATCTGGCCGGTGACGATGCCGTGCCGCCCGAGCGCTTCGGCCCAGGCCTGCGACAGGGCGATCTGGCCGGCGCTGGCGGCGGCCTGGGATTGCTCGAGGGTTAGAACCGGCGCTTCGAGGCCCAGCAGGCCCCGTCCCAGCGCAATAGCGCCCGAGGACACGATGACGATCTCGGTGCCGGCAGATTTAAGCTCGGCGAGATCATTGGCGAGGCTCGCCAGCCACTCCGAGCGTAGTTGGCCGGATTTGTCGACCAATAGGGCCGAGCCGATCTTGACGGTGAGGCGCCTGAAGGGGGCAAGGGGGTTCATGGTGCGACGCCCTCGTGGTTCGAGGCTCGCCATGGGGCTCGCCCCTCACCATGAGGGCTACCGGAGCAACTCGCAAACACCAGCGCCCTCCTCACCGTCATTTTAGGGGGCCCAATGGGGTTCTGCCTTGCGCCGGGCGGCTTCCGCCTTGGCGGCCTTTTCTTCGTCTAGCACGCCGATGACGCGATAAAGCACGGTGTCGACGCCCTGCCCCGTCACGCCCGAGACCTGGAGCACCTCGGCTTGGCTCAGCTTTTTCAGGAGCTTGACCTTTTCCTTGAGGTCGCCGGGCTCGATCGCATCGACCTTGTTGAGCACGACGATTTCGGGTTTGTCGCCCAGCAGTTCGTCATAAGCGGCCAGTTCGGTGCGGATGGTCGTATAGGCGGTCTTGATGTCGTCCTGGGTGCCATCGATCAGATGGATCAGAACGCCACAGCGCTCGATGTGGCCAAGGAAGCGGTCACCGATCCCCGCCCCTTCACTGGCCCCTTCGATGAGGCCAGGAATATCGGCCAGAACGAAATCGCGCTCGCCGATCGAGACCACGCCGAGATTGGGATGGAGCGTGGTGAAGGGGTAATCGGCAATCTTGGGCTTGGCGGCGGACACGGCCGCAAGGAAGGTGGACTTGCCGGCATTGGGCAAGCCCACGAGACCGGCATCGGCGATCAGCTTGAGGCGCAGCCAGATCCACTTTTCCGTGCCTTCCTGGCCCGGATTGGCGCGGCGGGGCGCCTGGTTGGACGAGGTCTTGAAATGGGCATTGCCAAAGCCGCCATTGCCGCCCGACAGCAGCACGACGCGCTGGCCAACCTCGGTCATGTCAGCGATGAGGGTCTCGTTGTCGTCTTCAAAGATCTGCGTGCCGACGGGAACGCGCAGGATCGTATCCTCGCCATCGGCGCCGGTGCGCTGCTTGCCCATGCCATGGGTGCCGGTCTTGGCCTTGAAATGCTGCTGGTAGCGGTAATCGATCAGGGTGTTGAGTCCATCCACGCATTCGATGATCACATCGCCGCCGCGCCCGCCATTGCCACCATTGGGGCCGCCGAATTCGACGAATTTCTCGCGCAGAAACGATACGGCGCCCGCGCCGCCATCGCCCGAGCGAACATAAACCTTGGCTTGATCAAGAAACTTCATGGCTTGTGCGCCTTCCAGACGCCCTGCGTCAATTGAGTGTCGATATGCTCCACCTCGGCCTTGCGTGCAAGGCATAGGAGGCGGGAACGGCCAATCTCGGTAAAGCCGAGCTTGCGCTGGATCGCCAGCGAGGCCGCGTTGAAATGAAACACGCCCGAATACACGACCGGGGCGTTGGTTGCGGGGAAGAACCAGTCAAGGCTCGCCCGCACTGCCTCGGTCATGATGCCCTGCCCCCAAAAGGGGCGGCCGAGCCAGTACCCTATAATGGGGCCTTTAGGGCCAAGATGAAAGCCCACATGCCCCGCCAAACCAAATCCGGGCAGGTCGATGGAGAAATTGGTGTCCTCAAGCGGCATCACCGGACGGCGCGTGCGCAGCCAGGCCTTGGCATCGCTGACGCGATACGGGTATGGCACCCGCGCGAGATTACCCGACACCGCGAAATCGTTGAGATAGCGCGCAATCAACTCGGCGTCTTCAGGCACGGGCTGGCGCAGCGTAAAGCGCGCGGTTTGCAGAGTAAGGCTCATTCGGCCATGCCCGAAAAATGATCGTGCATCATTGCGGCAGGTCCTGACCGAGGAGCACGACGGGTTGACCCACCAACGTGCCCGTTTCTTCGAACGCCTGCCCCAGTTCAACGAAGCCGACCTTGCGCAACACCGCGAGTGAGGCGCTGTTGCTGACGAGAGCTCGGGAGCGGAGCGCGGTAAAGCCGGCCTGCTGTGCGGTCTGCACCACTGCCCGCGCCGCTTCCGTGCCATAGCCTTGTCCCCAGAAGGGCTCGCCCAACCAATACCCCAGTGCGGGGGGTTGTCCGTCCAGCAGATGCAGCCCGATCGTGCCGATGAACCGACCCTCGAGCTCGATCGCCCAAGCCCATTCTTCAGCACTGCGGGCAAGCTCCTCGACAAAAAAGACCGCGTCGCTTTCCCCGTACGGATTGGGAAGGCGGGTCAACACGGCAAGAAGGCGAGGGTTGTTGGCCAGTTCTGCAATGGCGGGCACATGCGCGAGCGCAGGCGTGGTCAGCACCAGCCGGGTGGTGGTGAGGGTCGCCGGAAGACGCTGCCGTGGGCTGTCCATGTTGGGCTCCGAAAAAGCAAAAAGGGGAACCGGCGGACCGGTTCCCCTGTGCTTAGCTGTTGCGGCAGCGCCGAGGGGACCTGTCCCCCGGCAGCTTGCGTGCAAACGGCCGGTTCTTACTCGGCGGCCAGCGCCGGCTCGACCGACACGAACACCTGCGACTTGGCGCGGGTGCGGAAGGCCACCTTGCCGTCAACCAGAGCATAGATCGTGTGATCCTTGCCCAAGCCAACACCAGTGCCGGGGTGCCACTTGGTGCCGCGCTGACGAATGATGATGTTGCCGGCGATCACTTCTTCGCCGCCAAACTTCTTGACGCCAAGACGGCGTCCGGCGGTATCACGACCATTGCGGGATGAACCGCCTGCTTTCTTGTGTGCCATGGTGCTTGGTCCTTATTCCTGATCGGCCTTGGGAGCGGCCTTTTTGGCCGCAGTCTTGCGGGCCGGCTTTGCGGTTTCGCCAGCGGCGTCGTCGGCAGCAGGGGCTGCGGCGGCCTTGCGCGAGCTCTTCTTGGCAGGCGCGGCGGCCTCGGCCTCAAAGGTCTCGACAGCCGGGATGCCAGCCTGGTTCTGCTCGCCAGCCGGTGCGGCTTCGCTCACGCTGGGTGTTGCCGTTTCGGTACGGGCCGGAGCTGTCAGGTTCGGCTGGGCGCCACCGGTCAGGATCTCGGTGATGCGCACGGTCGAGAGCAGCTGGCGGTGGCCGTTGCGGCGACGGTAATTGTGGCGACGGTTCTTCTTGAAGATGATGACCGTCTTCTGCTTGCGCGTTTCCAGCAGTTCGGCAGCAACAATTGCGCCTTCCACCAGCGGAGCGCCAACTTCGCCATCAACCATCAGCACCTGGTCAAAGGTCACGATGGTGCCGGCTTCGGCATCGAGCTTTTCGATCTTCAATACGTCATTGGCGGCAACTTTGTACTGCTTGCCACCGGTTTTGATCACTGCGAACGTCATTCATCAACCGGGTGCGTCAAACATCCCGGTCCCTGTTGTCGCGCTTTGCGGCGCCGCGACTATTCCCCTGGGCGTTACACCCGGTGTCGCGGTCTTCATGCATGCCGGCGATCAAACCGGCGGGGAAGCCTTAAGCAGCGTTTTCAAACCAAAGCAGCGCACCGGTTTGAGCCGGCGCGCATCGGGTTGTGCTTATCATGGCAAATAACGGCAGAGTCAAGGCTTGCGGGGCGGCCTCACGCCGCCTCTTCCCCTTCGGGATACCAATTGGCCCGGCGCACTTCGACGCCTTCCTCGACCGCCGCTTCAAAGGCATCCAGATCGCTGCCGCGGTGATGATAGGGATACACAATGCCCGGCTTGAAGGTGTTCACGGCCTCGGCCGCTTGCTCGGGCGTCATCGTATAGGGCAGGTTCATCGGCAGGAAGGCGACGGCGATGTTTTCGAGCGCCAGCATTTCGGGCGTGGGCTCGGTGTCGCCGGCGACATACACGATGTCGTCCCCAAACTTGATAAGATAGCCGTTGCCGACGCCTTGCGGATGGTACTGCAGCCGGTCGGGCGAGGTGTTGTAGGCCGGGATGGCCGCGACGGGCAGACCGTTGAGAGAGCCCTCGTCGCCATTGGCCAGCGCCGTGGCATTAGCCTTGAGCGCCTCGGGCAACTTGTCGAACACTTCCTGGGTGGTCAGGATCGGAATGCCGCCGCCTGCAATGGCTTCGAGGGTGGGCACGTCGAAATGGTCACCATGACCATGGGTGATCAACACCGCGGTTGGTGCGGGCAGCTCGGCGTAAAGCTCGGCACCGCCCACGGGATCCACATAGATCACCTGGTCGTCATAGCCGAGCACGAGGCTCGCATGGCTGACGGGATGGATGATCACATCGCCGCCCGAAGTCGCCAGGCGATCGCCATCAAGCGTGCCTGCTTCCTGAGCAAAAGCCGGAGCCAGCGCCCCTGCCGCCCATGCCACCAGCGGCAACGCCGCCATTCCCGCCATCACTTCCCGCCGCTTCGCCATTCGCCGTCTCCCTTGGGTTCGTTGTCGAGCCTCAACGTGAGGGGTAGCCGATTTGTTCGTTTCCGCACGACAATTTGAGCTAGATGCCGGAAACCCGCCGGCGCTCATGGATGGAGCCTAGCGGGAGTAACGCATCTCGGCCAAGTCGAGGTCACGAATGAGTTGCCGCGCGACCTCGCTTTTGAGCTTGCCGGTGCGCAGGCGCTGGCGGATTTCGGCGCGCTCGGCCCGCAAGGCGACAAGAACCAGCTCTTTTTCCACCCGCTCGTATTCGCTGCGCGAAATATCGAGCGCTTCCAGCTGCGAGTGGCCATCGAGCCGGCGCTGGTAGAGCTCGGCGAGCCGGGTGCCGACCGCCGCATAAACCGGGGCGTCGCTGCGCTCCTCGGGCACCTGGTCCAACGCCTTGCTTAGGGCCGCCAGGGCGGCGTCGGCCGCGGCACTGCGCGCATCGTCTTCCTGGGCCCGCGCACCCGATTCGGCCGGGACATCCAGATCGCGCAACAGGATGGGCAAGCCGATGCTGGCCACGATCAGGGAGGTGATGATGACGCCCATGGCGAGCAAGATCGCCAGATCGCGGGCGGGAAAGGCCGCCCCATCCAGCGTCGTGAGCGGCAGGGTCAGAATACCCGCCAGGGTAATGGCGCCGCGCACGCCGGCGAAGGACATGGCGGCGACCACACGCCAGTTGGGCGATTTGCGCGGCCCGGGCCCGCGAAAAAGTGTCAGCCGGAACGATACCCAGACCCAGGCGAAGCGCAAGGCGGCGAGGCCGGCATTGATCGCCACGATGTAAATGGCGAGCCACCAGACTTCCGCATGGCCAGTCAGAGCCACGGTTTCATGCGCGGCGCGGGCGATGCCGGGCAGTTGCTCGCCCAGCAGCACGAAAATCACGCCATTGGCGGCGAACTGGATCATGTCCCACACGGCATTTCGTCGAATGCGGGTGGTCGCGCGGGTGCGCCCCGACGCCTCGAGCAGGCTCATGGTCAGCCCCGCCGCTACCGCCGCAAGGATGCCCGAGCACTGCATATGTTCGGCGGCGAGATAGGCGGCAAAGGGGATGAGGAGGCTCACCAAGACCTTCGAGCCGGTGTCCTCACCCCAGCGCCCCGAGACCCGATCCTGGAGCCGGGTGATGAGCCAGGTCACGCCCACGCCGATGGCGATGCCCCCGAGCGCCAGCCACAGGAAGGTCAGCCCGGCATCATAAAGCGAGAAGGTGCCAGTGAGGGCCGCGGCAATGGCAAAGCGCAGGCAAACCAGGCCCGATGCATCATTGAGGAGGGATTCGCCATCCAGGATGTGCATCAGGCGCTTGGGGATCGGCACGCGCTGGGCAATGGCGGACACGGCGATAGGGTCGGTGGGCGACAGCACGGCGGCCAGAGCAAAGGCCACCGCCAGCGGCATGGCGGGGATCAGCCAATGGATGAAAAAGCCCATGCCCACCACAGTAAAGACCACCAGCCCGAGGGCCAGTTCCAGCACGGTGGAGGCGTCCTTGAGCAGATCTTCCTTGGGAATGCGCCAACCATCGAGAAACAGCAATGGCGGCAGGAAGAGGAGGAAGGACACGTCCGGATTGATCGTGATCCCCTGCCGCGTGCCGATGCTGAGCACCGCGCCAAAGGCAATCTGCACCAGGGGCACGGGAATGGGCCAGGGCAGCGCACGCGAGATGGCCCCGCTCAGCACCACGGCTAGCAATAGAACAAGGACTAGGGTGACGTCTTGCACAGCCTTGGCCTTTCCCCTGACAGGGGCGAACGTCGCCGCCCCGACCCGCGTTGCACCAAAGGAAAGGCAAACGCACTGCCGGGCGGGCGCCCCGCCCATTTCGGCGGCAGTCCTTAGTGCCCCGTGAGTTGAATGGCTTGGTGTTTAGCGGATGGGGTGTGGCGAACTCCATCGGTTTGCTGCTTGCGGGGAGCAGAAGCACCACATAGGCTCCCCCTGCCGGACGGACACACAAGATGCCGCCGGCGACCCGTAACGGGAGGAACCCATGGATAGACGCAGTTTTCTGATGTCTTCGGTGGCGCTCGGCGCGCTGGCCGTTGCCAGTCCTGTCTTGGCGCAGGACCAATTGACCATTCTTGGATCGGTGCCCAACCTGGGCTTTCCGTTCTTTGTGCATATGCTCAACCAGATCAAGGCCGAGGCCGGCAACCAGGGTGTCGCGGTGATCGAGAGCGACGGGCAAAATTCTGCGCCCAAGCAGACCGCCGACATTGAATCGGCCATCGTGCAGCAGGTGGATGCGATCGTCATTTCCCCGCTTGACGTCAATGCGCTGGCGCCCGCCATCGAGCAGGCCATTGCGGCCAATGTGCCCGTGGTGACCATCGACCGGCGCGTGGACGGGGTGGAAGGCATTCTGGCCCATGTGGGGGCCGACAATGTCAAGGGCGGCGAAGCCGAAGCGCAGGCGGTGGTGGACGCCTTCCCCGATGGCGCGACCATCTTCCACCTGCAGGGCCAGCCTGGGGCGGGTCCCGCCATCGACCGCAACAAGGGCGTGCACAATGTGCTTGATGGCATGGCCGACAAATACAAGATCGTCTTCGAGCAAACCGCCAATTTTGCCCGCGACCAGGGATTGGCCGTGACGGAAGCCGGGCTCGCGGCCAATGGCAAGCCCGATGCGATCATCTGTGCCAATGACGACATGGCGCTGGGGGCGCTCGAAGCCTGCGCCGCTCGCGGCTTCACCGACGTCAAGATCTATGGCTTTGACGCGCTACCCGAAGCGCTGGCTTCGGTGCGCGACGGGGGCATGGCCGGCACGGTCGAGCAGTTCCCCGGCGAGCAATCACGCGAGGCGGTCAAGATCGCGGTGGCCTATGCCAAGGACGGAACCGAGCCGGCCGAAACGCTGGTGCTGCTGACCCCCGTGGTCATCACCCAGGCCAATCTGGACCAGGCCGAACGCATCGGCGAAGCCGGCTAAGCCGAATCCCGCCGGCCGGGGGCGAGGAGGCGCCCGGCCGGTTGCTTGCGCCAGACCCAGGAGGACAGGCCGATGGCAGCTCTTGCCACGTCACAGCCGTCGACGCCGCCCCTGCTCGAAGTGATGGGGGTATCAAAACATTTTGCCGGTGTCGCAGCGCTCAGTGATGTGTCGCTAAATGTGCGCCCGGGCGAAATCCTGGGGCTTTTGGGAGAAAACGGGGCGGGCAAGTCCACCCTGCTCAAGATCCTCTCGGGCGCGCAGCCGCCCTCGAGCGGGCGCATCGTTTTTGCCGGGCAGGATTATCGGCCCGCAACGCCCCAGGCGGCCAAGCGCGCCGGGATTGTGACGATCTACCAGGAACTGAGCCTCATCCCGACGCTGTCGGTGGCCGAGAACATCTTTATCGGTCGCGCGCCGGTCGGACCGCTGCGCATCATCGACTGGGGCCGCATGCGCCAGGAAACCCGCAGCATCATCGCGCGGGTGGGGCTCAGCATCGACCCCGATACGCCGGCTTCGGCGCTGTCGGTAGCCGAGCAGCAATTGGTCGAGATCGCCCGGGCGCTGTCGCTCGAAAGCCGACTGATCATCATGGATGAGCCGACCTCGGCCCTGACGGAGACCGAAGTCAGTCAGCTGCTCGCCATCATGGCCCGCCTGCGCGAGGAAGGCGTCGCCATCATGTTCGTCACCCACCGGCTCGAAGAAGCCTCGGCGATCTGCGATCGCATGACCGTGCTGCGCGACGGGCGACTGGCGGGGCATTTGCTGCGCGAAGGCGGACCCATCCCGCTGCTGCGGATCATCGAGAAGATGGTGGGGCGCGCGGCCTCCGAGCTTTATACGCGGCCGGCGCAGCGGCATGCCGCGGGCCAGGTGCGCCTCAGCGTGCGCGGCCTGCAGACCATCCGCGATCCCGAAGCGCCCCATGCCATCGTGCTGGCAGGCATCGATCTTGATCTCAAGGCCGGCGAGATCCTGGGGGTGGCGGGGCTGGTGGGCTCGGGCCGGACCGAGCTGGCGCGGGCCATTTTTGGCGCCGACCGCATTGCAGCAGGCACAATGAGGCTGGACGGCCAAACCATTGCCCCCGCCTCACCGGCCCACGCCATCGCGCTGGGGATCGGGCTGGTGCCCGAAGACCGCAAGCACCAGGCCATCTTTCCCATTCTCTCGATCCTGCAGAATTTTTCCATCGCCACGCTTGAGGCTTATTCCAATCGCCTGGGGATCATGACCGAGCGGCGCGAACGTCAGGCCTTGGGCGAGTTCAAGAAAATGCTCTCGATCCGCATGGCCTCTCCCGACCAGCCCATTGCCGGACTTTCGGGCGGCAACCAGCAAAAGGTGATCCTGGCGCGCTGGCTGGCGCGAGACCCCAAGGTGCTGATCGTCGATGAGCCCACAAGGGGGGTGGATGTGGGCGCCAAGGCCGAGGTGCACCAGATCCTCGTGCAACTCGCGGCGCGCGGGATCGCGGTGATGGTGATTTCATCCGAGCTCCCCGAGATCCTCGCGGTCAGCGATCGCATCGTCACCATGCGGCAGGGGCGCGTAAGCGGCACGATGCTGGCGACCGAGGCCACTGAAGAAAAGCTGATGGCGCTGATGGCGCTGGACCAGCCAGGGGGAGAACACCAATGAGCAGCACAACCGAACCAGTTCGGCGCAGCGGGCCCAATGGCTTTGCCATTGCCAAGCGCTTCGGCCCGCTGATCTTTCTCGTGGCGCTGATCGTGGTGTTCACCGCCATGAAGCCCAGCTTCATCGACCCCATCAATGTCTTCAACATCATGCGGCAAATCTCGATCACGGGACTGATCGCGCTGGGCATGACCTTTGTGATCCTGACCGCGGGTATCGATCTCAGCGTTGGTTCACTGCTGGCCCTCTGCGGCATGATCGCCGCCGTGGTGGCCAAAGGGGGCACGGCCAATTCGATGTCGCTGTCCGCTTCCGGATCGGCGGGTTTTGGCTGGTTCGCGGCGCTGCTTGCTGCGCTTGTGGTGGGCGCCCTATGCGGCGCGCTGCAGGGGCTGACTATCACCCGGCTCAAAGTGCCGCCCTTCGTCGTGACGCTTGGGGGCCTCACGATCTTTCGCGGGCTGACGCTCACCGTGTCCAATGGCGGGCCCATATCGGGGTTTGATCCGGCCATGCGCTGGTTCGGCACCGGCCTTGTGGGCCCCGTCCCCGTGCCGGTGATCATCTTTGCGGTGGCCGCGGTGCTGTGCCATCTGGTGCTGCGCTATACCCGCTATGGCCGCTCGGTATATGCGGTAGGCGGTAATGCGGAGGCAGCGCGGCTGTCGGGGTTGCGGGTCGATCGCATCCTTGTTTCGGTTTACGTGATCGTGGGGTTCTTCTCGGGCCTTGCCGCCTTTGTGCTGGCAGCGCGGCTCAATTCCGCCGAAGCGGTGGCGGGGGCCGGCTATGAACTGACGGTGATTTCAGCGGTGGTGATCGGCGGCACGTCGCTGTTTGGCGGCATCGGTAGCGTGGGGGGCACGGTGATCGGGGCGGCGCTGATCGGGGTGCTGCAGAACGGGCTGCAGTTCAACAATGTCTCGTCCTACACCCAGAGCATCGTGATCGGGTTGATCCTGATCCTCGCCGTGGCTTTTGATCGCTGGCTCAAATCGCGGGCGCGGCTCTAGGCAGGCTCAGTCCTGAATCGGCAGGACCATCTGCTTGGGTGTGGCGGTGTTGCTGGAAGGCGTGAAGGCGGAGATGGTGACGCCCAGAAGGCGCACCGGTTTTTTGGGCGGAAAGGCCTGCGCCAGCAATTCGTCGACGGCCCGGGCCAGTTCGGCAGCGCTGCTGACCGGCTCGGGCCGGCTTCTGGCGCGGGTGATCTGCTCGAAATCGGCGAACTTGACCTTCAAGGTGACGGTGCGGCCATAAAGCCCGCGCTTTTCGCCCCCCGCCCAGACCTTGTTGATCAGCGGCCGCGTCAGGGTGCGTGCTTCATCAAGGGTGGTGATATCCTGCCCAAACGTATCTTCGGCGCCGATAGATTTGCGCTCGCGATTGGGTTTGACTTCGCGGTGGTCGATTCCCTGGGCGAGGTCGAACCAATATTGGGCCGAGCGCCCGAAATGGGCGACCATCTCGTCCATGTTTAAGGCGGCAAGATCGGCACCGGTCATGATGCCAAGCCGGTGCATACGCGCTGCGGTGGCGGGACCGACGCCGTGGAATTTCTCGATTGGTAGGGCGGCCACGAACTGGGCACCGCGCTCGGGGGGAATAACGAAATAATTGTTGGGCTTGCGGTAACCCGAAGCAATCTTGGCGAGGAACTTGTTGTAGCTGATCCCCGCCGAGGCATTGAGGCCGGTGACTTCCTTGATCCGGCTGCGAATTGTATTGGCGATATCCCGCGCGAGGCTAATGCCCTGCTTGTTCTGGGTGACATCGAGATAGGCCTCGTCCAGCGACAGCGGCTCGATCAGATCGGTATGCTCGCGAAAGATCTCGTGGATCTGGGCGGAGACCGCGCGATAAACGTCAAAGCGCGGGGGCACGAAGATGAGCTCGGGGCATTTGCGCATCGCCGTGACGGAAGCCAGCGCCGAATAGACCCCGAAGGCTCGCGCCTCATAGCTGGCGGCCGCCACCACACCCCGCGCGGCGCCATGACCCACCGCGACCGGCTTGCCGCGCAGCTCGGGATTATCGCGCTGCTCGACGGAGGCGTAGAACGCGTCCATATCGATATGAATGATCTTGCGGATGCTCACGAGGACGGCCTTGTTTCACCTGCCGAGCATAGGGGCGGAGCGGTCAGCCAGTGTCAGCAGCCTGGCCATTGCTATTTCGCCCACATATTGCGCATGCGCGCGCCAAGATCGGCCTGAACCGGCGTGGGGATAAACCCATCAGGCTGATAGGGCTTTACCGGGGGCCATAAAATATCCTCGAAACTGCCTAGCGTCGCGCGGGGAATGAAGCGGGTGCGCTGGGCGTACAGGTGCCGGTCGCCATGGCGCGACTGCTGGGTGACGTAAAACCGTTGTGGCACCAGCAGATGCAGCTCGTCGCGGGCCCGGGTCATTGCCACGTAAAGCAGGCGCCGCTCTTCTTCCAATTCATGGGTGCTGCCGGTGCCCAGATCGGAGGGAATGCAGCCATCCACCACATTGAGCACATGCACCGCCTTCCATTCCTGCCCCTTGGCCGAATGGATGGTCGACAAGATCAGATAGTCTTCATCGAGCAGCGGCACCCCGGCTTGATCGCTGGTGGCCTCAGGCGGATCGAGGGTCAGATCGGTGAGGAACCGCTCGCGGCTGGGATAGCCTGCCCCAATCTGCTCGAGTTGAACGATATCGGCCTGCCGGATGCTGGCATCCTCATAGGTGTGCTCCATGAGGGGCTCGTACCAGAGGCGGGCATAGCCCAGCTCGGCCGGCCAGCCGGCATCACGCCGGGACAGGCGCGTAACGAGTTCCACGAGCTCCTTCCAGCCCTGACCCGATCGCGGAGGTTGAGGGATTTCTCCCAGGGCCCAGACCGGATCGGGGCCGGTGGCCAGCGCATCGAGCACCTTGCCGGCGGCCGCAGGGCCAATCCCCGGCAGCAGCTGGAGCACGCGAAATCCGGCCACCCGGTCACGCGGATTTTCCACCCAGCGCAGCAGCGCCAGCAGGTCCTTGATATGGGCGGCGTCGAGAAATTTGAGACCACCGAATTTGACAAAGGGGATGTTGCGGCGGGTGAGCTCGATTTCGAGCGGGCCGGAATGGCTCGAGGTGCGAAACAGCACCGCCTGCTGCTTGAGCAACACGCCGCCTTCGCGCGCTTCGAGCACCTTTTCAACGACGTAGCGCGCCTGGTCGGCCTCGTCGCGCACGGTGACGAGCAGCGGCTTGGCTTCGGACTGCCGCTCGGTCCAGAGATTTTTGGTGAAGCGCTCGCTGGCCTGCTCGATCACCGCATTGGCCGCGGCAAGGATGGGCTGGGTGGAGCGGTAGTTGCGATCAAGAGTGACGATGTCGGCCGCGGGCGAAAAGGCCGTTGGGAAATCGAGGATGTTGCGGACCGTCGCGGCGCGGAAGGAATAGATCGACTGGGCATCGTCGCCGACGACGGTCAGCCCCTGCCCCTGCGGCTTGAGGGCGAGGAGGATCGAGGCCTGAAGCTGGTTGGTGTCCTGATATTCATCCACCAGCACATGATCGAACCGACTGGCGAGATTGGCTGCGATGGCCGGCTCCTCCATCATCCCGGCCCAATACAGCAGCAGGTCATCGTAATCGAGCACGTTCTGTCCCTGCTTGGCCGAGACATAAGCGGCAAACAGGGCCCGCAGCTCGTTTTCCCACATGGCGCACCAGGGGAAAACGGTTTTGAGCACCTCGGCCAGATCGCCCTGCGCGTTGACCACGCGCGAATAGATGGCGAGGCACGTGCCCTTGGTGGGGAACCGGCTCTTGGCGCCGCTCAAGCCCAGCTCGTGGCGCGCGAGGTTCATGAGATCGGCGGAGTCATCCCGATCATGGATGGTGAACGCAGGGTCAAGCCCGATCTGGACGGCATGTTCGCGCAAGAGGCGCGCACCAATGCCATGAAAGGTGCCCGCCCAGGCGAGAGCATCCCCGGCGCCACCGGTATTGGTGCCAAGCACACGCGCGAGGATCCGCTCGACCCGCCGCGTCATCTCGCCGGCACCCCGACGCGAAAAGGTGAGGAGGAGGATACGCCGCGGATCGGCGCCATTGACGACGAGATGGGCGACCCGATGGGCCAGAGTATTGGTTTTCCCCGAACCCGCGCCGGCAATCACCAGCAGCGGCGAGGAGCGGTCAGCCCCGACGCCATGCTCCACCGCCCGGCGCTGCTCGGGGTTCAGGGTCTCCAGATATGAGGTATCGAACGCCACGAATCGTAAGGCTCCAGCTAGGCGGGCACCGAACCGTATTCCTGTTTTGTTCGCAAGAGCCGTGGCCAAGATGTCGCGGAAGCGCGGGTGTGTTGCGCTAGCCGAAGGTGTAATCAAACCAGATGTGATGCAGCTCCGCATCAATGCTGATGCCGCCCGTTCCGGTGATGCCCGCCAGCTCCCCGGTGCCACTGCCCTCGACAATGGCGAAGAATTCGTTGGCTCGATCGCTCCCCTGGGTGGCCGCCGAATGAAGGAAGTTGAAGCTGCCCCGCTTGTCCCCAAGCGCACCTTCAAAACTCTCCATGGCAAGGTACGACCCCACGCCCGAGACGCGATCAAAGGCAAAGGTGAAGATCGTGGTTGAGCGGCCGCTGACCTCGCCGATGTAGAGCTTTTCCATCGTGCTCACCCCCACGGGCAAGCCGGTGACCACCGCGTCTGGCACGGCTAGGTCTGCCTGCTGGAACCCCGAGACGGTGAATGTTCCACTGACCTTCATTCCCAACCTCCCCTCCGGTTCTGCTGCTATCATGCACGAGAACATTCAAAGAACAATACCGCTGCGAGCGCAAGGTTCATCTGCCAGGGCGCGGGTTCCGACACCGGCATATTGCGGACATGGTTTATCCCCATGGGAACGCACAACCGGGGAAAAACCCGCCCGATCGGGTGTGACCTGCCGCGCGAGGCGACTATGGTCGCGCCAGCCGAACCCAAGAAGAAGAGCCATGTCCGAACTCGACACCCGCATTGCCGCCCAGATCGCCACCGAGGTGGGGGCCCGCCCGGCCCAGGTTGGTGCGGCGGTGGAACTGCTCGATGGTGGCGCCACGGTGCCCTTTATCGCGCGCTACCGCAAGGAAGTGACGGGCGGGCTCGATGACACGCAGTTGCGGCTCCTCGCCGAGCGGCTGACCTATCTGCGCGAACTCGAAGCGCGGCGGGCGGCGATCCTTAAATCGATCAACGAGCAGGGCAAGCTCACCCCCCAGCTCACCGCCTCCATCACGGGCGCGGCGACCAAGGCGGAACTGGAAGACTTCTACCTGCCCTTCAAGCCCAAGCGGCGCACCAAGGCGGAGATTGCGCGCGAGCGCGGGCTGGGGCCACTGGCAGAGGCCATTCTCGCCAATCGCAATGCCGACCCGGCAGTGCTGGCACAAGCTTACCTCAACGAACACGTACCCGGCACCAAGGAAGCGCTGGAGGGCGCGCGCGATATCGTGGTCGAGGGACTGACCGAGAATGCCGGTCTGCTCGGGCAATTGCGCAGCTATATGCGTGACAAGGCGATGCTGAGCGCCAAGGTGCTTAAGGGCAAGGAAGAGGCCGGGGCCAAGTTCTCGGACTATTTTGCCCATTCGGAACGCTGGAACAAGGTCGCCGGCCACCGCGCGCTGGCGATGATGCGCGGACGCGACGAGGAATTTCTGAGCCTCGACATCGAGGTGGACGCTGACCTGCCCGACCCCGTCAAGCCGGCCGAGCGACTGGTGGCGGGCGCGCTCAAGGCGCAGGGCAATAGCGCGGGCGACAACTGGCTGCGCGAGGTTGCCGGCTGGGCCTGGCGGACGCGGCTGCGTGCGTCCTTGTCGGTGGACCTGATGGTGGAACTGCGCGAGCGGGCTGAAGCCGAGGCCATTTCCGTGTTCGCCCGCAACCTCAAGGACCTGCTGCTCGCGGCTCCCGCTGGCGCTCGGGCCACGATGGGGCTCGATCCCGGCATCCGCACCGGGGTCAAGGTCGCGGTGATCGACCCCACCGGCAAGGTGCTCGATACGGCGACGATCTACCCGTTCCAGCCCCGCAACGACGTGGTGGGGGCGCAAGCGGCTATCCAGGCGCTGATCCAGAAGCATCGGGTTGAACTGATCGCCATCGGCAATGGCACGGGCAGCCGGGAAACCGAAAAGCTCGTCGCCGACCTCATCGAACGCCTGCCCGCGCCCAAACCCACCAAGGTGATCGTTTCGGAAGCGGGGGCTTCGGTTTATTCGGCCTCCCAGCTTGCGGCGACCGAGTTCCCCAATCTTGATGTGTCACTGCGGGGGGCGGTTTCCATCGCCCGGCGCCTGCAGGATCCGCTGGCCGAGCTGGTCAAGATCGAGCCCAAGGCCATCGGGGTCGGGCAATACCAGCATGATGTGGACCAGAACCGGCTCGGGCGCTCGCTCGATGCGGTGGTGGAAGATGCGGTGAATGCCGTGGGCGTTGATCTCAACACCGCTTCGGCGCCGCTCCTTGCGCGGATTTCGGGGCTTGGCGGCTCGGTTGCCGAAGCCATTGTCAGCTATCGCGATGCCAACGGGCCGTTCCAGTCGCGCAAGGCGCTGCTCAAGGTGCCGCGGCTGGGCCAACGCACTTTCGAGCAAAGCGCGGGGTTCTTGCGCATCACCGATGGCACCGAGCCGCTCGATGCCTCCTCAGTTCACCCCGAGGCCTATGGCGTCGCGCGCCGGATCGTTGCGGCCTGCGGGCGGGATTTGCGCACGTTGATGGGGGACAAGGCGGCGCTGGCCGGGCTTGATCCCAAGAGCTTTGTCGATGAGCGGTTCGGCCTGCCCACTGTACGCGATATTTTGGCGGAGCTGGAAAAGCCCGGCCGCGACCCGCGCCCGGCGTTCAAGACCGCGACCTTTGCCGAAGGCGTCGATGACATCAAGCATCTCAAGCCGGGCATGATGCTGGAAGGCACGGTGACCAATGTCGCCGCCTTCGGCGCCTTCGTGGATATCGGCGTGCACCAGGACGGGCTGGTGCATGTTTCCCAGTTGGCCGACAAATTCGTCAAGGACCCCCATGAGGTGGTCAAGGCGGGGGACGTTGTGAAGGTGCGGGTGGTGGAAGTGGACCTGCCGCGCAAGCGCATCGGACTGACCATGCGCAGGGATGGCGAGGCCGCCGCGCCGCGCGAACGTGGTCGCGAGCAGCCAATGCGCCCCAGCCAGCGCCCGCCGCAGGAGGCCAAGCGCAGCACCGGCTCGCTGGGCGACATGCTGAGCGCTGCGATGCGCAACAAGAAGTAGCGCCGCCGACTGTGAGCCGGCGGCTAAATCAGAACAGCCGCCGGCGGGCGCGGCTACCAGCCGAAACAATGGGCACTACCGCAAGCAGGATCATGCCGACCATGCCCCCGATCGCCAGGAACCCGGCGGGGGTAATCTCGGCATCGACCTCAAGGCTTGCCCGGCCCCAGGCCCAACGGACGCGGGCCCGCGCCGGCGCATTGGGTGTTGCCCGAACCGGCACGAGCTTGCCGGCAGCCTCCTCGTCCATGATGAACTCCGTTGCTGAGAAAAGGAGCCGGGCACAGGGGCCCGGCCCATGCTGGCGTCAGGCGATGCCGGCGCCGCCGGTGACGCCAAACACTTCGCCGGTGATGTAGCTGGCTTCCTGGGACGCGAGCAGCACATAGATCGGGGCCAGCTCGACGGGTTGGCCCGGGCGGCCAAAGGCGCTGTCCGAGCCCATCTGCATGACCTTTTCTTCGGGCTGGCCGCCGCTCGACTGCAGGGGCGTCCAGAACGGGCCGGGGGCCACGGAATTGACCCGCACGCCATTCTCGATCAGCTGCTTGGAGAGGGCCTTGGTATAGGCGACGATCCCGGCCTTGGTGGTGGCATAATCGAGCAGGATGGCGGAGGGCTCATAGGCCTGGATCGAGGCCGTGGTGATCACGGCGGCGCCGGGCTTGAGATGGGGCACGGCGGCCTGGGCGATCCAGTGCATGGCGTAGAGATTGGTCTTCATCGTCTTGTCGAAATCGGCCGAGGTGACCTTGTCAATCGACTCGCGGTTCTGCTGCCGGCCGGCATTGATGACGAGGATATCGAGCCCGCCCAGCCCCTCGACGGCCTGGCTCACCAGCTGCTGGCACCAGTTTTCATCGGTGATGTCGCCGGGAAGCGCGATGGCTTTGCGCCCTTCGGCTTCGATCAGCTTGATCACCTCCTGCGCGTCGGCGGATTCGGCTTCGAGGAAGGAGATCGCAACGTCGGCGCCTTCGCGCGCATAGGCGATGGCAGCAGCACGGCCGATGCCGGAGTCGCCGCCGGTGATCAGCGCCTTGCGGCCCTTGAGCTTGCCCGAGCCCTGGTAGGAGGTTTCGCCGTGGTCGGGCACCGGATCCATCTTGCCGGCGAGGCCGGGCACGGGCTGCGGCTGGCGGGGAAACGGGGGCTTGGGATATTGGCTGCGCGGGTCCTGCATGGTGAGGCGGTCGGTCATGGCTCTCTCTCGAAGTGGGATGCCATGACCAACGATGGGTGCGGGCGTGAGTTCCGCAGCAGGAGCGCACGGCAGCTTGCGATGGCGCTCGACCTTCGGATTGAAAAGTCCCGGACAGACGCGGTGCCTGCCCGGGTAGAGTTGCTTAGTACAGCACGTTCTGCGCTTCGGGCTGGTCGATATTGTCCTTGGTGACAAGGACGACGCCGGTATCGATCTGCTCCTCGAGGGTTTTGCCGCCCAGAAGATCGAGCACGGCCTGCACGCCCAGCTCGCCCATCTGATAGGAGCCCTGGACGAGAATGCCAGAGAGCGTGCCGTCCTTGACAAAGGCCTGGAGGTCCTCGTTGCCGTCAAAGCCGATAGCGGTGAGCTGGCCGGCCTTGCCGGCCTGCACGATGGCGCGGCCCATGCCGATGGCGGTGGGCTCATTGGCGCCGAAGATCGCCACCAGGTCGGGATTGGCGGCCAGCACGTCGGTGGTCTGGTTGAGCGCGGTGGCCATCTGGGACTGGGAGTAATAGGGGCCGACGATTTCGAGCTCGCTATTGCCCTTGAGATATTCGGTGAAGCAGCCGACGCGGCCGATTTCCGAGCCAACACCGGCGACATAAGACATGACGGCAACCTTGCCGGTGGTGCCGGCGCCATCGATCACGGCCTGAGCGGCCATCTCGCCGGCCTTGCAGTTATCGGTGGAAAGGAACGTCTGGTAGAGGCCTGCGCCGCTTTCGCCCAAGGCGGAGTCGATGATGGCAACGGGAATGCCCGCTTCGTTGGCGCGGCGCACGACCGGCACCAGTGCTTCGGGGTCGGAAGGGGCCAGGACGATGCCCGCGACGCCGCGATTGACCGCGTTTTCCACCAGGTTAACCTGGTCGGCCACTGCGGCTTCCGAAGCGGGGCCGTCAAAGCTCAGCGTGTGCTCGGAATTGCCTTCGAGTGCGGCGGCAGCGCCCTTGTTGACGTTCTGCCAGAAGTTCGAGTTGGTGGTCTTGACGATCACGGCGATTTCGCCGGCCGAAGCGGCGGCGATGGTGAGGCAAAGCGCGGATGCGACGGTGCCGAGCAGGACAGATTTCATCATGTTACTCCTCCGATAATGAAGCTTGGTGGTTAGGCGTTCTGACGAGCCGTAAGCCGGCGCGTTTTGCTGATGATCATGGCCGAACCACAGCCTTGATCAGGCTTTCCCGATCCTCCGCAAGTTCGGCAAAGCGGCGGGGCAAATCGACAAGGGCGATCTCTTCGGACAAGAGGGCTGATGTATCGATCTGCCCCGCCCGAATCGCGGCCATCACCCGCTCGAAATCGGCGCGCAGGGCATTGCGGCTGCCGACGATACGGGTTTCGCGCTTGTGGAACTCGGCGTCGCTAAAGCGGATGTCGTCCTTGACGACGCTGACCAGCACATAGGTGGACCCATGCGCAAGGAGAGCAAAGCCGGCCTCGATGGCGCGAGCGGAGCCCGTGGCATCGAACACGACATCGAAACCATCGGCGAGATCGCCAGCAAGAATGCTGCCAGGATCGCTATGGAGATGCTCAAAGCCAAAGCGCTTGCCGGCCAGCTCCAGCCGCCGAGGGCTCAGATCGAGCAGGTGCACTTCGGCACCCGCGAGCCGGGCGAACAGCGCCACGCCCAGTCCGATCGGGCCGGCGCCGGTCACGAGCACACGGTCGCCGGCGGCCAGTTCTGAGCGCGCTACGGCATGGGCGCCAATGGCGAGGAACTCGACCATGGCCGCCTGCAGATCGGAGAGACCGGTGGCGGGATAAAGATTGCCGATGGGTACGGCGATGCGGCTGCACAAGCCGCCGTCACGATGCACACCGAGAACTTCAATCCGGGTGCAGCAATTGGGCTTGCCCCGGCTGCAGGCGCGGCAGGTGCCGCAGGAGACATAGGGGTTGATGACGACGAGCTCGCCCGCGGCCATGTCCCCGGCCGCCTCGACCAGCCGACCTGAGAGCTCGTGCCCGATCACCCGAGGATATTGCAGATAAGGGTGCTTGCCCTCAAAGATATGGTAATCGGTGCCGCACAGCCCGACAGCGGCAATGTCCACCAAGGCCCAGCCTTCCGGCGCTTCGGATGGACGGGGAAGCTGGCGCAGCTCGAACAACCCCGGCTCCACGCAGGTGCCGGCGGTCATGGTGCCCAACGCGTTGACCTGAACGGCCTCGTTCATTGCAGAACTCCTTGTTGGCGCGACTGCCAGTTGTCGGGCAGCGCGCCCTTGATGATGAGGCTGAGCACGTCGTCCTTGCTGACCTCGCCGATGGCGTGGGAGCCCACTTTTTCGCCGCGGTTCATCACGACGACGCGGTCGCAAAGGTCGAACACGTCGTGCATGTCGTGGCTGATGAGGAAGATGCCCAGGCCCTCGTCGCGCAGCTGCTTGATGAGTTCGCCCACCATGGCGGTTTCGGCCGGCCCGAGCGCCGCGGTAGGCTCGTCCATGATGAGGATCTTGGCGTCGAAATAGATCGCGCGGGCGATGGCAATGACCTGGCGCTGGCCGCCCGAAAGGCGCGCCACAGCATCGGTCAGGTTGCGGAAATTGGGGTTGAGCCGCGCCAAGACACGCTTGGATTCCTCAAGCATGCGCTTGTCATCGAGATTGCCCCAACGCGTGCGCAATTCGCGCCCGAGAAAGAGGTTGGCCGGCGCATCGAGATGTTCGGCCAAAGCCAGGGTCTGGTAAATGGTTTCAATACCCTGGTCGCGGGCATCGGTGGGGGAGTTAAGGGAGGCAACTTCCCCCCGGATGCGGATTTCCCCCGCGCTCGGAGTCATGGCGCCCGAGAGGATGCGCATGAGGCAGGACTTGCCCGCGCCATTGTGGCCGAGCAGGCCCACCACTTCGCCGGCATGCAGATCAAGGCTGACGCCGTTGACCGCGCAAACGCCGCCAAAGTGCTTCTCGATATTGATCATCTCAACCAATGGCGTGGTCATGGCCTGCCCCTGATGTGACGCTGGTGTTTGCTGGGAGATGATCATCGGTGGCGCAACTGATCGATAAAGACAGCCAGGATCACCACGATGCCGATGACGATCTGCTGGATGAAGGATGAAACACCGGCCATGTTGAGGCCATTGCGCAGCACGCCGATGATGAAGGCGCCGATCAGGGTGCCCGAAATGGTGCCGACACCACCCATGAGGGAAGCGCCGCCGATCACCGCCGAAGCGATGGCGTCGAGCTCGTACATTACCCCTTCATTGGGCTGGGCGGTCACGAGGCGCGACATCAGCACATTGCCCGCAACTCCGGCGAGACCGCCCGACAGCATATAAGCGGCGATCTTGGTGCGATCGACATTGACGCCTGCCAGCCGCGCCGCTTCCTCGTTGGAGCCCGTGGCATAGAGATGCCGCCCCAACGGGCGGCGGCGCAGCACATAGGCGGCAACGAGGGCGATGATAACGAGAAGAATGACTGGGTAGGGGATACCCGGAAAGACGACGCGCGACAGGCCATTGGGCAGCTTTTCGACCATGCGCCAAAGCGCGCCATTGCCCAGCCACCCAAAGGCCTCGCCCAGCTGCGAAATCGGCGCGGCGCCGGTCAGCTGCAGCGCAGTGCCGCGCGCGATCAACATCATGCCGAGTGTGGCGACAAAGGGCGTGATCTTGAGCTTGGTGATGACCAGACCATTGGCAAGGCCGCAAAGGGCCCCTACCCCGACGCCGGCCAGCATGCCGAGCGGCACGGGAACGCCGGCCTTGACCAGCATGCCGGTGGCTGTTCCCGAGAGAGCGAGCACTGCGCCCACGGACAGATCGATGCCGCCGGTGATGATGACCATGGTCATGCCGATGCCCAAGAGCGCGATCACCGAGGTCTGCAGCAAAACGGTCAGGCCGTTATTAACCGACAGGAAGGCTGCATTGCCGAAGGCGAACACGGCAATGAGGATAGCCAGCGTGAACAAGGCGGAGAGCTTGTGCAGCGTTTCCCCGTTGATCCGGCCCGTGGACCAGGATGTGCCGGTGGTGCTTTGGACGGCCGCCATGACTCTCCCAACTTTTCTGTTTTAAATTATTGAAACCAGCCTTTCGCCATTGCCTCCACCCTGTCAATTGTTTTTAATCATTGTCGACAAATGTACCGGGAGGTGCTGCGTGGCCCGAACAGATGAGCGCTTTCGCGAAGCTTTCAACAGCTTGCTGGATCGTTGCGAGGCGCTTGTACCAGGCGACCAATTGCCAGCCGAACTGGCGCTGGCGGCCGACCTGGAGGTCAGTCGCACCGTGGTGCGGGCCGCGCTTGAGCGTATGCAGGCCGAAGGCTTGATCGAGTGGAATGGCCGGCAAAAGACCTTGGTGCGTTTGCCCAAGGCGACCGACAGGCTGGCGGTGCAGGCCGACCAGATTTCCCCCGAGGAGCTTGAGCGGCAGTTTCTTGACTGGATCTTGCGGTTCGACGTGGCGCCCAGAACCGCGCTCAACGTCACCTATCTGGCCAAGACCTTCCGGGTCACTGCCTATGGCTTGCAGGAGTTTTTGGCTTCACTCAGCCGTTTTGGGCTGGTGCGGCGGCGCCCGAGAGGCGGCTGGGAGCTGGTGGGGTTCACCCGGGACTATGCCGTTGAACTGTCCGACTTCCGCATGGTGCTTGAGCTCAATGCGGTTTCCCATGTGATTTCCTTGCCGCCGAGCGATCCCATCTGGGATCGGCTTGCCGTGCTCGAGGCGGATCACCGGCAACTCGCCGCTGAGATCGATACGCGCTACCATGATTTTTCGCTGCTCGATGAGCGCTTCCACACCACGATCGGCAAAACGGTGCGGAACCGTTTTGCCAGCGAGTTCCAGAAGGTCATCACCCTCGTTTTTCACTACCATTACCAGTGGGACAAAAAGGACGAGCGCGAGCGCAACACGGCTGCGGTGGGCGAGCATTTGCGGCTGATTGAGGCCTTGCAGGCGCGCGACGAGCAGGCAGCCCTCGCAGCTGCCCGGGAGCATCTGCAGACCTCCAAGCAGACCCTGCTCAATTCGCTCCGCATTCATGCCCTGCCCTGATGGCGGCAGTGCCGGGCCTACCTCTCCCGCGTTAGTGCAAGCGCCTTGCGAGCGGTGTCTTCGTCGCAGACCAGGGCGCTACCCATGCGGGAGCGCAGGGCCCCGGCAATAGCGGCGGCCTTGGACAAGCCGCCGGCGGCAAAGATGACACGAGGCACCTTGGCGAGGATGGCGAGGGGAAGAGCAACGGCCCGGCTGTTGATCTCGTGGTCGATCAGGGCGCCGTCCCGGTTGATGAACTGGCCCAGGATATCGCCGACCGCGCCGGCATCAAGGAGCGACTGCAGCTCCACGTCCTGGGGCAGGCCATAGCGCATCAGCAGTGAGCGATCCGACAGGTCCCCGATACTGACGAGGATGATGTCGTTCCGAGCGATGCGGTCAAAGGCGCTTTGAAACTCGCGTTGGTTGAGGATGGCGTCGCGCGACTGGGCACTGTCGGCATAAACCGGCGCGGCGAGATAAGCGCATTCGGCATTGAGCTGGCGGGCCAGATCGCTAGCGATATCGAAGGTGTTGATGGCCAGCCCGCGGGTGAGGCCGCCGATCACCGAGCTGACGCAAAGCTGGGGATATTTGGCGGCGGGCACGAAGCGCACCATCTCGCGCAAGGTCGCGCCCCAGGCGGTGCCGACGCCCGAGACCTCGTTGCTGCTGAGGAGCTGCATCAGATATTGCGCGGTGGCTTCCCCGATCAGCACCGGCACCATGTCGGGGTCCTTGGGGGTGGGCAGAATGATGGCCCGCTCCAGCCCGAACTCCGTCATCAGTTCCTGCTCGAGCTCGATGCAACTGGTCAGGCTGGTGTTGAGCGTGATGGTCACAAGCCCGGTGCGCCGCGCATCATTGATCAGCTTGTTGATGCGCGGGCGATTGGTCGAGAGCAGATCGGCTATCTCGGCCTGCGTGCGCCCTTCCTTGAAATAAAGCCAGGCGACGCGCACCAGGGTTTGGTCAAAAGGATGCTCGCCTGGCGTCAATTGCATGAAGATCTCTACCCGTCTGGCCGTAACACGGTCAGGCCCTTACCACAATTGCACAGTGGCCCGGCTCAGTTTCACTGTGCAAGCGCCTGCGGTCACTGCCATGCCCAACTATTGCGTGGCAATACGCTGGGTGGTTTCGGCGTTGAACTGGTGCAAGGCCGCGTGCTCTGCCCAAAGGGTGATGGTCTTGCCGTCCTTGATGCCGCTGGCATCGTCGAGGCTGGCGACCAGCGGATCGGCATAGCCGTCCATTCGTAGATGCACATGGAACTCGTTGCCCAGCGGCTCCACCAGTTCCACGACGCCGGTGAAGCTGATGGCGGGAGCGGTAGGCTGGACCAACGAAAGCGAGTCCGGACGAACGCCCACGATGTCGGCCGCAGGATCATAGATGGGATGACCGGCCGCAGCCGGTTCCAGCGCCTTGATCGGCAAAAGGTTCATCGGCGGGGAGCCGATAAAGCTCGCGACAAACAGGGTCGCGGGGGTCCGGTAGACCTCCATGGGCGTGCCGATCTGCTCGATCCGGCCGGCATTCATCACCACCAGCCGGTCGGCAAGGGTCATGGCCTCCATCTGGTCGTGGGTGACGTAAATGGAAGTCGTGCGCAGGCGGCGCTGCAGCTTGCGGATTTCCACCCGCATCTGCACGCGCAGTTTGGCGTCGAGGTTGGACAAGGGCTCGTCAAAGAGGAACGCGGCAGGGTTGCGGACAATGGCGCGCCCCATGGCCACGCGCTGGCGCTGCCCGCCCGAAAGCTGTCCAGGACGGCGATCGAGCAAGGGGCCGATCTCGAGAATGCGCGCGGCTTCTTCCACCCGGCTGGCAATATCGGCCTTGGAATAATGGCGATTGCGCAGGCCGTAGGAGAGGTTCTCGCGCACCGACATATGCGGGTACAGCGCGTAGTTCTGGAACACCATGGCGATGTCCCGATCGGCCGGTTCGACCGTGCTCACATCCTTGTCGCTGATGCGCAGAACGCCCGAACTGATCGATTCGAGCCCGGCCACCATGCGCAGCAGCGTCGATTTTCCACAACCCGAGGGCCCCACCAGGACGATCATCTCGCCATCCTCGATGCTGAGGCTAACCCCTTTTACCGCCTCAACATTTCCGTAGCGCTTGCGCAGGTTTTCAAGCTCGATGCTGGCCATATCCGGTCTCCTCCAATCACTGTCTTACATTTGTAACATGACGTTGACACTATTCAAGGGTCCCGCTAGCGTTGCTCATGCTCCGTTAGAGAGCGGACTGGCCGCCCAGTCTGGGCGAACCCCAATGAGGAGGGCTTAATGAAGATTTCCAAGTCCAGATTGCCTGGCTTTATCAACGCTGCTGCGGGCCTCGTGACCGCTTCGGTGTCGGTTCTGGCGCTGACCGCTCCCGCCATGGCGCAGGATCGCATCACCATAGAGTGGTGGCATGCACTGGGTGGGCGCCTGACGCCCATCGTCGACGAGCTCGTCACCAAGTTCAACGATTCCCAGGACGAGTTTCAGCTGGTTGCCACCAACAAGGGCAACTACGAAGAAGCCATGGCTGCCATGATCGCGGCTTATCGCGTCAAGCAGCACCCCGTGCTGTCGCAGACCTCAGAGCGCACCTTCCTGACCATGATCCATTCCGGCGCCACCAAGCCGGTGCCTGAGCTGATGGAAGAGCAGGGCTATGACATCGACTGGAGCAATTTCGTTGCCCCTGTCGCCGAATACTATTTCCAGGATGGCAAGCCGGCAGCGATGCCGTTCAACTCCTCCACCCCAGTGTTCTGGTACAATGCGGACCACTTCAAGGCCGCCGGCTTTGATGCACCGGGCGAAACCTGGCAGGAAGTCGAGCAGCAGCTTTATGCGATCAAGGAGCAGGGCATCAATGATTGCTCCATGGCCTTGGCGCGCGACTTTGTCTGGAGCCTGATCGAGAACTATTCGGCCATGCACGACCAGCAATATGGCACGCTTGCCAATGGCTTTGATGGGCTGGCAACCGAGTTCACCTTCAACAAGAGCCCACTGGTCGTCGGCCAGCTCGAGCGCCTGGACAAGTGGATGGATGACGGCGTCCTCCAGATCGCCGGCCAAGGCCTCAACCCCGAGGAGCTGTTTATTTCGGGCAAGTGCTCCACCATCACTGCCTCCACCGCCGCGCATGCCGGCGTGGAAGCGGGCGCGCAGTTCAACTGGGGTGCCACTTATCTCCCCCACGAAGAAGGTGTTGAGCCCAAGAACAGCACCATTGGCGGCGGCGCACTCTGGGTTTTGGCCAACAAGAGCGAAGAAGAATACAAGGGCGCTGCAGCGTTCCTGAACTTCGTGGCCTCTCCGGAAATCCAGACCTGGTGGGCTGGTGCGACCGGCTATGTGCCCGTGACCAACCAGGCCTATGACAAGTTCAAAGCCGAGGGTTATTACGACGAGCACCCGACCCGCGAGATCGCCATTCTCCAGCTCAACCGCGGCACCCCGACCGAAAACTCGCGCGGCTTCCGCTTTGGCAACCACAACCAGATCTTCGAGATCATGAACCAGGAAATCCAGGGCGTCTGGACGGGTCAGCAGACTCCCCAGGAAGCATTGGACAAGTCCGTTGCTCGCGGCAACGAGGTCCTGCGTCAGTTCGAGCAGCTCAATGCCAACAAGTGAAGACGTCATTCTAGCAGGGAGCGCCTCCGGGCGCTCCCCCAGCTTTGACCTGCGCGGCATGGCGGCAGGGCTCCTGCGTCCGTCCGATGCCGGGCTCAAAGCCAACCATTTCAAGCGGCCTGGCCTGGCTGCCGCGCTGCTGGCGCCGCAGCTGCTGATCCTGCTGTTTTTCTTCTTTATCCCGTCCTACAAGGCGCTCTCGCTGGCCTTTGTGCAGGTGGATCCGTTTGGCGGCAACACCATGTGGGTGGGCCTTTCCAACTTCACCCAGCTGTTTTCCAGCGCCGAATATCGCGCCAGCGCCTCCTTCACCGTGTTTTTCACCGTGGTGACGAGCGTCGCTACGCTCCTGCTTGCGGGCATCTTTGCTTTCGCCACCGATTTCGTGGTGCGCGGCAAGGGCATCTACAAGAGCATCATCCTTCTCCCCTATGCCATTGCCCCCGTGATCTCGGGCGTCCTTTGGGCTTTCCTGTTCAATCCGGCAGTTGGCCCCATCGCGCAGTTCCTCCACTCCCTCGGCATCCCGTGGGACCCCAATCGCCGTCCGGCCGATGCCCAGACGCTGCTGATCATCGCCGCGGTGTGGAAGCATATCTGCTACAACTACATCTTCCTGGCCGCCGCCTTGCTGGCCGTCCCTACCTCCCTGCTTGAAGCGGCCACGCTCGATGGCGCCAAGCCCCTGCGCCGGTTCTTTACCGTGTCGCTGCCGCTGGTGACGCCGACCATCTTCTTCCTGATCGTCATGAACTTCGTTTACGCGATGTTCGAGACCTTCGGCATTGTCGATGCGGTTACCAGAGGCGGTCCGGCAGCAGCCACCAATATCCTGGTCTACAAGGTCTACCAGGAAGGCTTTGTGCAGCTGAACCTGGGTTCATCGGCCGCCCAGTCGGTGGTGCTGATGATCGTGGCGATTGCCTTCACCGTCCTGCAGTTCCGCGCCCTTGAGCGCAAAGTCAATTACGGGGTCTGAGCATGATCCAGAACCGGACCCTCACCATTGTCTGCCATGGCATCCTGATCTTTGGTGCCTTGCTGGTCTGTCTGCCGCTTTACTTCGCCTTTGTGGCCAGCTCGCACACGCTTCAGGAAGTGCAGCAATCCCCTTTCCCGGTGCTACCGGGGCTGCACTTCTTTGACAATGTCGCCGAGGCCTGGAACGAAGGCAATTTCGGCCGGCTGTTCCTCAACTCGATCATCGTCACCTGCGGCATCGTCATCGGCAAGCTCGCCATCTCGCTGTTGGCGGCCTTTGCCATTGTCTACTTCCGCTTCCCCTTCCGGATGACGGCGTTCTGGCTGATCTTTGTGTCCCTGATGCTGCCCGTGGAAGTGCGAATTATCCCCACCTATGAGGCCGTTGCCGACGTGGCGGGGCCCCTGCGCTGGGTGGTGGATATTTCTGGCCTGTCCGGGTTGATCGCCTCCCTGACCGGCTACCGGGTGGAAACCGCGCTCAACTGGAGCCTCGTCAACACCTATCAGGGCCTGATCCTCCCCCTGATTGCCTCGGCTTCGGCGGTGTTCCTGTTCCGCCAGTTCTTCCTCACCGTGCCCGAGGAGCTCTGCGAAGCGGCGCGCCTCGACAAGGCGGGGCCCATGCGGTTCTTCTGGGATATCCTGCTGCCGCTCTCCAAGGCCAATATCGGCGCGCTGGCGATCATCCTCTTCATCTTCGGCTGGAACCAGTATCTCTGGCCCCTCCTCTTCACCACCGACAAGAGCATGGCCACCGCCGTGCTGGGCCTCAAGCAATTGGTGCCCGTTGCCGATGCGGAACCGGCCTGGAATCTGGCCATGGCCGCGGCGTTCTTCGTCATGCTGCCCCCAGCCGTCATCATCCTGGCGATGCAGGGCTTGTTCACCAAAGGACTTGTCGATTCCGGCAAGTAAGCTTCAACCAAGAGGGTATCTGAAGTGGTTCAAATCGTCGGTCACCGCGGCGGTCGCAACGTGTGGCCAGAAAACAGCCTGGGCGGCTTCGAGAAGGTGCGCGCGCTCGGCGTTGATGCCGTGGAGTTCGATATCCACCTGACCAAGGCGGGCGAGCTCCTGTGCATCCATGACGCCACGCTCGAGCGCACGACCCTGGGCACCGGTCTTGTGGCCGATCTGCCGGTGGATGGACGCAAGAACGTCATCTTGCGCGACAGCGACAACGAGCACATCCCGACTTTCCGCGACGTGCTCGAACTGTTCGCCGATAGCACGCTCGAACTCCATATCGAGCTCAAATCGGATCACGACCACAAGCCCTATCCGGGCATTGTGCCCGCCGTGCTCGCCGAGATGGAGCGCTTCAACTTCGGGGATCGGGCGGTGCTCACGAGCTTTGATCCCGATGTGCTGCGCGACATCCGTGCAGCGGTGCCCAATGGGCGGCGCCTCGCTTCGATTGACCGGCACTCGGCCGAGCGCCTCGGCGGGCTGCCGGCCGCGCTCACCATGCTCGGCGAACTCGTCGAGATCGTCGCGGTGGAACGCAGCGTCCTGCTCGAAAATCTTGATCTGGTGAAGTCCATCGTGCCGATGAACCGGTGGGCGGTATGGATGTGCAACGATGCGGAAAGTATCGAACACTGGCTGCAGCAGCCCGTGTTTTCCATCACCTCCGATGTTCCCGATCTCGCCGTTTCCGTAAAGGAAAAGCTTCGTGGCTGATTCAATACTCGATACGGATAGGGCCGCGGCCGACCCCATCATCTTGCACAACACCGACCTCGTGATCTTCGATTGCGATGGAGTGTTGATCGACAGCGAGATCATTGCCAGCCGCACCATGGCCGAAGCCCTTACCGATGCGGGCTTTCCCATGACGCAAACCGAAGCGCATGTGACTTTTACCGGCAATTCCGAGCGGGACACCAAGGCTTATCTGACTGAAAAGCTCGGCGTCACGGATCTCGACGCGCTGTTCACCGCCTGGGGCAAGCGCCTTTACAAGGGCTTTGAAGCCGTCGAAGAGATCGAGGGCATTGCCGATGTGGTGACACGCCTCAACCGCCCGATCTGCGTGGCCTCCAACAGCTCGCTCTACCGGCTGACTCGCAGCCTTGGGCGCGTCGGGCTCTGGAAGGCCTTTCATGGTCATGTGTTCAGCGCCGACCACGTTGCCCACCCCAAGCCAGCACCGGACCTGATGCTGCACTGCGCCGCTGAAATGGGGGCCGATCCGCGCCGCTGCATCATGGTGGATGACAGCCCCCACGGGGTCGAGGGCGCCCTTGCCGCCGGCATGATCGCCATCGGCTTTGTGGATCTGCGCGATCCCCGCGGCAAGCGGGCCGAAGTGCTGCTCGAAGCGGGGGCACATCTGGTCGCGAACGGCAGCGGCGAATTGCAGGCCTGCCTCGAGCAAGCAGATCTGCTGCTGGGCAACACTTCGGGCCGCCCTCAAAACGCTACCCTGGGCTCTGGCTCAGAGGCCCGCTAAACACGTCCCATATCCGGCCGCCCCTCGCGTGGCCGGGTATCCAGGCTCGAAATGCCCGAGCCCTACCAGTTGCTTTCCAGCGCTTCGCGAGCCTGATCGTCGCTCCAGCTGGCGGGCACCCAAACCCCGATCTGCTTGCCTTCGCGCTCGATATGAGCGTGCCGCATCGGCGTCGCGCCCGTAGCGCCAGGGCTTTCGTCATGCTCGTATTCGGCCAGCTCGTGGCTGAATTCCTTGCCGTGCCAGTCGCCGTGATGCAACCATCGGCCAGTGAATTTTTCTTGCGCAATGCTCATGGTAAACCTCGTTGTTACGGTAACAACGCCCAATCGGCTGATCCGGCTCCGCACAAAAGCTAGGGACACAGACCAGTTTGTGCCATTCCCGGCCTGCCCTCAGTGAAAGGCGCAAGATCGACAAGAAGAAGCCACGCACTCGATTGCCAAGCACGCGCCCGCAATAGTATGCCCGCAGGAACAAGCCAAAGCCGAGGTCACCAAATCTACCAGCACAAGAAAATTGGCCTGATCGGGGCGGGGGCAATCGGGCAGTCGCTGTTGCGTGCCATCGCCGCCATACCCGAGGTTGAACTGGCATTCATCTTGGTGCGGGATGCGGGCAAGCTGGAGGGCCTCGATGTGGACCCCAGCCTGGTTGTGACCGATCCCGCCGCGGCAATCGAGCGGGATGCCGACCTGGTGCTCGAGGCGGCAACGCCAGCCTTGGTTGCTGCGCTGGCGCCAGGCTGGCTCGAGCGAGCCGATTTTTGCGCCTTCAGCTGCTCGGCGCTGGCCGATGCCGAGACCGACCGGGCTGTCCGCGCTGCGGCGGCACAATCGGGGCGCCGGTTCTTTGTGCCCCATGGCGCGGTTCTGGGGCTCGACGGCATTGCCGATGGGCGCGACCTCATTGAACGCGTTACCATCACAACGACCAAGAGCGGCAAGAGCCTTGGGCTCGATCCGGAAACGGAGGGCCTGGTGTTCGAGGGATCTGTGCGCGAAGCCTGCCGGCTGTTTCCGCGCAACGTCAATGTTCACGCCGCAATTGCCCTGGCGGGGATCGGTTTTGACCAGACGACCAGCCGGATTATTGCGGAACCAGGCCTCGCCACCAATCAGCATCGCATCGAAGTCACGGGCGAGGGCTTCGACTGGGATCTTGGCGTATCCTCGCGCTCCTTGGGTGGGGTGACGGGATCCTACACGCCGCTCTCCGCTGTTGGCTCGCTTCGGCGTATCCTCGGGGGCACAGGCGTGGCCTTGGTCTAGTGGCTGGCGAGCAAGGACTAACTCGGATTTAACTGCCTCCCGAGCCCCTGGAGCTCAGTCTTCCCCTTCCAGGATGCCCCATCAAATGCCGTTCGGTTGAGAATAAAGGACGTTGAATGTCGATCCACAGCAAGTTCAGCAAACTAGGCACCCAGAATGCCCCCGGCCAGGAAACCCGGCAGGCAATTGCCGGCACCGAGAGCTTTCTGAGCGGCGAGAAGCTCGCGGGCACGCCCGTCGATTTTTCGCATGGCGATGTGGACGCCCATGAGCCCACGCCCGGTGCTCTCGATCTCTTCAACGCCGGCGTCGCCAAGGGCGGAGCGCAGGCCTATACGGAATATCGCGGCTCTGGCGAGATCCGTGACGCAGTGGCTGCCCGCCTCGCCGCCTTTACGGGCGCGCCGGTCGATGCCCGCGACGGCCTGATCATCACACCCGGCACTCAGGGCGCCCTGTTCCTCGCAGTGGCCGCAACCATGGTACGCGGCGACAAGGTCGCGATCGTCCAACCCGATTACTTTGCCAACCGTAAGCTCGTCGAATTCTTCGAAGGCGAAGTGTTACCGGTGCAGCTTGGCTATCGGCAAGCGCCAGCCGGACAGGCCGGACTGGATCTCGACCAGCTGGAAGCCGCCTTCCAGGCCGGCGCCAAGCTGTTTCTCTTTTCCAACCCCAACAACCCCACCGGTGTCGTTTATTCGAGCGACGAGATCGCCAGCATCGCCGCCCTCGCCACACGCTATGGCGCCAGCGTGATCGTGGATCAGCTTTATTCGCGGCTGCTTTATAAGGGCGTCGCCTATACCCATCTGCGCGCAGGCGCGGTCGACGCCGAGAACGTCGTCACCATCATGGGGCCATCCAAGACCGAATCCCTCAGCGGCTATCGCCTGGGCGTCGCCTTTGGCTCGAGCGAAATTATCGAGCGCATGGAAAAGCTCCAGGCCATCGTTTCACTGCGCGCCCCGGGCTACAACCAGGCTGTCCTGCGCAACTGGTTCAATGAACCAGCTGGTTGGATGGAGGACCGCATCGCCCAGCACCAGGCAATCCGCGACGATCTGGTGGAGCAGTTCCGCTCCATCGAGGGCTGCTTTGTCCGCACGCCCGAAGCGGGCAGTTACCTCTTCCCGCAATTGCCCGAACTGAGCATCGAGCCGGCGCAGTTCGTGACCGTGCTGCGCGTGCTGGCCGGTGTGACCGTGACACCCGGCACCGAGTTCAGCCCCCATTCGGGTGCCAGCATCCGGCTGAACTTCTCCCAGGATCATGCCGCGTCGGTCGCTGCCGTCCAGCGGCTTGCCACGCTGGTGGAGCGCCATCGGGGTTAGAGCGTAAACTCGCGTCAAGCTGGGCAAATAGTGGCGGGCTCGAGAGATTGGATTGACCGCGCCGATTGGGCCTGATGAAGTAAAACTTACAGGCAGCGGCGCAGCTTAGCTGCGCTCTGCCGCCCACACCGCAATAATAAGCTGCCCAATATGGGCGCGACCGGGAGACCACCAAGATGAAGCGAATTGTAACGGGACTGCTGCTGGCATCCACTTTCCTGGGCTCGTCGGGGCTGGCTTTCGCCCAGCAAACCACGCTGACCATCGAAAGCTGGCGCAACGACGATCTGCCCATCTGGAACGAGAAGATCATCCCAGCCTTTGAGTCCGCTCATCCCGAGATCAATGTCGAGTTCGCGCCGCTGGGCCCGACCGAATACAATTCGGCTGTTGGCGCCAAGCTCGAAGCAGGCACTGCCGGCGATCTCATCACCTGCCGCCCCTTCGATCTGGCGCTCGCCCAGTTCACCCAGGGCTATCTGGCCGCGCTTAATGACCTGCCCGGCATCGAGAATTTCTCCGATGTCGCCAAGTCTGCCTGGACCACCGATGATGGCGCCACGACCTTTTGCGTGCCCATGGCTTCGGTGATCCATGGCTTTATCTACAACAAGGACATCTTTGCCGAGCTGGGCCTTGAAGTGCCAGCGACGGAAGACGAGTTCTTTGCCGTGCTCGACGCCATCAAGGAAGATGGCACCTATACGCCCCTGGCCATGGGCACCAAGGACCAGTGGGAAGCGGCCACCATGGGCTACTACAACATCGCCCCCAATGCCTACAAAGGCGAGGAAGGCCGTCTCGCCCTGATCTCGGGCGAGCAGAAGCTGACCGACCCGCAATGGGTAGAGCCCTATACGACCCTGGCGCGCTGGAGTGCTTATCTGGGTGACGGCTTTGAAGCCCAGACCTATCCCGATAGCCAGAACCTGTTCACCCTCGGTCGCGCCGCCATCTTCCCAGCTGGCTCGTGGGAAATCTCGGTGTTCGAGCCGCAGGTCGACTTCGAGATGGGCGCCTTCAAGCCACCGGTGAAAGCCGCCGGCGACAAGTGCTATATTTCCGATCACAACGATATTGGTTTGGGGCTTAATGCAGCTTCCCCCAATGCGGAAGCTGCGCGCACCTTCCTGTCCTGGGTTGCTTCCACCGAATTCGCCGAAATCTACGCCAATGCTTCTCCGGGCTTTTTCAGCCTGAATTCGGCGGCAGTGCCGCTCGAGAACGAGTTGGCCCAGGAATTCGTCTCCTGGCGCGAGGATTGCGAGACCACCATTCGCCACCCAGCCGCCATTTTGGGCCGCGGCGAGCCCAATCTTGACATCGAGACCTGGCGTGAATCGGCCAATGTGATCAACGGCACCACCACTCCGGAAGATGCTGCCAAGATCACCCAGGATGGCCTCGCCTCCTGGTATGAGCCGCAGCAGTCCAACTAAGCGCCTATGACCATGGGGCTGCGAAGGCTTGATCCTTTGCAGCCCTTTTTGCTCGCCGCCCCCGGCCGCACTGGAACAGCATGACCGTCGACGCCCCCTCCCCACCCATTGCCGCCGCGTCCAAGCCACGGCGCTGGCACATCCTGGTGTTTCTGGCGCCAGCCCTGCTGGTTTACACGGTGGTGATGATCTATCCGCTGCTCGAGACCCTGCGCCTGTCCCTGTTTGTCGCCGGGCCCGAGGGGCAGCGTTACGTAGGACTCGACAATTTTGCCCGCCTGCTGGGTGATCCGCGGCTGGCCGCGAGCTTCTGGAACGCGCTTTCCAACAACTTCATCTTTTTTGCCATCCATATGCTGGTCCAGAACCCCATCGGCATCCTGCTGGCGGCGCTGCTATCCATGCCCGGCCTGAGGCTGCGTGGCTTTTACCGCACTGCCATTTTCGTGCCGACCATCCTGTCCTTCGTGATCATCGGCTTTATCTGGAAGCTGATCCTGTCCCCGCTGTGGGGCGTTTCGCCCTATCTGCTCGATCTGGTCGGGCTCAAGCATCTGTTCGCCCCCTGGCTCGGGCAGGCACAATCGGCTCTCATCACCGTGTCGCTGATCTCGGTCTGGCAATATGTCGGCATTCCCATGATGCTGATCTATGCCGCGCTGCTGTCGATCCCGGACGATGTGATCGAGGCGGCAGAGATCGATGGCGTCACCGGCTTTTCGCAGTTCTTCAAAATCCAGCTGCCGCTGATCCTGCCGACCATCGGCATCATCTCGATCCTGACCTTCGTCGGCAATTTCAATGCGTTCGACCTGATCTATGCGGTCCAGGGCGCCATTGCCGGGCCGGATGGATCGACCGACATCCTGGGCACGCTGCTCTATCGCACCTTCTTTGGCTTCCAGACCCAGCTGGGCGACCGGCATCTTGGCGCCACCATCGCAACGCTGATGTTCTTCATCATCCTGGCCGGCGTTGCCGTTTATCTCTTCGGCATCCAGCGCCGCATGCGGCGGTACCAGTTCTGATGGCCCAGACCCGCACGTCCCTCCGCAGCCAGATCGCGGCGCATGCCATCCTCGTCACCTATACGGTGATCGCGCTGTTCCCCGTCTTCCTGATCATCGTCAACTCGTTCAAGTCCAAGCGCGCGATCTTCAACTCGCCCCTCGAAGTGCCGACGCCCGAAACCTTCACCCTGATTGGCTACGAGACCGCGCTTGGACAGGGCAATTTCCTGCTCTACTTCTCCAACAGCTTGCTGGTGACGGTCGCGTCGCTGTTTTTCGTGCTGCTGTTCGGCGCCATGGCCGCTTTTGCGCTGTCCGAATACCGCTTCCGTGGCAACACGCTGATGGGGCTATACCTAGCGCTCGGCATCATGATCCCGATCCGGCTGGGCACCGTCGCCATCCTGCAGCTGATGGTGGCGGGCGGGCTGGTCAACACGCACTGGGCGCTGATCCTCGTTTACACCGCCCAGGGGCTGCCGCTCGCGATCTTCATCCTCTCCGAATTCATGCGGCAGGTGTCCGACGACCTCAAGAATGCCGGCCGCATCGACGGGCTTTCGGAATACAAGATCTTCTTTCGCCTGGTGCTGCCACTGGTGCGCCCGGCCATGGCGACCGTCGCCGTCTTCACCATGATCCCAATCTGGAACGATCTGTGGTTCCCGCTGATCCTGGCCCCGGGCGAGGCGACCAAGACCATCACCTTGGGCTCGCAGATCTTTATCGGGCAATATGTCACCAACTGGAATGCGGTGCTGGCGGCGCTGTCGCTGGCGATCCTGCCGGTTCTGGTTCTTTATCTCATCTTCTCGCGCCAGCTGATCCGCGGGATTACCTCGGGTGCTGTGAAATGACCGATCAACCTGTTCGCGTGCTTGTTGCCGGCTTAGGAACCATGGGGCGCAGCCATGCGCTGGCCTATCACAATGAACCCGGTTTCGAGATCGTCGGCGTGGTGACCCGCAGCGGCAAGGTGCCCGAAGAGCTCAAGGCCTATCCGCATTTTGCCGATTTCTACGAGGCGCTGGCGGCGACCAAGCCGGAGCTCGCTTCCATCAACACCTATACCGACACCCACGCCCCCTATGCCATTGCGGCGATGGAAGCAGGCGCCCATGTGTTTCTGGAAAAGCCGATCGCCGCCACGGTGGAAGACGCCCGGCGCGTGGTGGAAACGGCGAGGAAACACCAGCGCAAGCTCGTTATCGGCTATATCCTGCGCCACCATCCGTCCTGGATCGACTTCATCGCCAAGGCGCGCGAACTGGGCCCGCCATATGTGTTCCGCCTCAACCTCAACCAGCAATCGGCCGGCTCGTTCTGGAAGGTGCACAAGACCTTGATGGAGTCCACTTCGCCTATCGTCGACTGCGGCGTGCATTATGTCGACGTCATGTGCCAGATCACCGATGCCAAGCCCGTGCAGGTGCGCGGATTGGGCGTGCGGCTGACCGACGAGATCGCGCCCGAGCAGTTCAACTACGGGCATCTGCAGGTCGCGTTCGATGACGGCTCGGTTGGCTGGTACGAAGCGGGCTGGGGCCCGATGATCAGCGAAACGGCGTTTTTCGTCAAAGACGTGATTTCGGCCAAGGGGGCGGTGTCGATCGTCATGGACGAAGGCGCACGTTCCTCAGACCATTCGACCCACACCAAGACGGCACGCATCCGCACCCACCATGCTGAACTGCAGGCCGATGGCAGCTTTGCGCGGGCCGATGAATGGCTGTCCACCGAGGATGAGCCCGGCCACGATGAGCTGTGCGCACGCGAGCAGCGCTTCATGCTGCGGGCCATCCGCGAGGACATCGATCTGTCCAAGCACAATGAAGACGCGGTGCGCTCGCTCGAGATCGTCCTGGCCGCCGACCAGAGCGCGCGCGAAATGCGCGCCATCGACCTTTAGGACCAGACATGGCTGACATTGCTACCCGCCTGCGCCTCAATGCCGTAACCAAGAACTTTGGCTCGACCGAGGTTATCCGCGGCGTCGACCTCGAAGTGGGCGACGGGGAATTCGTGGTTTTTGTCGGCCCCTCCGGCTGCGGCAAGTCCACCCTTCTGCGCATGATCGCCGGGCTCGAGGACGCCAGTTCGGGCAGCATCGAAATCGACGGCAAAGTGGTCAACAACCTGCCGCCGGCCAAGCGCGGCATCGCCATGGTGTTCCAGACCTATGCGCTTTATCCCCACCTGACGGTGCGCAACAACATGGCGCTGGCGATGAAGCAGGCGGGCGAGCCGGCCGCCGACATCGAAGCACGGGTGGCGGAAGCCAGCCGCATGCTGTCGCTCGAGCCCTATCTCGAGCGGCGGCCCGCCGAGCTTTCGGGTGGCCAGCGCCAGCGTGTCGCCATCGGCCGCGCGCTGACGCGCAAGCCCAAGCTCTTTTTATTCGACGAGCCCCTCTCCAATCTTGATGCCGCGCTGCGGGTCAATACGCGGCTTGAGATCGCCCGGCTGCATCGGCAGCTCAAGGCGACGATGATCTATGTCACCCATGACCAGGTCGAAGCGATGACGCTGGCCGACCGGATCGTCGTGCTCAACGCCGGCAGGATCGAGCAGGTCGGCTCCCCCATGGAGCTTTACAACAAGCCCGCCAGCACCTTTGTCGCCGGCTTTATCGGTTCGCCGCAGATGAACTTCATTCCGGCTGAAAAGCTGGGTGTTGCCGACGCTGCCACCATCGGTATCCGGCCCGAGCACCTGACGGTCAGCACCACCGAGGGGCAGCTTGCAACCCGCGTGATGCATGTGGAGCATCTGGGCGCCGACACCAATCTTTACCTTGAAAGCGAGGCGGCGGGACTGATCACCGTCCGCTTGTTTGGCGAACAAGCCTTCACGCCCGAAACGACGGTATTTGTTACCCCCAACCCGCTTTACCTGCACCGCTTCGATGCACAAGGCCGGGCCGTAGCCTGACCGTCAGGACATTTGCCGTTTCAACACCGCTCCCGCCCGCCTCGACACAGCCGGCACCGACATGATTATCGTGATCACGATCACGAGGCAAAGGACGGCACTGATGGGGCGGGTGAAAAATGGCGAGGGATCGCCATTGGTCAATTGCAGGCCGCGGCGCAAATTGAGGTCGAGCAAGTCACCCAAGATGATGCCGAGCACCAGCGGGGCCATGGGGTATTTCATCTCTCGCAAAACGAACCCGACAATGCCAAAGCACAGCATCACATAGACGTCGAACATGCGTTGCGTGATGGCGAACGAGCCAACCACGCAGAGAACATAGATCACCGCCATCAGCCGTTCCCGCGGCACCATCAGGACCTTGATGAACAGCTTGGTGAGCGATAGCCCGAAGATGAAATTGGCCAAGGTGGCCAATAGCAGCATGGCGACCACCTGGTAAAGGAAGGCCGGGTTCTCCACCATCAGCATCGGGCCGGGTCTGATGTCGTGGATATACATGGCCGCGATCAGCACCGCTGCCGCGGCAGAGCCGGGCAATGCCAGGGTCAGGGTCGGGATCATGGCAGCCGAAACGACGGCATTGTCCCCGGTTTCGGCGGCGATCAGGCCTTCTTGGCTGCCTTTGCCGAATTCCTCGGGATGCTTGGAGGCGCGCTTGGCGGCGGCGTAGGACGTCCAGGAGCCAACGTCTTCACCGACGCCCGGGATGATGCCGACAAAGGTGCCGATCAAGCCCGAGCGAATGATCGTGCGCCAATAGCGAAAGACTTCCCCGAGGGTAGGAACGACCCGGTCATTGACCGCGGCAATCTGGGCCACCGCGCGCCGCTTCATCGCGGAAAGAATTTCGGCAAAGCCGAAGGCACCGACCATGGCGGGGATAAGGTCGATGCCGCCGCCAAGCGCCTGGATGCCGAAGGTGAAGCGCTGATGGGCATGCAGGGTTTCCATTCCGATCATGGCAATGAGCAAGCCCAATATGCCGGCGATATAGCCCTTGAGCGGCGTGTCGCTACCCGACATTTGGCCCGAGATCACCACCCCGAACAGCGCCAGCCAGAAATACTCATAGGAGCCAAACTTCAGCGCGGCCTCGGACAGAAGCGGGGCGATGATGGCGAGAAAGAAGATTCCGACCAAGGTGCCCAGTGTCGAGGAGGTTGTCGCGAGCCCCATCGCCAGCCCCGCCTTCCCTTGCAGAGCCAATGGGTGACCATCCAGCGCTGCGGCAGCATTGGCGGGCGTCCCCGGAATATTGAGCAGGATGGCGGTGCGGCTGCCGCCATAGATGGCACCCAGATAAACGCACATCAGCGTCAGGATCGCCTGATCGGGTGCCATTTTGTAGGTGAGCGTGACAAGGAGGGCAACGCCCATGGTGGCGGTCAGACCCGGCAGGATGCCAATCACGAGGCCGAGGAGCGTAGCCCACACGACATTGAACAAGGACTGGGGATTGAGGAAGTGACCAATCCCCTGCCCCAGCAGCAGCAATCCATCGAACATGAACAAATCCTAGGGCAAGCGCACCAGAAAAACGCGGGCAAAGACGAGGTAGATTCCGGTGCCGCCCGCAACCCCGATGCCGAGCGCCCAGACCGCACTTTGCAGCAGGGGCATTGGCGCATCGGTCAGAACGACCTCGAACAGCACGATAAAGCTGAAGATGAAGAGCATGGACGCCGCCCAGAACGGCAACCAACCCACGAGGATAAGGGTGTAAAACAGGGCGAGGGCCATCACCGCGAGTACGCGCCGCGCTTCGGGGGTCACCAGTAGTGCCGCAAGTCCCTGCCACGCACCAGGCGCCTTGATGCGCCAGGAGCGCACCGCGAGCAGAGCGCTACACAGTGTCAGCAAGACGCCCAAGACAAGGGGAACCAGCCCCGGGATTGTCGCAGGATTGATCCGGCGCGCTTCGAGCCGCGGCATGGTCCAAGATAGGTAGATCACGGCCAACCCCAGTGCGAGCAGCACCAGGGCCGTCAGGAGATCGGCGCGAGAGCGAATTGCTTCGTCCCCGGGGGTGTTCGTAGTGTCCATCGCGGTACTCTTGAGACGGCCTGACGAAGAGGGAGGAGGTGGCGGGCTCCCACCCGCCACGATGCTCTAGGGCGTGCCAACTTCGGCGCGGGTTGCGCAATCAATGCCGATGGTCGAAGGATCGTTGACGGCCTCCCCCCGGTCCACTGAAGAACAAGCCTCAAGAATAACAACAGGCATGGCCAGTTCACGCGCCTTGGGGCCGTAAGAAGGGGCGAACACGGCGCCGAAGGTTTCGGCATAGGACTTCAGTTCGGGCGAAGTCATTACCTTATCCTCCCAAATCCGGTCCAGCGTCGCCAGCACTTCGGGTGGCGAATCGGCAGGAAGGAAAATGCCGAAGTAATCGGGTGCCAGTTCCATTTCCGGCAGCCAGTTGGTGATCGGCGGAATGGGCTCAACACCCTCCAGCACCAGCGGCTGGTCGGACAACACGGCCAGAGCCTTGAGACGACCGCCTCGGATCAACTCGGTCTGCTCCACGGCCAATTGCGTGGTCACCATGGCTTCGCCCGATGCTGTCGCAATGGCGGCGGGGCCACCGCCATCATAGGTGATCATGTTGTATTCAAAGTCGGCAGCGTCGCTGAGCGCGGCAACAGCAGTACCCCCCGACGAGGTTATGCCGGCAGTGGCAACCGTAATCTCCTGGCCCCGGGTCTTAAGCGCTTCGAGCAACTGGCCGAAATCGGTGAATTCGCTATCAGCGGGAACGCTGACCACCGGCACATTGGCGACGGAAAGGTAGATATGCCAGTCGTCGATGTCGGTATCTTCGAGCAGTCCCGAAACCGAGTAGGTCGCGTTGTTGGCAATCGCGTTTGCCGTCCAGGTATAGCCATCATGGGGGGCGTTCAGCACCTCTTGGGTACCAATCGCACCAGAAGCGCCCGGCTGATTGACGACCACAACTTCAACGCCCAGGGCCTCAGCCAAGATGGGAGCTGTGACCCGGGTAACCTGATCAGTGGAGCCGCCAGCCCCCCAAGGCACGATCAGATTGATTGGACGATCGGGCTTCCACTCCTGCGCGGCCGTCAAGGACGTGCCCAGCATCAGCGCTGACGCGCCGCTCGCCAAGACAAACAGCATTCGTCTGTTCATCGAATTTCCTCCCAAGGTGCACGTGATCCGGATATTTCCGTGATCACCCCGCCAGATTGCTGTTCCTCCGCAGCCTCTGTCAACCACTAAGTAACCGCCTGGTTACAGAGTGAAGGCTTCTAGACCGACGTCTGCCCATCCCGGCAAGCGGACCGTCAAGCGCGACCAAAGAATTGGGCGACACGCTCGATTATGCGATCGGCCAGATCCTGTTTGGTTCCGGCGCCAAGATCGGTGACCCCGTCGGCGGCAACAAGATGAATGTGATTTAGCTCGCCGCCAAACACACCAGCGGCGGATGACACGTCATTGGCGAGGATCCAGTCGGCGCCCTTGGAGCGCAGTTTGGCCTGGGCATTGCTGATAAGGTCATCGGTTTCAGCGGCGAACCCAACGACTAATTGTGGCCTCTGATGATGGTGGCCGATGGTCGCGAGGATGTCAGGGTTGCGCACGAGCTGAATAGAGAGTTGTTCGTCGTCGCCGCCCTGCTTCTTGAGCTTGCTGGAAGCAATTGTTGCCGCCCGCCAGTCGGCCACCGCGGCGACAAAGACTGCGCCGTCTACCGGCAGAGCGCCGGTGGCGGCCTCCAGCATTTCCGCTGCCGTCTTGACGTTGATAACCGTTACACCTTTGGGGTCCTGCATGGTGGTTGGGCCGGAAACCAGCATGACGCCAGCGCCTTCGCGCGCCAGGGCGGCCGCGATGGCATGGCCCTGCTTACCCGAGGACCGGTTGGAGATGAAGCGCACAGGATCGATCGGTTCTTCGGTCGGGCCCGAGGTCACGAGAAAGGAAAGTCCGGCGAGCCTTTGCTGTTTTGGCGTGAGGGCTTGTCGGGCAGCCTCGAGTATTTTGATTGGTTCTGCCATTCGGCCAAGCCCGGCTTCCCCAGACTCCGCCATTTCCCCGCTCGCCGGTCCAACAAACAACACGCCGTCGGCCTTGAGTGTCGCGACATTGCGCCGGGTGGCGGGGTTGTCCCACATCTTTGGGTTCATGGCTGGGGCAACGAGGACCGGACTGTCGCGCGCCAACAAAATTGCCGTTGCAAGGTCGTTGGCGAGGCCAAGCGCCATCCGGGCCATGAAATCGGCGGTGGCGGGCGCGACCACAATGAGATCGGCCTCGCGTGCAATTCGGATATGGCCGACATCGGCTCCGGCGACCGGCTCGAAGAGGTCGGAAGCAACCGGCTGGCCGCTTACCGCCGCAAGGGTAGTCGGGGAGATGAAGTTGTGCGCGCCCTCCGTCATCACACAGCGCACCTTGGCGCCCTGTTCTCTCAGTCGGCGCACAAGATCGGGTGCCTTGTAGGCGGCAATGCCGCCCGAAACGATAACCAGGATCTGCTTGTCGCTCATACTCATGGTTGCTCCTGTCGCAGCCCGGCGATCTCAAAGCCCCGGGACCTTTGGTCGGCTCGCAACAAGCGGCCAGCTTCGAGATCGATGTCGAAAACGCGCACCTGACTGCGGCCAAGCAAGCTCAGGAGGTCTGCGGTGGTTTGGGGGTCAGGATGGGCGAGGCCGGCCACGCCCGAACTTGGGTGCTCGCCCCCACCGCCGCGCACCGGATAGGCCCAGTCGCTGACGGCGATATATGCGGCCTGTTCGAAGGCGCGCGCAATCATGGCATGTCTCCAGCGCGCCCGGGCCATGTGGGGAGTGCTTTTTCGGCTAACGGAGAGGGCTGGAACAAAGATGATTTCCGGCGGGATCTCAAGATGGCGGTAAGTCTCGACATGAAAGAAATCGGCACAAACCAGGACGAAACACTGCACCCCACCAATGTTGAAGCTGGCTCCCGCGCGTTCCCCCGCTTGGGAGATGTTCCGTTCCCGGCCGTAGGGATTAGCCTTCTGGTACCGTGCAATAACGGCGCCGCCGGGGTCGACAACAATGCCTTGGTTTACGGGGAGAGCGCCGAGGTTGTCGAACTGGCTGCCACCAACAACATGGCAGCCGAACTCTCGCGCCAGCTCGGCAACGGCCGTGTGGTAGTCCGCCGGTGAGTAGCCCTCCCCAACCAGCTCGGGCAAGAGAATGACGTCATCCTGATCACCCTTGAAAGCGCGTCTTTCAATGGTCTTTGCGATCCTGCCGATATCCTCTCCATCGAGCATTCGGACCTTGGGCTGTGTCAACACGACCTTCAACGGCGCGCTCCAATACGGTTCCAAAGGCACATGGCCGGTGCAAGCAAGAAAATCAACCGCTGCCCAGCGATCGACAAAGGCCAAGATAACAGCGGCGACAGACGCGGCTGCACCATCCGCTGCCTTGATAGGGATTTTCAGGGTCAGCGTTGAACGTGCCCTTTCCCCACAGCTTGCACAAGTGCCTCCAGCAGGCAGGCTGTGCCTTGCTGCACCAAGATGGAGCGCTCACATCGCCGGAGCGTGAACCGGGTTTTTGCCTGAACATACGGCAACTTGCTGCCGCTTTGAGCAGAATAATCGCTGTGCTGTTTGCTGTTGTGCGAGCCACACAATGAATGTTGACACGTGCTTTGAAAGCCGCCTAGCTTGAAAATACTTTACAAGAAAGTACTGGCCCCACCCGGGGCCCGCACAACAAGAACGCGGGGGTAGCGAATTCATGCGGGTCGGCATAATCGGTCTCGGATTTCGTTTGGGCTATCTAGCGCGGGTGTTTTCCGCAGCCCGGGACGACTTCGAGATTGTGGGCTATGTGGATCCCGCTCCCGCCGGCCTGTCCTATGCGCAGGAACACGGTGTTTCCGTCGGTTATGCCTTCCAAAGCCTTAAGGCGCTGATCGAAGAGGGCCAGCTCGATCTCCTGATGGTCGGTTCACCCAATCACCTGCATCTCGAGCACATCCGCATCGGGCTTGAGCGCGGCATGAAGATTTTTGCCGAAAAGCCCGTCGTCACCTCGGTCGATGACACCATGGCGCTGGCCGAACTGCTCGGGCAATACGGCTCGGATCGGGTTATGGTCGGCCTCGTGCTGCGCTATGCGCCGCTATACCAGGATTTGCGCCAGGCGCAGGCGGAAGGCCAGTTGGGCGATATCGCCGCCATCGAGGCTTCCGAGACCATCCCGCCCTATCATGGCGCTTTTTTCATGCGTGATTGGCGCCGTTATGAGCGCTATGCCGGCAGCTTCATGCTCGAAAAATGCTGCCACGACCTTGATCTTTATAATGGGGTAATGGGATGCCGGCCGCTGCATGTGGCGAGCTTCGGCGGTCGCCGCAGCTTCACGCCAGACAATTCACCACAGGGCGCCGGCGCCAACGATCTTGAAGTTTATCATCGCAAGCCCTCGGGCTGGGAAGGCTCCGACAAGGTCTTTGATAGCGATGGCGACATCATCGATTTCCAGACTGCGATCGTGCAGTACGAAACTGGCGCTGCGCTCACCTTCCACACCAATCTCAACGTGCCCGACGATTACCGGCGCTTTGCGGTGATTGGCGCCAGGGGCATGGCCGAAGGCGACTTCGTGCGCAATTACTTCAAGGTCACCGATAGTCGCACCTCTGAGCGGCTCGAAGACAAGAACTACAAGGCAAGCGACCTCTCGGTACATTACGGCGCCGATGAGCAGATGGCCGAGGACATTTTGCGGCACCTAACCGAGGGGGCGCCCCTGCCGGTGTCGGTCACCGACGCGCTTGAGGCAGGCTTGCTGGCGCTGGCCATGGACCAAGCGATGAAAACGCGATCGGTGGTCGACATGACCCCGATCTGGCAGCGCTTCGACACTGCACTCGGCCGAAGCCAGTAAGGGAAACCGCCGATGACCAGCACCAGAAGCGCAACAGTTTTCGCTCTCGCCCTGCTGGCTCCGGCCCTGATCTACATCCTGACCATTGTCGCCTATCCGCTGGTCGACACCGTCATTCTCTCCTTCACCAATGCCGCCCTGCGCCCCGGCTATGATTTCGTGGGCTGGGCCAATTACCAGCGCATCTTTGGCGCCGGCAATTTCACCGAAATCATCATCCGCACCATCATCTGGACCTTCTTTTCGGTCTCCATAAAGATGATCATCGGCATGTGCGGGGCCGTGCTGCTCAATGCGGCTGTCCCCGGCCAGACGCTGTTTCGCATCCTCACCATGCCGCCCTGGATCGTGCCCATCGCGATCGGCATCTTCATGTGGGGCTGGATGTATAATGGCCAATTCGGGATGATCTCGGGCCTGCTGCAGAATTTCGGTCTGATCAACGGTCCCGTCGCCTGGCTCGCCTATGGCCACACCGCCTTTTGGGCCACCATCGTCACCGATGTGTGGATCGGCGTGCCCATGGTCACGATCTATTTCCTCGCGGCCATGCAGTCGATCCCCAAGGATCTCTACGAGGCCGCCTGGACCGATGGTGCCGGGCGCTTTTATCGCTGGCGCCGCATCACCCTGCCGCTGATGGTGCCGGCTATCGTCACCATGAGCCTGCTCTCGCTTATCGCCACATTCAATTCGTTCGACATCATCTGGATCCTGACCCAAGGGGGCCCCTCGGGCTCCACCACGACGATGATTATCGACACCTACAAGACCGCTATGGGCAGCCGCAAATATGGCGAAGGCGCTGCGCGGGCCGTGGTGATCTGCATCTTCGTGTCGATATTCTGCCTCGTTTATTTCCGCGCCGTGCGCCGCCTCGGGCAAGGAGAAGCCAAATGACCGATGTGCCCCATTCCCAGGAAGTTGCGGCCCTCGATGAGGCGGCCCTGGCCTTGCGCCCTGGGCGCAAGGCCAGGGCACGCTCCACAAGGGCGATGATCGACCGCTACCAGTGGTACGAAGTGGTCGCGATCTATTCGGGGATCGCGCTATTCCTGTTCTTCGTGCTCGCGCCCTTTGTCGAGGGCTTCATGGTCTCGCTGAAGCCGCTCGCCCAGTTGTTCTCGACGCCCTACAGCTTCATTCCGAAAAACGGCTCCTTCAGCGCCTATTTCGATATGTGGTCCAGCGTCCCCATGCTGGGTCTGCACATCTTCAACTCGTTTTTCATCTCCAGCGTAGTGACCCTGATGGTCCTCGTCGTGGTGGTGCCGGCGGCCTATGCCTTCGCGCGCTTCAGATTTGCCGGCGCCGGCATGTTGCTGGGTATGTTCCTGGCCGTGAACATGTTTTCGGGCGCTGTGCTCTTGATCCCGCTGTTTCGCCTGATGCGGGCCATGGGGCTGCTCAACAGCTATTTAGCCATGATCGTGCCGGGCGCGGCGTTCCTGATCCCCTCGTCTATCTGGCTGTTGCGCACCTATATGCTGCGCATTCCGCGCGAACTGGACGAGGCCGCCTGGGTCGATGGCGCCTCACGCCTTTATACCCTGCGCCGGGTGATCCTGCCCCTGGCCATGCCCGGCATCGTGGTCGTCGCCATCATGACCTTTATCGGGGCGTATGCGCAGCAATTCATCTTTGCGCTGACCTTTAATTCCAAGACCGAGTTCATGCCGCTGCCGATCGGGCTTTATGCCTTTTTCGGCAAGCAGGAGGTGCTCTGGAACGAGCTGATGGCGGCCTCCTTCGTGGGCATCCTGCCCGTCATGATCGTGATCGTTTTTCTGCAACGCTATCTCGTGGCCGGCCTCACCGCCGGGGCGATCAAGCAATAAAGCAACCAAGGGTTTCGGACGCCGGGACCCTGCTCCCGGCCAAGGAAAGAAGCGGCTCTGGAAGGGACCGCGCATCACAAAGGGAGACTAACGCATGAAAATATCCAAGCGCTTCGTCCTGGCCTCGCTTGCCGCCCTGTCCGGCTCCACCGGACTGGCGGGAATGGCAGCCGCCGAGGAGATCAACATCATCTTGTGCGGTGATGTGGTGACCCCGGTCTACACCAAGCTCTTCGAAGAATGGAACGCCGCCAATCCCGAGTACCCCGTCGCGCCAGAACTCGTCGGCTGGGGTCAGTGCCAGGACAAGGTGACTACCCTCGCCGTCGCCGGCACCCCCGTCGACATCGCCTATGTCGGCTCGCGCACCCTCAAGCAATTCGCCCAGAACGACTTGATCGTTCCCGTCCCGATGTCGGACGAGGAGAAGGCCGCCTACTACAATTTCGTGCCCGAGACCGTGACCTTCGAAGGCGCGCAGTGGGGCATCCCGGTGGCGTTCTCCACAAAGGCGTTTTTCTGGAACAAGGATTTGTTCGAACAGGCTGGGCTCGATCCCGAAACTCCGCCCAAGACCTGGGAAGAGCAGCAGGCTTTTGCCAAGCAGATCACCGAGAACACTGACGCCGCGGGCTTTGGCATGATCGCCAAGACCTTTGATGGCACCGTGCACTGGTTCTTGCACTGGATCTACACCAACAACGGGCAGGTCATCGATGCCGATGGAAATATCGTCCTCAACAGCCCGCAGAACCTCGCGGCCCTGACCGCCTTCAAGGACATCGTTCCCTATTCCGAAGAAGGCCCCACGGCCTATGAGCAGAACGAAGTGCGCGCCATCTGGCTCGATGGTGGCCTTGCCATGATGCACTGCTCGGTCAGCTGCGCCAATCGCGGCACGGAAGCCGGCATCAACTGGGGCGTTGCTCCCCTACCGGTTGGTCCTGACGCACAGGGTCCGGGCACGCTGCTGATCACCGACTCGCTGGCCGTGTTCAAGGGCACCGGCCAGGAAGACAAGGTCATCGAATTTGGCAAGTTCCTGACGTCGCCGGCAAATCAGCTGGCTTACGAGCTGTCCGAAGGCGGTCTTACTCCGCTGCGGCCTTCTCCTGAAGTGGACGCCATGATCGCCGAAAAGCCGCACTGGAGGCCCTTCGTTGATGGCATCCAGTTTGGCGGTCCCGAACCGCTCCTCACTGACTATGTCGGCTTCCAGAACGTGATGATCGAGATGGTCCAGTCCGTGGTGACCGGCCAGGCCGAGCCGCAGGCTGCGCTGGAAAACGCCGCCGCCGAAATCGAGCAGTACAAGTAAGAAACTACAGCGATCTCGCCGCCGCCCACGGGCGGCGGTTTTCCCCATCGGAGACAGCAGATCCATGTCGCAGCTCAGCCTCAAAAGCGTTGAAAAGAGCTTCAATGAAGCCCGCGTCATCAAGGGAATCGATCTGAACGTGGCCGATGGCGAGTTCGTGGTGTTTGTGGGGCCTTCGGGCTGCGGCAAGTCCACCCTCTTGCGCATGATCGCGGGGCTCGAGGATGTGAGCGCCGGCGAGATCGTCATCTCGGGCAAGACCGTCAATGAGTTGCCGCCGGTGCAACGCGGCATTGCCATGGTGTTCCAATCCTATGCGCTTTATCCGCATATGACCGTGTTCGAGAACATCGCTTTTCCCCTGCGGGTGGAAAGGCTGCCCCAGGCCGAGGTGGACAAGCGCGTCCATGCCGCGGCCAAGGTGCTGCAGCTGGAGCCGCGCCTGCAGCATCGGCCGGGCCAGCTTTCGGGCGGGCAGCGGCAACGCGTGGCCATCGGGCGGGCGATCGTGCGCCAGCCCAAGATCTTTCTCTTTGACGAGCCGCTATCCAATCTGGATGCGGCGCTGCGCTCGGAGATGCGCATCGAGTTGATGGAGCTCCATAAGCGGCTGGGCTCGACCATGATCTATGTGACCCACGACCAGGTGGAAGCCATGACCATGGCCGACAAGATCGTGGTGCTCGACGCCGGCCAGATCTCGCAGGTCGGCTCCCCGCTCGATCTGTACCACAAGCCCGATAATCTGTTTGTGGCGGGGTTTATCGGCTCGCCCAAGATGAACTTCATCAACGGTACGGTGGCCGCCTTCGATGGCGCGATGGTGAGTTTTGATCTGGGCGTGCTCGGGACTCTGTCCCTGCCCCGTCGGTCGGCGCCCGCTATCGGTGAGCCCGTGACGCTGGGCGTTCGTCCCGAGCATCTCAATCTCGGGCCCGGCGCCTTCACGCTCACCATCATGCCGCGCATTGTCGAGCATCTGGGCATCCACACAGTGATTTATTCCGGGCTGCCGGGCGGCGAGAACTTTATCGGGCTCTTTGAAGGGGATCCCAGGATCACCGAAGGCGCGCCGATCGAGGTTAGCTTCGAGCCCGACCAGGTGCATGTGTTTGATAGCCGGGGGCTCGCCAGCTACTAGGCGGGCGCGCGCTCGGGGAGGGCCGATGCTGGACATTGTCGGGCTACTGCAGAGCGAAAAGACTGGTTTTACCCGCTCGGAGCAGGCCCTTACCGGAATCGTGCTGGCCGATGTGGAGGGCGTGCTCAAGATGAGCATTGTCGATCTTGCCGCCCAGGCCGAAGTGTCCCCGCCCACCGTCACGCGGTTTTGCCGCCGGCTGGGCTGCGACTCCTATGCCGATTTCAAGGTGAGGCTGGCGCAATCCCGCTTTGTGGGCCAGCGCTATATCGCCCCAAGCTCGGGGCCAACGAGCGTGCATGACATCGCCCAGGGAGTGGTGAACGGCATCCAGTCCACGCTTTACGACAGCTTCGAGGCGCTGGATTTCGACGCCATCGAGCGCGCGGCCGAGGCGCTGGCGGCTTCGAGCTTTGTGCTGTGCTTTGGCTCGGGGGGTTCCTCCTCCATGGTCGCGAGCGAAGCGGAGGCCCGTTTGTTTCGTCTGGGGCTCAAAGTGACCTCATCCACCGACCACCAGGTGCAACTGATGCGCGCGGCTTCCGCGCCAGTGGGGAGCGTCGTGCTCGCGTTTTCGCTTTCGGGCAATAACCTGCCGCTGGCGCGGGCGCTGGCGGCGGCGGGGGAATATGGCACGACGCGACTGGTGGTCTCGCGCGCGGGTTCGGCCATGGCTGAGCAGGCCGATGTGCTGGTGCCCGTCTTTTGGCGCGAAAACCAGGACATTGTTCGCCCCACTCCGGGGCGCTACGCCTTTCTGGCCACGCTCGATATCCTCGCCCAGACCGTGGCCGTGCGCCTGGGCTCCCGCGCCATTGGCAGCATGCGCCGCATCAAGCACCAACTGGTCATCAACCGCGACGGTGACGATGCCCAGCCGCTGGGGGACTAGGGCTTTGCGTGTTGCTTTCTTCGGTTGTCCCCGCCGACGCCTTGTTTCCCCGTCCATTTCACTCGTCCAAGGGCGGGTGCTGCCACGCCGTCCCCTTTCCAGCCTGTAAGGTGAATTTTGCCCATGACCATCGCCTTTGTCCTCCGAACCTCCTGGTCCCCTGCCGCTGACGGGGAGCCGCTCGGCTATGGTCTGGAGCTAACCAATACCGGCACCAGCCCGGTTGCCAACTTCCAGCTTGGCTTTTCAGGGCCGGCACGGATCGATCCGACCGCAACGCTGGAAAATGGCGCGCTGCTCAAGCGCCTTTCCAACCACACGCTGATCGGGCCACCCGAGGGGCTGGTGCTGCAGCCTGGCGAAACCTGGGTGGCGACCGCCCGCGGCCTGTCTTATGGCCTGCGGCACTGGAGCGACGGGGCCAATGCGGCCTATGTGGTGCTGGAGGACGGGACGGCGGTGGCGGTAACGACCGCGCCCACCCAGGGCAAGGGGCACAATTCCCCACTCCTGAAAGGCGCAGCCCGGTTTGCGGTGCCGGCCCGATCACCCGCGCGCCATGCGATCATTCCCTGGCCGCGCCGGGTGGCGACCACGGGCAGCCGCATTGCGCCCACCGGTTTTGACCTTAAACCGCAGGGCGAAGCGGCAAACCGCGCGGCGGCGGCCTTTGCCGGGCTAGTGCATGATCTGTTCCCCGTGGAGGCCATTGTGCGCCCGGCGTCCGAAGCGGGCTTGCCGGTAAGGTTGGTGGAGCAGCCGGGTATGGCGGCGGAAGCCTACCGGATCGAATTTGCCGAGGCTGGCGCCATCGTGGCGGCGACCACGCGGCATGGGCTGTTTTATGGGCTTGTGACCTTGGGGCAGATGCTGCGGGGAGCGCGGCTCCATCCAGGCACGTTCAGCTTCCCGACGGGGGGCACCATTACCGACGAGCCCGGATTTGCGTTTCGGGGCAGTCACCTCGATGTCGCGCGCCAGTTCTACACCGGCGCCGAGGTCAGCCAGTTTCTCAAGATCCTGGCCTGGAACAAGATGAACAAGTTCCACTGGCATCTGACCGAGGACGAAGCCTGGCGCATCGAGATCGATGCTTATCCCGCGCTCACCGAGGTTGCGGCCTGGCGTGGCCATGGTCTTGCGGTGCCGCCGCTGTTGGGCTCGGGGCCGCAGCCCACAGGGGGGTATTACTCCAAGCCGGTTATTCGCCAGATCGTGGCCTTGGCCGATAGCTTGGGGATCGCGGTGATCCCCGAAGTGGACATGCCGGGGCACTTCTATGCGGCGCTGCAGGCGCTGCCCGAATTGCGCGATCCCAGTGAGACCGGCCAATACCAAAGCGTTCAAGGCTTCCCCAACAATAGCCTCAACCCAGCCCATGAGCCGGTCTACTGGTTCGTCGAGGCCGTGGTGGATGAAGTGCTGGAGCTGTTTCCGGCCGGCATCTTCCACATCGGCGCCGACGAGGTGCCGCTGGCGGCCTGGTCAGGCTCGCCGCTGGCGCTGGACATGCTGGAGCAGCTCGCAGGGTCCGAGATGCGTCAAAAGCACGAGGCACAGTTCAACCAGCTAGGCAACCATCATGGCGCCGACGAGATCGAAGGCTCCCCCACCGCGATCCTGCAGGCCGAGTTCATCAAGCGCGTCCACGCCTACATCACCAAAAAAGGCGCCCTGACCGGCGGCTGGGAGGAGGCGGCGCATGGCGATGCCGTGACCAAGGAGCATTCCTATGTGATCGGCTGGCGTAATGTGGAGGTCAATGCCGAGTTGGCCGAGCGCGGATTCGACATCGTTGTTTCCCCGGGCCAGCGCTATTATCTCGACATGGCCAATGGCGTCTCCTGGGCCGAGCCGGGTGCCGGCTGGGCGGGATGGTCCGGCCCGCGCGAAACCTATGAGTTCGAGGCACGGGAGGGTTTTTCGCCAGAGGCGCTCAAGCACCTGTTGGGTATCCAGAGCTGCATCTGGTCGGAATCGATGACTGACCGCGCCATCTTTGATCGCCTGGTTTTCCCCCGCCTTTCCGCCGTCGCCGAAGCGGGCTGGACCCTGCCCGAGCATAAGAGCTGGGAGCGCTTCGCCTCCATGGTCGGGCTGATGCCCATCATGTATGGCCACTGGGCCAGCGAGTGACAGCTTAACCGGGTTCACGGCAATAGCCGTGTCATCATCGTTCAAGACACAAGGGGAGCCAAGGCTCCCTTTTCGCTTGGTCACCCAATAGGCGATATGTCTGGGCCCAATGTCTTAGAGGTGAAACACATGGATTTGCTCGCTCTCGCTGACTTCAATCTGGTTGCCCGCCATGGCGGGTTCGGCAAGGCGGCAAGAGAAGCTGGGCGCCCCAAGGCAACATTGTCCCGCCGGGTGAGCGAACTGGAAGCGAGCCTGCAACTGCGCTTGTTTGAGCGGGGCGGGCGCGCCCTGAAGCTCACGCAGGAAGGCCGCGCTTTGTTCGAGCGAACTGGCGTTCTGCTCACTGAACTCGAGGAGGCTGCGGCAGCTATTGCATCCGGTGGCGAGAATCCACGCGGCACGCTCCGGATCAGCGCGCCATTGTTGTTCTCCCAGATGGCGATGGGAAAACTCGCCGCCGAGTTTGCGATGAAATACCCCCAGGTCCGGCTCGAGGTGACGGGTGAGGACCGCAATGTCGACATGGTTGAGGAGGCCTATGATCTGGTGATCCGGGTCAACCCAAAGCCCGATGAAAGTCTGGTCGGACGCGCCTTCCTGCATGATCGGCTCGTTGTGGTTGGGAGCCCCGCCTTGGCGCGTCCGGATAAGGGCGAGCCGGTTCCAGCGGTTGTCCGGGTTTCAAGCGAGCGCGCCGTGACCTGGAGCCTGCGCTCGCCGACCGGACCCAAGAGCATAGCCGTTGATCCAATTCTTAAACTCTCATCGCTGCCCATGATCCGCGATGCTGTCCGTGCAGGGGTTGGCGCCGGGCAACTGCCGATCTCGTTGGTCAGCCATGACCTGGCCGCCGGCCGGCTGGTGCATTGGGGCGACATCGATGCTCCCGACACCACTCTTTGGGCGCTTTATCCGTCTCGGCGCCTGCTAAGTGCGCGGGTATCGGCCTTTCTCGAGCATTTGCGGCTGGCCTTTCCTGAAGGCACGCCGGACGAGTTGGCGGCCTATGTCGCGTGGTGACGAAAGGATGGTTCATCCACGAGGAGGCAGAAACTCACTATGAAAACGGGCGGCATTGGCCATCAGGATTTCGCGGCGCTCCGCCAGGATTTCGGGAGTTGGCGGGGTCGGTGGCGCGGTGCGGCTCGGGAGCACTTCACCGACGAGTTTGAAGAATTCTTCCTGCCCCGCCGGCAGGCAGATGCAGAGGAAGCGGGCCGGAGCGGCCGACGCCACGCGAAAGCCATGCGGCGCATTGGCCGGGATGTTGATGGATTGGCCGGGGCCGACGTGATGGACCTCGTCACGAAAGGCAATTTCCAACTCGCCTTCGAGGATGTGGAAAATCTCCTCGAAATCATGCCGATGGGGCGGTGGACCACCGGCCGGCACCAGCATGTCGATCATTGTATAGCGACCGCCGGTCTGCTCGCCCGAGATCAGGATGGTATAGGTGCCAGTTCCGATGCCCAAATGGGTAAGTCCTGCATCCTCTGGGTGGACGATGGTCGCGGTGCGGCTGGGATCATCGGGTGGAAGCTGGGTGGATTGTTCGCTCATTTGGCTGTTGCTCATGTCGTTTCTCCTAAGAACATGAACAAGATATGCCGTTGCACTGGCGAGCGGCAGATCGCGCATTTGGACGATCAGTCTCGCCCATGGAACACCGGCCTGACATCCTTCCGCTGCCACGCACTGCCTATAACGCCGGTTGACGCTCGATGGCCGGGTTAGAGCAGTTCCAGTTGGTCAAGCAGCGCCAGGCCTAACCCCAGGCTCGCGCCGGTGTTGATCAGCATGGGCGGCAAGGTCAGCCATTCCAGCGTCCATGCTGCGCCCGAGCGTTCATATTCATGCACCATGGCATGCTGCAGCGTACCGGCAAGGCCGGCATTGGCGCGCGCGAGTACAACGAGCACCTCGCCATTCACCGGGCGAGATTTATGCGCCATGGCCAACGAGCTGCCGCCGCCTTGCAGCGCACTGCCGCCACCTCGCTTTTGGGCCAGCAAGGCGACGTCAGCAGCGCGCTGCCAATAATCTTTATGACCGCATGCCGACGGGGAGTTCTTCCAGCTATATTCGCGCAATATCGGGGAAGGCTTCTTTTTAGAGATTGTGCAACGCCAGGCCAGCTATGCCGGCTACGGCGCTCTCAACGCCCCCTTCCGTATCGCCGCGCAGAAGCGAGCGCTGACAATGGTGGCTGGTAATTGAGGAAGGCCGACCTTGGGAGCTGAAGGTACAGAACAACGAAATTGCTGAAGTGCAGGAATCGCCCCTGCATTCGAGAGCCCGCCAACATGGTCGGCGGGTCGATACTCGTGGCGGGCATTACCGCCCCTGAGCGAGGGGCGGTAATAAACATGCGTTGAGAACGTGTCCTTAGGTCGGCTGCACGAGCCCGGCGTCGACGAGCGGCCGGATCGCCTCGATCTCACGGGCAACGGTTTCGCGCATTTCGTCCGGTGTGTTCAGGACAGGCGCCACGCCGAGCGAAACCAGCAGCGCCTGCGATTCCGCCAATTTGCTCCAGGTCTTGAGCGTATCGTTGATCTTGCTGATGATCTCGGCCGGCATGCCCTTGGGGCCAACAATACCAAACCATAGGGTTTGCTGATAACCGTCAAACCCCTGCTCGGCAACGGTTGGCACATCCGGAAGCTCGCCCATGCGCTGGGCCGAGGTGACCGCAAGGGCCTGCAGCTTGCCGGCCTTGATATGCGCAAGGTAGTTGGCCGGGGCGTCGGCGGAAAAATCTATGTGCCCGCCAAGCAGGTCGGCGGCCAGAGGCGGCGAGCCCTTGTAGGGGACGTGGTTGATTTCCACTCCCGCCTGTTGGCCAATGATGGCAGCACAAATGTGACCCTTGGTGCCGGCGCCGGGATTGCCGATATTGACCTGCCCCGGATTGGCTTTGGCATAGGCGATCAACTCCGGCAGCGTCTTGGCTGGGGCGTTCATGCTGGCAGTCAGCAGCGCCGGGCTTTCGGCAAAAACCGTAATGGGCTCAAAATCAGCTTCCGGGTCATAGGCAAGGTTGGTTTGCACCACCTTGTTCGCCGCCAGGGGTGCGCTGCCGCTTACCAGGATAGTGTAACCATCCGGCGCGGACCGCGCGAGCTTGCCACCGGCCAGCGCGCCAGCGGCACCAGCAATATTCTCAAGCACGAATTGCTGGCCGTATTCTTTGGTCAGGATATCGGCAACGAGGCGCGCAAGGATGTCGCTGGTGCCGCCCGGCGGATAAGCTGAAAGAACTGTAACCGGCTTGCTGGGCCAGCTATCTTGCGCGAACGAAATTCCTGTTGAGGCCAATAGTCCTGCGGTACCGCCAAGGACGATAAATTCGCGTCTTTTCATGTTTCCCTCCTGCACGCCCTCTTCGATTGTTTGGGCTTGGCTGGAGCGATACTTAGCGCATAGCTACAGCAGCAGGTATTCAACAAGCCGCCCATTCCACCTCACGAAACAGGTCCCTCGCCTGCCAACCACTGCTCTTCGTTGGCATGAAAGTCCGCGAGTTCCTCCGGTCGGTCATCACCAAGCAGGTCCTGGTTGACCATCACGCCACGGCTGCGCTGGATATAGGTGAGAAACTTGTAGGAGGGCCGCATGGTGTCGAGCAAGGCGCGGTCGATCGGCAGCGGGTCAGACGCGAGCGTGGGCGCCATCACGTCACGCTCGAAAAAGACGTGGAAGCTAGCCAACTTCCAGTCGCCACCCTCGCATATAGCGCGGGAGAAGAACCGGCAGAATACCTGGAAGTCGACGTCCACCCCTTCGAGCTTGGCCCGGTTGAAGATCATGGCCGGGCTTTCGATTGTGGCGCGGTTCCCAATGATCTGAGCAAAAGCGGGAAACACCCAATGCTTGCTGTTGCCGGTGTTGCTCATCCACTTGCGCGTTGCCGCGACATAGGCGTCGCCCCCTCTGCCGTCGTACCAGCTAGTGCGGACATAGGCGTCACGATGAAAGCACGCAGCCATCACATCGAACCGGCGCTGGTCGCGCGCAAAGCGTTCGCGGCGTACCAGGTCGAACAGCACCGCACGGTTGAGATAGTCGCCCTCACCTTGGCCGACGTTAATTTGCATGACTGGTCCTCGTGTTTAGTGAACGGGCGGGTTGAGGTCAGTCTACTTCCTGGAGCCCATCCTGCCGCACCTTTCGGAAGGCAGGCAGGAGGATCGAGACGAGGAGGACCGCTGCGATCAGCAGGGTTGCGACACTGACAGGGCTCGTGACGAAAACCGTCGCGTCTCCGTGCGAGATCAGCAGCGCACGGCGCAGATATTCTTCCGCCATGGGACCCAGGATCAATGCCAGGATCAGAGGGGCTGGCTCGGCGCCAGCCTTCCGGAAGACATATCCCAGCACGCCGAACAGGGCCATGAGGTAGACATCGAACGCGCTGTTGCGGATGCTGTAGACGCCAATGGCGGTGAATACGCAAATCAGCGGGAATAGATATTTATAGGGCACCGAGATCAGCTTGGCCCACATGCCGACAAGCGGCAGGTTGAGGATAAGCAGCAGCAGATTGCCGATCCACATCGACACGACGAGTCCCCAGAAAAGGGCGGGTTGCTCGGTCAGGATATTGGGGCCCGGCTGCACGCCCTGGACCACCAGCGCTCCTATCATCAGAGCCATGGTCGCGGTGCCTGGCAGGCCCAGCGTCAGCATGGGGATAAAGGCGGTTTGGGCGGCAGCATTGTTGGCAGCTTCGGGCGCAGCCACGCCCTCAATGGCACCTTTGCCAAACTCTTGCGGATGCTTGGAGATTTTCTTTTCCAGCGCATAAGCTGAGAATGAAGATAGCAGCAGGCCCGCGCCCGGAAGGACCCCCAGCAGCACGCCGATGCCTGTACCGCGCATGATGGGCATTGTCATGCGCTTCCAGTCGTCCCGGGTGGGAAACAGCGAGCTCACCTTTGCGATGGTTGCAGCCCGCGTATCCTCATTTTCCAGATTAGCCAGGACGTCGCCCAGACCGAAGATGCCAGTGGCGATGATGACGAAGTTCAGCCCGTCCATCAGGTCCGGTGAGCCGAAGGTATAGCGCGCGGCCCCTGAATTAACGTCGGTGCCGATGAGGCCCAGCAGCATGCCCAGCAGCACCATGCCAAACCCTGTGAGCAAAGAGCCGGATGTCAGTACCATCGAGGTAACGAGACCGAGTACGATCAGCGAGAAATATTCGGTCGGACCAAAGCTGAGAGCCATGCCGGCAAGAATTGGTGCGGCGATGACGATGAAAAGAGTGCCGACCGTCCCGGCAAAAAAACTTCCGATGGCGGCTGCGGCGAGCGCCCGACCCGCCTTGCCCTGCTTGGCCATCTCGTGGCCATCAAGCGTGGTCACCACCGAGGAGGCCTCGCCGGGCAGGTTCATCAGGATCGCGGTGGTGGAGCCACCATATTGTGAGCCGTAAAAGATGCCCGCCAGCATGATCAGGGCGGTGTCGACCGGCAGCCCGAAGGTGAAGGGCAGGAGCATGGAAATGGTGGCAATAGGACCGAGGCCCGGCAACACGCCGACGGCGGTGCCCAGCAGCACGCCCGCAAAACAATATGCGAAATTTGTAAACGTGCTGGCAGTTTGTAGGCCGAGCAGCAGCCCGCTGAAGATGTCCATGTCGACCTCTTAGATACTGGGAGCGCCCAGAGCCTGCAGCCAAGTCCCGACCAGCGGGATGGGCAGACCCAACAGCGAAACGAACAGGACGCCGCAGACAACCGAAAAGGCTGCGGCTCCACCAACGGCCTTCCAGTTCAGTTCGAACCGGATGCTGGCCATGCCAGCTCCAAGACACAGCAGGAGAACCGCAAGAGGCAATCCCAACTTGTCGAGCAGGAAGCCGAACACGCAGATCGCACCCGAGACAATGGCGATAGGCAACCAGCGCGTCAGTCCGATTGCCTCGGAGGTACCAAGGCGGGCTCGCGCCAGGATGGCAAATCCGGTTAGAGTCAGCAGAGCTGAGATGACGACCGGGAAAAAACCTGGGCCCATTCGGCCCGGCGTGCCCAGCGGATAACCGAGCGCCATTAGCAGGGCGATGATGCCGATGGCGGTGAAAAGTCCGCCCTGAACAACATCTTGCGTAATCTTCACGTGCATACTCCTGAAGCTGATGCTGGTGTTCAGGCGCTAGCCTGGATAGCCCAGCACAGCCTTGACTTCGAGATACTCACGGAAGCCGTAGACCCCGAACTCGCGGCCGTTTCCGGACTGTTTGTAGCCGCCGAACGGCAGACTGCGATCGAATGGTGCGCCATTAAGATAAACGCGCCCTGCCCTGATGCGCTTGGCCAGTTTGAGCGCGCGCTCAGGGTCGCTGGACTGGATGAAGCCTGCCAGACCAAAGGGCGTGTCGTTGGCGATCTCGATCGCCTCCTCTTCGGTTTCGTAATTGAGGATTGAAAGGACCGGGCCGAAGATCTCTTCGCGGGCTATGGTCATCTGCCTGGTGACATCGCCGAACACCGTCGGGTGAACGTAGTAGCCCCGGTTCATCTCGGCTGGACGGCCAGTCCCGCCGGCGACCAGGGTGGCGCCCTCGTCGATGCCGCCCTGGATAAGCTTTTGCACCTTGTCGAACTGGCTCTGGCTGACCAGCGGTCCCAGAGTGGTCTCCGGCAGGAGCGGGTCGCCGAGGCGGATCGAGGCTACGGCGGTTCTTGCCGCATCGAAGGCGGCGTCGCGCTGCGAGACGTGGACAAGCATGCGGGTTGGCGACTGGCAGTTCTGGCCAGCATTAGTGTAGCAAGCGTGGACGCCCGCGATCACCGAGGCGCGAATATCAGCATCACGCAGGATGATGTTGGCGGACTTGCCACCCAATTCCTGTGCCACCCGCTTGACAGTTGGGGCCGCCAGCATGGCCACGCGAATGCCGGCATTGGTCGAGCCGGTGAAAGAAACGAGGTCGATCTCGGGGTGTGAGGCAAGCGCCTCCCCCACCGTGGGCCCGTCGCCATTGACCAGATTGAACACGCCGGGCGGCAGACCTGAATCATGGATGATCTCGGCAAGGATCATGGCGCTGAGCGGAGCGATTTCGCTCGGCTTCAGCACCACGGTGCAGCCGGTCGCAATGGCCGGCGCAACCTTGGAGGCCACCTGGTTGAGCGGCCAGTTCCATGGCGTTATCAGCCCACACACGCCGATGGGCTCGTGGCGCACGATGCCGGGGCTCATGCGTTCCTCGAAAGCAAAGTCGGCGAGCACACGGGCGGCTTCCTCGAAGTGGAACAGCGCGACGGTGGCCTGGCGTTCGGTGGAAAAGGTGATCGGCGAACCCATTTCCAACGTCATGGTCCGCGCCAGTTCGGGCAGCCGCGCGCGGAAGCCCGAGATAATGCCGCCAAGCCAGATCAAGCGCTGCTCGACGCTGGTCTCAGAGTAGGATGCGAAAGCGCGACGGGCTGCGCTCGCGGCGCGATCCACATCGGCAGACGAGCCCAGGCTGATCCGGCCGATGGTTTCCTCCGTCGCCGGATTGACTACGCCCAAAGTCGTGGCGCCGACGGGCTCGACCCACTGGCCATCGATATAGAAGTTCAGCTTATCCATGCCTGCCACCTAAGCCCGTAAGGCCGATCGCTTTCATCACTAGTGCATCATCCTCTGGTCGCAAGGCACCGGCAGCAGGCGTTCCGCCTGGCGAGGCGAACTGTCTCAGAGGTGCCGGCCCTCATCCACCGGCACGACGATGCCGGTGGAGCTGGTCAAATTGACGATACAGGCCACCACGGCGCGAGCCACATCGTCAGGTGTGGTGACATGGCCAAGCGGCAGCCGTTCGGCGGTCTTCTCCAGTTGCTCGAGCGTGCGTCCCGGCACAAAGCCCGTATCGACGCCAGCGGGCGAGACCGAAAACACCCGGACCTTGGGTGCCAGCACCTTGGCCAAAGCGATGGTGAGCGCATCGACACCCGCCTTGGCCGCTACATAGGCCAGGCTGCTGCCGATTCCCGTTTTTGCGGCAATTGACGAGACATTGACGATCGCTGCGCCGGTGCCGCGCTCCAGCAGGGGGCGAAAGGTTCGCATGACTGCAAATGGCCCCCGCAGATTGATCAGAACCGTTTGATCAAAAATGTCGTCGCTCAGAGCGGCGAGGTCGGCCACTGGCACAGGTGTCGTGGATCCGCCTGAGTTGACCAGCGCGTCGAGGCTGCCGAAGCGTTGCTCGATGGCAGCGGCCGCCTCGGCGATGGTCCCGCCATCCTCCATGGAGATCCGCATGGCAAGGTGGCCGCTGCCCTTTAGACCAGCAACAACTTCATTGGCAGTTTCAGCGTGGCTGTTGTAGCCAACGACAACGGTTGACCCTAAGGCGGCAAGTCGCGCGGCGGTCGCCCGGCCGATGCCACTGCTGCCGCCAGTCACCAAAACGGTGCGTGGGACGGCGAGCGGCGGAACATCAATTAAATCCATGCCAGATCTCCGATTCTTACGCAGAGAAATCCTTGAGCGCCGCCGTGGCGGCGTTGCGGATGAAGCCGTGATCGCTTGAGAGCACGATGGCTGTGGCGCCCAGGGCGGTGACGAACTCCATGTCCGGCTTGGTCGTCGGCAGCATCATGAGGGGGGTATTGGCGTCCTTGGCGGCATCAGCCACACGGCGGACAATGTCCGCGACTTTGAGCGCGGCGTCCGGGTTGTCACGGAACGAGGCCGTCAGATCGCCCCGCCCCACAAAGAGGGCGTCGATGCCCTCAAGTTTAGCGATGTCGCCGGCCTGATCAATGGCGTCCTGATCCTCGATCATGGGGATCACGGCGATCTGACTATCCTGCAATGCCATATGCTGGACTGAACCTACGCTGCCCCAGTTGCTCGCCCGCGACAAGCCGACAAAACCTCGGCCGCCGGGAGTGTAGTGGGCAGCGCGCGCGATTGCCCGAGCTTTTTCAACGGAAGCAACATGGGGGACCATGATGCCCATCGCCCCAGAGTCGAGACAAGACAGAACATTGGCTTCGGTAAATTCAGGAATTCGAACGATCGGCGCGAGGTTTGCGGCGCGGGCAGCGAAAATCATCAGGTCGGTGATCGAGCGATCCAGCGGCGCATGCTCCTGATCGATGATGATGAAGTCGTAGCCAATCTGCCCCAGCATTTCGATGACTTGGGTAGTTGGCAGCTTAACGAAGGTGCCAAAGAGACGCTCGCGCGCCAAAAGGCGGGCACGAAAGGTGGAGAAGTGGGGGCGCTGCTCAGACATGGATCGTTCCCTTTTGCGCACCTTCTATACGTAGACGGCAGCAGCGCGAGACGTTGAACAGGCGCCATTTCCCTGTGCGAAATGGCCTCGACACGGCGTTTCCTTGAGCGAAACGGTGCCGGAATCCGGTTGCTGGTGGCAGACAGCAAGTGGGACTTAGCCCTCACCAAGCCGCCTATGCGGCCGTTCGAAGGACCTGACCGTGGCCGATCCCACCATCCTCACCTGCGCGGTGACGGGCAATATCACGACCTTGGCGCAAACGCCTTATCTGCCCGTAACGCCCGAGCAGATCGCCAATGCTGGGCTTGAGGCTCTCCGAGCAGGCGCTGCAATCATCCATGTGCATGTGCGCCATGACGATGGGCGTCCTAGCATGGAACTCAAACATTACCGCGAAGTGGTCGAGCGCCTTCGTGCGGCCGATGAAGATGTGGTCATCAACCTGACTACCGGGCCGGGGCAGCGGTTCATTCCAAGCGAGGAAAACCCCAGCATTGCCGCACCCGGCACAACGCTGATGCGACCTGAACCGCGCGTGTCGCATGTGGAAGTGCTTCGACCGGAGCTGTGCAGCCTCGATTTCAATACGATGTATTCGGGCACGTCGGTGGTTATCAATACGCCGACAAACCTGTCCATCATGGCTGAGCGCATTCAGGCGGCAGGCGTTCGCCCGGAAGTCGAGGTGTTCGACAGCGGCGACATTCAACTGCTCAACGACATGGTGCGTCAGGGCAAGCTGGAGGCGCCGGTATTCTGTCAGATCGTGCTGGGGGTACGCTACGGCGCCGTCGCCACGCCAGAAACGATGGCTTATCTCAAGAGCCTGCTGCCGGCAGGGTCAAACTGGGGTGGGTGCGGCATCGGCCGCTTTGAATATCCCATGCTGGCCCAAGCCTGGCTGCTGGGCGGCCACATCCGGGTCGGGCTCGAGGACAACATTTTCCTTGAAAAGGGCGTGCTAGCCCAAAGCAACACGCAACTGGTTGAGAAAGCGGTTCGGCTCGTGCGGGAGTTGGGCGGCCAAGTGGCTACGCCTGGCGAGGCGCGGGAAATCCTCGGACTCAAGAAGCAGGCGCCGCTTTCCGAATAGTGCCTGCACAATAATCTTAGGGACAACTGACATGTATAATTCCAGCGATCCGCGATCCACCCTGTCGGGCGATAAGCCGAAGCCCGAAGCGAGCTGGGTGCACAACTCGTTCTTCGGCTCGCAACTCGCGCTGTTCTACGGCACCCCGCCCCAGATCAAGGACGCCAGTGGCGAGACCTGGATCAGCCGGGGGCAGAACTTCGTCGTAGCCTACAGCAAGGCCTTGGAAGGCGGCGCGTTCGAGCGTACCGCGCAGGCCGACGAATACGCTGTTGTCATCCCCGATGCAGAAACGCGGGTCGAGATCACAACCGAAGCTGGCACCGAGCTGGTACCAGGATATTCGGTGGTATTCGTGCCCCCCGGCAAGAGCACTATTCGGATGCTGACGCCGGGTACAATCGTGCGGCTGCTGACGCCGAAATCGGCGGATATGGCCAATGCCGCTTCAAATGCCGACGCCTTCGCTGACCCGCACCCCAATGTGCCGCCGTTCCAGGCTTGGCCCGAGCCTGCTGATGGGCTGAAACTGCGGTGGTACACGCTGGACGTGCCCGAGGATCCGTCGCGCTTTGGCCGTATCTTCCGCTGCACCACCTTCATGGTGAACTTCCTCACCCCCCGCGTTGGTCCGCGGGCGCGCGACAACGTCTCGCCGCACCACCACGAAGATTTCGAGCAGTGCTCGCTGGCGCTCAGTGGCGCCTTTACACACCATCTGCGCTGGCCGTGGACCACGAACATGAATGTATGGCGTGAGGACGAGCACCTTTATTGCGAGTCCCCCTCGATCTGCGTGATCCCGCCGCCTTCGATCCATACCACGACAGCCGAAGGTCCGGAGGTGAACCAACTGGTGGACATTTTCGCGCCGCCGCGGCTGGATTTCTCGCTCAAGCCCGGCTGGGTGCTAAATGCAGACGACTACCCGCTGCCCAACGGATAGCGAGGGCCGAGCCGTAGACACGAAAAAGCCGGGGCATCAGCACCCCGGCTTTTTCTATTAGGTAGTGGCTCCCGCCTCAGGTCGCCAGGCCCACGAGGCGCGCAGGATTGTGGGTGACCATGGTGCGAACATCGGCCTCGCTGTAGCCCAGCGCCAGGCAGAGCTTGATTGCCTGTCGCATGCCTTCGACCGGGGTGGGATTGTCCACCTGGCCAAGGTCAGATCCGATCGACGAATTGGCGACACCCGCCGCATCAATGTGGTCCTTGAGTTCCTGGGGCGAATAAACATTGAAGCGCGAGTCGACATACATGGCGGCGGACTGCTCTACGATCACGCCAAGATTGGCGAAGTCGCGCACGTCTTCAGGGGTGAAGTGCAATCCGTACATCGGGTGGTTGATCAACAGGCGCTTGACGCCACGGCTGCGTGCCTCGTCGAACAGCTTCCAAATTTCCCAAACATGCAGGTGGCCTGACGACAGGATAACGTCGAACTCGGCGATCTGATCAAGGATTTGCTTAACAACGTCGAGGACATTGCCCAACTCATCGACGACCGTCAAAGCCGGCGAATTCATCAGTTGCACATTGGAGACGAGCCGCGACTTGCGGTGCGAACTGCGGATGTGGTTGGCGGACTGCGCTGTGGGCATCCAGATCAGCTTGGCGCCCATCTTGAGTTGGGCGTCGACCACATAGGGGTTCAGACCGCCCGTGGAGTTGTTGAGCACGAGCCCGCTGAACATGGAGAATTCGTCGTTATCGATCAGCCGCTCCATCAGCGGGATGAACGGGGCGGAAGAATAGTGATGATCCTTGAACAGCACGGCGCGCATACCAGCGGCTATGGCCTCTTCGGCGGCCTGCATATGGTCAAGCTGGCGCGGCATGGTCGAAGGGCCGGAATGCACATGCAGGTCCAATGCACCCCGCAGCAGACCCGCCGCGACGTCTTCATCGACGCCGGCCATAAGCTGCCGCACCTGTTCCCGATTTTGTGCACTCGTGCCCATAAAACTCTCCCGCCTGATACCCAGTCGGCATAGAGGTTGACGCCGGCGCGGCTCAACCTATAGTCCCCCCTGTTTCGTGCTGCGGAACAACAATGCGCCATGGAATAAGGGGCAAACGGTGGGCATACGGTCGATCGAACGGTGTCTAAATGTGCTGCTGGAACTCAACCGGCAACCTATAAACACGATCGCGCAATTGCATGCCCGCACAGGACTGCCCAAGCCCACGCTCGTTCGTATCCTCAAGACCCTGGAAGAGGCGGGCTATGTGGAGAACGATACGCGACAAGGCGGCTATCAGGTGAGCGGGCTGGTGACCTCGCTTAGTTCGGGCTACCATAAGAGCCCGCTCGTAGTTGAAGCCGGCCGTGCCTGGGCGCTGGCCATTACCCGCAAGCACAAGTGGCCCATAGCCATCGCCCTGCCAGACTATACCAGCATGGTTGTGCGCTTCAGCACGGTGCCCGACAGCCCGGTGTCGCCATTCCATAGCACGGTCAACCGACGCCTGCAGATGCTGACACGAGGCTTGGGCTTGGCCTATGTCGCGTTTATCGAGAGCGAAGAGTTTGCGCTTATCCTTGACGCGCTGACCAAGTCGGAAGATCCCGAGGATGGCCTCAGCCATCATCCACAGGAGGTCCACCGTTTGCTGGCACAGGTGCGCAAGGCGGGCTACGCGACGCGGGCCTCATTTGTCGAGCCGCGCAATTCGAACACCATTGCCGTGCCGATCATTAGCCTTGAGGGACGCGTGCTGGCGAGCCTGGGGCTGACCTATTTCAAATCCGCCTTCACATCTGAACTGGAGGCCTGCGAGCGCTTTGTTCCAATCCTCCAGTCAGCAGCCGTCGCCATCGCGGATGACCTTGGCCGCCTTTCCAACAAAATGGCGGTGGACGTGTCGGAATTCGGCGCGATCTGAAGGCGCTCGCCAGACCTCGCTTCGAAAGCGGCGCGATAATTTGCGCCATGGCGCGGCCGTACTGGAGCCCGTTGTCGAAACTACCCGGGGGTAAGCACTCTGCGGGGGACAACGTCCACCCGCTCGCTTGGCCCAAGGACGCCAGGCGACCGCCATTCGCCGGCTGCCCGCCTGCAACTAGGATGCGCCTAACCGGTCAAGTCACCGACATGAATGCTGACGTGGTCGAAAATGCTCATTGATCGTTCCGCATCACTTAAGTGGTCGGCAACATGCCGCCATCCAATCGCAGGTTCGACCCAGTGATATAGCCGGCTCTAGGGCTGACCAGGAAGGCGATGGCGTCCGCAATTTCCTCCAATGTTCCAACGCGGCCGAGTGGGACTTGCGCAAACATGGGCAACACGGTCTGTTCAACCTGCTCCCAAGCCGCGCCCGCGGGAATACCGTTGGCAATGCCAACAGTTCGGAAACCGGTCTCGAGGCTGGTGCTGCGAATAGTGCCAGGCGACACGGTGTTCACCGTGACGCCGTCGAGCGCCACCGCCTTTGCCAATGATGCCGTCATCGCGATCATCGCGGCTTTCCCCGCCGAATAGTCCGGCCGCGTCGCGGGCGGCATCATACCAGCCAGGCTCGCGATGTTGATGACCCGCCCCCACTTGGCCGCCCGCATATGCGGCAGCAACAAAGCCGTTACCCTGACCGCGGCCACCACGTTGCGATCAAAAGCGGAAGCCCAGGTGGCCGCCCGCGTATTAGTCCAGTCCTCGGTGCCGCCGGAGCCACCGGCATTATTGACCACGATGTTGATCGGGCCAGCAAGGTCCCGTGCTTCGGTAACGAGGCGCTGCACGTCCCCATCAAGTGTCAGGTCCCCGACCACCGCATGGGCGCGCCCGCCATCGGCCACGATCTCTTTTGCAACCTGCTCGGTTTTGCCACGATCGCGACCATGGACAATGACGGTCGCCTTCTCGCGAGCGAGCCCACGCGCAATCGCCTCGCCGATCCCTTTGCTGCTCCCGGTAACGAGTGCGACTTTGCCGTCCAGTTTCAAATCCATGCCGTAGCGCCTATCGTAAAGTTCGTTTTGCATAGATAGACCCGCCCATGACCCAGACAATTACGCACTTAAAAGTGCCTGCACCCAATCCGGATCGGTCTGTTTGCCTCGGGCCAGAGGGATCGGCGGCCCACGTCACGAGAGTGTTGGCCATGGTCAGCGGTCGCTGGAAACTTCCGGTCCTGTTCCGTCTTTTCGAGCGACCGAGACTGCGAAACTCAGAACTCAGACGGGACATGCCGCAGGTTTCCCAGAAGATGCTGACGCAGCATCTGCGGGAGTTGGAGATTGACGGGTTGGTGATCCGACAAGATTTTGGCGAGCAACCACCGCGGGTCGAGTACAGCCTCAGCGATGCCGGCCGCGGTTTGATCCCGGTGCTGGCAGCCGCAAAGCGGTTCTCGGAAAGCCACCCAGGCGGTTAGGTCCGGAGCCCGAAGCCGACGTGCCAAGACATCAATGGTCCTGTCGTTCAGCCGCTGTCTGTTGGCGCGGTCGGAGCGTCAAGGTCCCGGGGCGATGAGAGTGCGGATCAGCCCGGGCGCAATGGCGTTCACATTGGTGCGCAAGTCGGCGACTTCTAATGCCACGCTGCGGGTGAAGGTGAGCAGGCCCTTTTGCAGCGCCAAAGGATGAAGCCCCGGGGTCCGGATCGCCTCATGCACGCAGGTGATGTTGATGATCTTGCCGGCTCCCTCCGCGTCGCGGCGGCGCCTAGTGAACTCTCGGCTAAAATGGAACGCACCTTTCCAACTGAAGCACTTTGCCGTTGCAGATAGATAGCGAAGTGAATACGTAAGCCGTGTCGGAAAAGGCATGACTTGGTGTGGTTGGCCCAAGTCCTTTCGGAAACGGAAGCTCTGCCCTTGCCTAGCGCATGAGGTCCCACGACGAACATCTGCCGCCGTTACAGGCGCCGACTGTTCGTCCGTGGTTCGCAACCGACGAGCTGCTCCGGTCGAACGACACAGGAGCAATTCATGCACGATCCACAGCCGACTCCTTCGCTGTTTACCCGTTTGACTGGTCGCACCGGCGTTATTGCGATCTCGGTCTTCCTCAACTTTGCCGGTTTTACGCTCATCATCCCGGTGCTGCCGTTCTCAGTCGCGCGCTACGTCTCCGCCGCGGAAGTAGCGTTTTGGGTGTCGCTGATCATAGCCGTCTACGCGCTTTGCTCCTTCGTCGCGGCGCCAGTGCTAGGGGCGATGAGCGACCGCTTCGGCCGACGCCCGATCCTGCTACTATCCCTGTGCGGGTCGGCGCTGAGCTTTGCCGTGTTCGGCATCGGGGGGGCCCTCTGGGTCCTTGTGCTGGGCCGCATCATCGAGGGCCTTACGGCGGGCAGCATTTCGGCAATGTACGCGTATGTCGCCGATACCCATGCTCCCGAAGAGCGCGGACCGGCCTTCGGTTTGCTTGGTGCTGCCGGTGGCTTAGGTTTCATGCTTGGGCCGGTCCTCGGGGGCCTGCTCGGGCAAATATCGCTTTCCGCTCCGCTCTATGGGGCCGCGGGGCTGGCAGTGCTCAATGCAGTTCTGGTCCAGCTTTATATGCCAGAAAGCCATCCTTCCGAGAGTCGCAGCGCGGGCCTTCATTGGGGTCAGTTCAACGTTTTCGCGCAACTGGCGGGAGCACTTCGTAACCGGCGTCTGCGGCTGCTCTTTGGTGTGGTGTTCTGCTTTGCTTTCGGCAGCACGGTGCTCCAGTCGAATCTGGCGGTGCTGCTCAAGGAACTGCTGGCTTTCGGCCCTGCAGCTGTTGGGTTCGTGCTGGCGGGTATTGGTGTGATGGACATCGTCAGCCAAGGGCTTGTCGCACCCCGATTACTGCCACGCTTCGGCGAACGGCGCGTGGCCATCGCTGGGCTTATCATCAACGGGACCGGACTCGTTATGCTGTCACTTCTTGCCATTTTTCCCACGTTGCTGCTGCTGATCTGCGGGATGGCGATGTTCACGTTTGGTGACGGGTTATTTCAGCCATCTGTCAGCGCGCTAATCTCCGACGCTGCCCCAGCCGGACGGCAGGGGGAGGTGCAGGGGGCAAACCAGTCCCAGCAATCAATTGCTCGCATGTTCGGCCCGCTTGCCAGTGCATGGCTCTACGGGCTCTTTGCCGGTGCTCCGTATGCCGCGGCAGCAGCTTTTGTGTTCTTGGCTGCCAGCACACTTTATGCGCGCTCGACTAGTACAGCGCGCAACTCGGCATCCGTTTGCAACGCTTGACCTAATGAAGCCAGCAGCTGTTCCGGCACTATGCGCCGATCGGCGGCAGCTTTCGGGCTACGGCATTTGGTTTGGAAAGACCGAAAGGGGTGGGTTCCGTCCGGACGGTCGTCTGCGGAGGCATTGCCCGCCTGCGTGCCTATGGTGCCTTCATGGCATCGATAAAGGCCCGAAGGGCTGGAGGTTGGTTGAGCCGGCCAGCATAATACAAATGATTGGGCGGCACGTGGTAGTGCCAGTCTTCCAGCACCCGAACCAGCTCTCCCGAGGCTAGATAAGGCGCAACATGTCGCTGCAGCACGATGGTGACGCCCACGCCTTCGCGGGCGCAGGCGAGCAGCAAATCATTGTCGCTCGTCACGAACGTGCCGGGAGCGTCTAATGCCAGCGTCTGGCCATCGCGCTCAAAGGTCCAGCGGTGGATGAAGCGGGCCGAAGGGTAGCGAAAGTTGAGGCAGTTGTGCCCTGTTAGATCCTGAGGGTGCTGCGGCGTTCCGAATTGAGCGATATAGGACGGCGCGGCGACCACATAGAGCGTATCACCTTCATCAAGCCGAATGGACACCATGTCCTTTTCCAGCGAGGGCGCTCGCCTGATGCCGGCATCGAACCCTGCAGCCACGATGTCCACCAAGCCATCATCAATCACCAGCTCTACGACGATTTCGGGGTAATCTGTCGAGAAGCGGCGCAGCTTGGGCAGCACCAGCTCAAACGCTGCTGAGCGATGCGTTGTAACCCTGACCCGCCCGGAGGGGCGGCCGCGATCAGCGTCAAGATCGGCGATGGCCAGATCGATTTCAGCGATGGCGGGCCGCAAGCGGGCGAGAAGACGTTCGCCGGCCTCGGTCGGCGCAACGCTGCGAGTGGTGCGATTGAGCAGGCGCACGCCCAGTCGGCTCTCCAATGCCTTGACCCGGTGGCTCAATGCGGATGCGGAAACACCTAGCACAGGGGCAGCCCGGCTAAAGCCGCCCGCTTCCACTATTGCGGCCAGAACAGCCATGTCGCCCCAGGTGTCACGATCCATTGCTGAGCTCCATTCACAAGCCTTGCAAGTTCTTCCCAGCTAGTCCTCAGGGATCACAGGATACATCTTTGGTCCTGTCAACACGAAAGGACACTTCCATGTTTCTAAAAACCAGCTTTGTCGCCCTTGCCCTATTCGCCGCTTCTCCCGTTGCTATGGCAGCAGAAAGCTTGGTGTCGGATCGCGAGATCAACGGTCATTCGATCAGCGAGATCGAGGCAAATCTTAAAGCCAAAGGCATCGACGTCACGGGCATCGAGAAATGGGGTGACGCATTGCGTGCTCACGCCCAGAGCGCAAGTGGCGCCTTCTACTGGGTATTCGTCGATCAGCATACATTTCGGCCGCTCGAGGCCGCCCATGCGGTAGCCACCAGCCTTGACGTAGGCACGACCTCGGACGCCGTCCGCACCGCGCCTTCCTCATCTCAGGCGCCACTCTCACTGTCTCAGAACAGTGACGAGTAACCGACCTGACTCGAGGCTGTCACCAGCCTCGAGTCCTATTGGCTTGTGCCGGGAAGATCCCGAGCAAAGGGTGTTCCGCTTCCCACCCGATCAAGGTTTCGCAGGCCAGGCCGAAAGCGCCTGCTCGGCCACGGCGTCTAGCATTGCACGGCTAAAGCCAGCTTTGGCCTGCAAGGCCATGCCGTGCAGGACTGCCATCAGGAAAGCCGCAAGGGCCGCGGGCTTGGCGTTCGGGGGCAAGTCACCCTCGGCTACTGCCCGCTCGAAGCGCTCGCGGAACTGGATTTCACCTGCTGCCCGGACATCTATCAGCGCCTGTCGGATCGGCTCGGCATCATCCGATGCAGCCACAGCCCCATTGATGTTCAAACAGCCCGTATGCGCGGGATAGCGGGTGTTCAGGTCGGCTGAGCTGAACAGCATATGGGCAGCGACATCCCGTGCTGTCGGCAGAGCGAGAGCTTCGGGAATGAAGGTCAGGTAGTGCTCGTTGTAGCGCGCCAGGGCCAGGCGAAACAGCGCTTCCTTATTGCCAAAAGCGGAGTAAAGCGCCGGCCTTTCCACGCCAGCGGCCTTGGTGAGGTCGGCATACGAAGCCCCCTCATAGCCCTTGTCCCAAAACACCCCCAGCGCCGCATCAAGTACTTTATCAGGGTCAAACTCGCGATGACGTCCCATCAGCTCAACTCAACACATTCCATAACGGCTATTATTAAACCGCTTGACACGCCACGTCAAGGTTTCGTAATGGTCATTAGTGTAACCGACGTTATGCAATAGATTTCGCCGCATTATACGCCCGGCCGGTAGCTGGTCGTCCATGAAAGACTTCTCATGTCAAATATCTTAACAGGCAAGATTGCCCTGGTGACTGGTGGCTCGCGCGGTTTGGGTGCCGCCACAGCTGAGGCGCTGGCTGACCAAGGCGCAGATGTCGCCATCAGCTATGTTGCCTCCGCCGGGAAAGCCGAAGCACTGGTCGACAAGCTCAAGGCGAAGGGTGTGCGCGCCCTGGCGATCCAAAGTGATCAGGCTGACACCGCCGCGGCAAAACCCTTGATTGAAAAGGTCCTGGCCCATTTTGGCAAGCTCGACATCCTCGTCAACAACGCGGCGATCGTTGCCAAGGGGCAGATGGTCGACGATCTCGCCCTGGATACGGCCGCTCTCGACCGGCAGTGGCAAGTCAACGTCATGGGCGTCGTGGCGACCACGCGGGCGGCAGCGTCGGTGCTCTCCGATGGTGGCCGCATCATCTTCATCGGCTCGCTGAACGGCACCCATGCTCTGGTTTCCGGTGTTGCCGACTATGCGGGAGCCAAAGCCGCCATCAACGGCTACGCCAAGGGTGTCGCCCGGGACCTGGGTGGACGCAGCATCACGGTCAACGTCGTCCAGCCCGGCGCGATGCCCACCGACATGATGGCGAACGTCTTCGGCGGCACTGTTGCTCCCGAGGCTTTCCTGGATCTGCACCCTATCCGCCGGATCGCCACACTCGAGGAAGTGTCAGAGGTGATCTGTTTCCTGGCAGGCCCGCATGCCGGCTACATGACGGGCGGCATTATCGATGTGGCTGGCGGCCTTGGCATCTGAAAAGCTCCTGGCCCAGTCCGTCTAAGAGCTGTCATGACCACGATCGGCATCATCGGTGCAGGCGAAGTCGGCACGCAATTCGCGCGCGCAGCCATCGCGAATGGCTACCACGTCGTGCTGGCCAATTCACGAGGCCCTGAAACGCTGCGCGACCTCGTTCAAGAACTGGGGCCATCAGCTCAAGCCGCAACTGCGGCACAAGCTGGAGCCGCAGCCGATTTCGTGGTCGTGGCAGTGCCGCTCAAGTTGATCAACGACATGCCCGTCGACGAACTCGCGGGCAAGGTCGTGCTCGACACCAACAACTACATGATCTGGCGTGACGGCCATTTCCCCCTCGTCGATTCCGGCGAAAAGACTGTGCACGAACTGCGCCAGGAGCAGCTTCCCACATCGAAAGTGGTCAAGGCCTTCACCCATATCCAGGCGCCCCGGATCAATAGCTGGGGTCGACCGGCCGGAGCCCCCGACCGGCTAGCGCTGTCAACTTCAAGCAATTTCTCCGAAGCCGTAGACCTCGTCACCCGGCTTTACGACCAGTTCGGTTTCGACACCGTGGACCATAGTCCGCTCAGCCAATCCTGGCGCAGCGCTCCCGGGCAACCGGCGTGGAAGCAGGAGCGCCAAACCCGGCCAGAGCTGATGGCCAATTTGGCCCGGGCACGCCCCATCGTCCGGTCCTAGTCCAGCCCATATTCAAGGAATATCCGCCATGACATCGACCGCCTATGCGCCCTCCTTGCCGTTATGGGGAGCCGTGCTTGCTATGAGCCTTGGCATATTCGGCATCGTTGGAGCCGAGCTTCTGCCGGCAAGCCTGCTCACTTCCATGGCCCACGACCTTCAGGTCACCGAAGGCATGGCCGGCCAGGCTGTGACCGTGACTGCCGGCGTGGCCGTCCTTGCCAGCCTGCTCGTTGCCGCCGCGAGCGGTCGCGTGGATCGCCGCAATGTGCTGATTTTTCTCACCTCCCTGCTGGTCGTGTCCAATCTCCTTGTGGCCGTGGCGCCTTCGCTGAACCTGTTGCTGCTCGCCCGCATGATGCTCGGGATTTCGCTTGGCGGCTTCTGGGCATTGTCCGCGGCGACAATGATGCGGCTGGTCCCGGAGAAAGACATCGCCAAGGCATTGGCAATCCTGTTCGGGGGCGTTTCTGCGGCTACCGTGTTTGCCGCGCCGCTTGGCAGCTTGTTGGGCGATCTCTGGGGATGGCGGGCCGTTTTTGTGGCAGCGGCAGGTTTGGGCGCCCTTGCTCTCCTCGCGCAATTGGTGCTGCTGCCGTCCATGCATTCCGAGCAGGCGGCACGTTTGAGTACCGTGTTTCGCCTCTTGCGCCGGCCAGGCCTAGGCTTGGGAATGTTGGCTTTCCTGCTGGTGTTCACTGGCCATTTTGGCTTCTTCACCTATCTTCGCCCGTTTCTTGAAACGGTGACGCGGGCGGGCCCGATGGGTGTCACCTCCATACTGCTCATCTTCGGCATCGGCACCTTTGTGGGCAATTCAGTGAGCAGCCGGCTGATCGAGCGCTCGATGTTCGGGACGCTGGCAACAATGCCCCTTCTGCTTGCGGTTCTAGCCATCCTGCTGGCGACCCTTGGTGGGAACGCGTTTGCCGACGCGGCACTCCCCGCCATCTGGGGTTTCGCCTTCGGCATTATTCCGGTTTCCTGGTCGACATGGGTCACCCGCGTCGCACCCGATGAAGCGGAGTCCGGCGGCGGCTTGTTGGTGGCAACGGCCAACCTCGCAATCACCATTGGAGCGGCAGCAGGCGGCTGGATCTTCGACCACAATGGTTCGCGGATGGTATTCTTTGCCTGCGCGGCGGTTCTGGCCTTGAGCTTCGTGTCGACCCTCATGCTGAAGGCCCGCCCAAGCAGATGACCCTTCCCATGGTGCAGGTACCAGTCACCTCACCTGCCCCAGAGTCTGGTTCGTATCACGAGCGGCTCACGAGACCGTGGCGGGCAGGGCTGCGCCTTGTTCGTCAGACCGGATGGTCACTGTCTCGCCCTAGACATGTCACCCCAAGTGTCACGATGCATTGCTGAGCCCCGTTCACAAGGCTTGCAAGTTCATCCCAGCTAGTCCGCAGGGATCACAGGAGACATCTTTGGTCCTGTCGAAACGAACACCAGTTCCATGTTTCTGAAAACACGAAAGGGCATCACAATGGCTGAAAAAGTATGGTTTCTCACTGGCGGATCACGCGGTTTCGGTCGGATCTGGACGGAGGCGGCACTCAAGCGCGGGGACAAGGTTGCGGTCACCGCGCGCGACCCAGCCTCGCTTGTCGAACTGACGGAAAGGTTCGGCGATCAGGTGCTTCCGCTGACGCTGGACGTCACCGACTCCGATGCCGTGATCAAGGCCGTTCACATGGCCCACGATCATTTCGGCCGGCTCGACATCGTCGTGTGCAACGCGGGCTTCGGGATGGTCGGCGCGGTAGAGGAGGTCAGCATTGAACAAGCGCGCCTCGTCATGGACACCGACTTCTTTGGCATGCTGGCAGTCGTAAAAGCTGCGTTGCCGATCATGCGCGCCCAAGGGTCTGGTCACATCCTGACTGTGGCCAGCACCGCGGGCATCATGGCAACACCATGCGGCGGGCTCTATAATGCGGCCAAGTTCGCGGTCGTAGGCCTGGGTGAAGCCCTTGCCGGCGAAGTCGCGCGGCTGGGCATCAACGTCACGATCATCGAGCCAGGCCCGCACGCTACGGACTTCACGAGCGCGTCCTCGATGGTCGTTGCCCAGCCGATCGACGCCTACGGGCCCCTTCGAGACGAACTTGCGGCGGCGTATCCGGCCGGGGGCGCCAGTGATCCCCGTACAACAGCTGCCGCAATATTGGCAGTTGTGGATGCCCCCTACCCGCCCTTGCACCTGCTGCTTGGCAGCGGCCGGGCACAGATCGATCAAGTCTATGCCAGCCGGACCGCCGACTGGGATGCCTGGTCTGACGGTCCGCACTGAGCCTCGCGTGGAGCAAGAGGGAACCGCGCGGTGCGGTCCCGTCTCAGCCGCGGGCGCAATGGGCGAGGACCGTCGATAAAACAGCGGGTCGGCTGGCTTGAAGCCCGGTTGGTGGTTTCCTCCGTCCTGATCGGCGCAAGCGGCCGAGCAAGTGCTGGACGATGTTAGTTCACTTTCATTGGCCTGCAGTCCAGAACAGGTCGCCCGGCTGGGGCCAGGCCCCACTGCCGCAAGGTGCCCGAGGCCGAGATGATCAGCCACTCGCTGCCACAATCATGAAGGCGCGAGTGGGCAGCCGGATGATACCTTGTGCATCGGCATAGCCATTGAAGGCCTGCTGCAACGCCTCACGTAAGTTTTCACCCTCATCGGGGCTCAAGGCAGCATACCCCGGAAAACCGCGGAACATCGGGTCGCACTCGCTGACCACGTCGGGGGAGGAGTAAGGACTCCAGTCTGCCTGAGCGACGTGAATATTGGCAGTGGAGCAACCAGCCTCCAACAGGCTCTCCCTCAGCTCGTCTTGCGAGAAGGTAGGGAACATCCCTGCCGGCCATAGTTCGCGATCCGGATGAAGCTGCGCAAACACACGCCGCATCAGATGTGCCGGTGAGCAATCGTCTTCCTGCGTCCACATTGTCAGCCCAACACGACCCTGGCGGCGGGTGACCCGCAGCAACTCGTCCAGCCCCAGCCGCCATGTCGGAAAAGCAAGAATGCCAAAATGCGAGATGGCGATATCGTAGCTTGCACCGGCTGTGCCGAGCGATCTGAAATCCATGACCCCAGCGCGGGCATTCTTGAAGGATCGGAGCCGCTCCGCGCTGCGCGCCACCATGTCCGGACTGATATCGGTCGCCGTTACCCAGGCGTCGCGCTCTGCCGCAGCGACCGCGAGTCCACCAGTGCCGGAGGCAACGTCGATTACCGCCAAGCCATCGAGCGGCATCAACTGGTCGAGCAACTGGATCGCGAAGGGCTGCGTCGCGCGCTCGCCCATACGCTCGTAAAGTCCAATTGGGCCGGCGCCTGCATCGATGGGGCTGTTTGTCAAAGCTAGGCCTCCTAAAATCTTCTCGTAACGTGCAAAGTGTGGGGGCGGCGCTGATTGGCGTACTTTGTTACTCGTCCATCAAGCCACGTTCACGCCGGGCGTCGTATTTGAGAATTTCACCTCTCATGGCGTCACCCCATCGGCCAACGAACGCGACCGTGTCGCTAGAGTGGAGATGAGCAGTGAGTGCGGCCTGGTCTCTCCACCGCTCGGCAATCAGGAGGCGGCCAGCATGCGGATCGTCCATAGCCGCGTCATAGGACAGATTTCCGTCCCGCTGCCGCGCAGTGATGGCGAGTTTCTGGAGATCCTCGACAAACTCGGTAATCGAGGAGGGCTCGACATACATATAGCCGGTAACAATCAGCATCATGGCTTACCTTGGTGGATCCCGCTCGACCGTCTGCACTTCCGACGATCGGGCGGCTGACAGCAACAAATCAGACGGACAGCACGATCTTGCCTTGAATACTGCCGTGGGCGGCGCGCTCATGTGCGCGCGATGCCTCGGCCAGCGGGAATGTGCTGTCGATGACGACACGCACAATGCCGTCGTCGAGCAGGCGGGCGGCTTTTGCCAGTTGCGCGCCATTGGATCGAACCTGCGTGGATGAGACCGTAATCCCGAGCTTCTTGGCCTCCGCGTGACCAGAAAAGCCCAGCGGGTTGACCAGGAACAGCGCGCCACCCGGCTTCAGAACATGTAAGAAGCGCTCCATGTCCGCGCCGCCTACTGCGTCGAGGACAAGGTCCACGTTTCGGACGACTTCCTCCGTCGCGATCGTCTTGTAGTCGATGAACTGATCCACGCCGAGATCTCGCATCAGCGCCTCGTTCTTGGCCGATGCCACCGCGATGACGCGAGCGCCCTGCCATTTCGCCAGTTGGACAACCAGGTGCCCGACACCGCCCCCGGCGCCGTTGATCAGCACCGTCTGGCCGCCAAGGGGCACTGGCTCATGCCGGAAGGCTTGGAACGGATTGGGCTCGTCATGGCCAAGCTCGATCAGGAACTGCCATGCCGTTAAAAGCGACATCGGTGCACCGGCCGCATGAATATGGTCGATACCGGTTGGTTTGGACGCAAGATGCGATGCCGGCACACCGATGTACTGCGCGTAGGCGCCGCTTCCCGTCATTAGGTCGTCAGGGAAGCGAACCATCGCGTAGACCTCGTCGCCAATGCTGAACTCATCGACGTCGGGGTGAACCGCTTCCACGACACCCGACACATCCGTGCCGAGAATCAGTGGGAAGGATGCGTTGGGTCGCCATTCTGGCGGCAGCGCTCGATAGCCGTCCCGCAGATACCAGTCGGGCGGATTAAGCCCTGCCGCGTGGACCCGAACAAGCACCTCGCCGGGCTGCACATCCGGCCTGGGCGCGTCTTCGTACATCAGCACCTCTGGACCACCAAATGCGTGCAGACGAACTGCCTTCATCTCGTCGCTCATGGTCAAATCTCCGCCTCTCATTGTCATTGGCGAATTTAGCGGCAGCACTGCTGGTTGATAATCGCTGCAGAAGGCGTTTAAGTAATGCCATGGTGGAACATATCACTCTGGACCGGCTCACTGGCATTATCGCCTTCGCGCGTGCGGGATCGCTGGGCAGCTACACGGCAGCGGCGCGCGCGCTGTCGATTTCTCCGTCGGCTGTCAGCAAGAGTGTCCAGCGGCTTGAGCGGCATCTGGGGGTGTCGCTGTTTACCCGTACGACACGCTCGCTGGCCTTCACGCCTGAAGGACGCGACCTGCATGAGCGCGCGCTGCGTCTGCTCCGCGAGGCGGAGGAGATCGAGCAGACGGCAATGACCGCCCGCTCGGAGCCATCGGGCACGTTGCGCGTGGCGGCGTCACTGCCGATCGGACTCCACCTGATCGCTCCCGCTTTACCAGCTTTCCGCCGGCTCCATCCGAACCTGGTCGTTGATCTTAGGCTGGGTGACCAGATGGTGGACATGATTGAGGAAGGGATCGACGTCGCCATACGTATCGGTGATCTGGCTGACACTCGACTTCTATCACGCAAGCTCGCGCCCCATCGGCTTTGCTGCTTCGCCTCGCCAAGCTATCTCGAGGAACGCGGCACCCCAACCCACCCCGATGACCTAGGAGGGCACGACACCGTCAATCTTCGGTATCAGAGCACGGGCCAGGCATTTCGCTGGCCATTCCGGATTGGCGATCGTGAAATCGAGATCGTGCCCAATTCCGGTGTGCTCGCCGATGCCAGCGAGGCCGTGCTCATCATGCTGGCAGCCGGTGGTGGGATAGGGGTAGGCGCCTCCTTCATGGCAGCTCCCTACGTGCAGCGCGGTGAATTGATCCCAGTGCTGTCCAGGTTCGCCGTTGAGCGAAATAACGTCACCGTGCTTTGGCCGGCAAGCCGACGCGCCAACCCCGCCGTGCGCGCCTTTCTAACCATGCTCGACGCCACTTTCACCCAGCGAACGGCGGCTTCAAGTATCGGCTGATCTTGCGCGGAAGGGCGGCCTAAGGGGTCGGTTCCTGCCGACAGACTGCGCCCCATTTCAGGCGTTCGGTCCGCGTTTTCGTGCTGACGAGGGTCACTCGTGCATCAGCATCGGATGGCTGAGATCACGTAAAGTATCAAGGCAGCACACCGAGCTGGCGGGCAATGGCCTGGTAGTCCATTAAGAACCACATCTCGGCGAAGCGACTGTCTCGGATCCGGTAGCTGGCGAACTCGGTGAAATCGACGCGGCAGCCAGTTGACTCTAGGCCTAGCCAGGTTTGCCCGGGGGTTCCGGTATCGCGAAGCCGGGCGGCGATACGATCATCATCTACGAACAATTCTTCGACCTCCCAGGTGAAATCGGGCACAGCCTGGACTATGCTCTTGAGGGAATCCACCACGTCATCCCGCCTGTAGGATCGGCCATTTATGGTGACATCAGGGCTGATCAAATCCGCGATGGCACTGAAATCCCGCGCGTTCGCTGCTTGGATGTAATGAAGATAGAATTGCTTCAACAATTCGTCTGTCATGAAGCACTTCTCCATGTTGTTGACTGAGCGATGGGAATGGCGTCGGGGTGATCGACGCCATTGAAGCTTACTGGCCTTCGCTATTGCCAATGAAGTCCAGGATCAGGTCAGTGACCGCTTCGGGTGCCTCCTCGGCTACGTAATGACCGACATCAAGCTGAACGATCTTAGGGTTGGCGATCCGATTTTCCATGAAATCAGCCAGCAAACCGTAGCCCAAGCCACCGATGCCCAGCGAGGGGACATCGATTTCTCGGGGAAGGAAGCGTTGTCGATCAGATCCTGCGGATAGGCTTGGTACCATCCGTCGCCTGCCCGAATGGCAGCAGGCGTGTTGTAGGCGTTTGCGTAAACGGCGCGATCGAACTCGGTGATCGCGTCCTGATGGTAGAGGAGCGAGTCCCAAAACCAGTCCAGGTAGATATGTGCCCGTCCCTCGATCAGCTGCTCGGGCATGCCATGCACCTGATGGAAGGCGAACCACCAGATTAAGAAGTCCTTCCTGAATTCTCCCGACAGAACCTGGGGCGGCAGGAGCGTCATCTGGGAAGTTGATGCGGGAAGTCCGCCGACGTCGAGATAGGTCGTCGACAGGGTTGCTTCGGGGTAGAGAACAGAGAACGGATACGCGATGTGCCCGCCGATATCATGTCCGACGATATGGACTTTCTCCAATCCGAGGCTCTGGATCAGCTCGTATATGTCCTGGGCCATGTTCTTTTTATCATAGCCACCCTCGGGCTTGTCCGATGCCCCCATGCCGCGGATATCGACCGCGATGACGCGGTGGCTTTCCGCCAGCTTGGGCATGATCTCGTGGAACGCCCACCAGGTCTGGGGCCACCCCGGCCATGAGGACGACCGGCGTGCCTTCCCCGCCCTCCACATAGTGCAGCCGCGTCCCATTCACGTCGGCAAACCCGCGGCGAAAGCCGTCGAGTTGAGCGACCAGGGCGTCATCCGACACGTCCAAATGGGCGTAGGGATTTCCCTTGTCGGTGACTTGTGCAAGCACTGCTGTAGGCGAGAACATCGCCAAGCCCATCAGCGCTGATGCTGCGCCCACACGAACTTTGCTGCGCCAAACGGACCAGGTATCGGATTTAGGATTCATTCGTCTGCTCATTGGATTGCCATTGTAATTTTTGCGCGTCGCGCCTGAAGAGGGACGGGCCGCCTTTGCTTGGGCCTAGGCGTTGTACCCGCCGTCCACGGTCAAGGTCGCTCCGGTCACGAAATCAGCACCGGGGCTAGCCAGGAAAACCACGGCCGCCGCGATGTCGGCGGGCGTGCCGTACCGGAGCACTGACGTCAGGCGACGGTTTTCGTCGGCCAATGGACCGTTAGCCGGGTTCATGTCGGTGTCAGTCGGGCCGGGTTGAACGACGTTCACCGTGATGCCCATCGGGCCCAGTTCGCGGGCGAGATGGCGGGAGAGGCCCAGGTAAGCCGATTTGGTAAGCGCGTAGGCCGCCAGGCCAGAAAAGGGCGCGCGCTCAGCCGAGTTTGAACCGATGCTGATGATACGGCCGCCTCGGCCAAGGTGAGGAATTGCCGCCTTGATCGCCAGCATGGCCGAGCGCACGTTCACATTCAGCAAGGCATCAATGTCGTCCAGCGTGAGATCAACAAAGGCCCCCATGCGCGCGGTGCCGACATTGTTGACGAGAATGTCGAGACCGCCCAATCCGCCCGCCGCCTCGCCTACCGACCGGGTCACTGCAGCGGCATCAGCGCTGTCAGCCTGGATCGCCACCCCTCGGCGACCGGCGGCTTCGATCCTGCGCACCAGTTCATTCGCACGGTCGGCCGACCGCTCATAGGTAATCGCGACGTCAGCGCCTTGCTCCGCCAAAGCCAGCGCTATGCCAGCGCCAATACCGCGCGAAGCACCTGTAACCAAGGCACGTTTTCCAACGAGTTCGCTCATCAAAGCTTTTTCTGTATCGTTCGATCCAAAAACTCATAGGCCGACGTCAGCGTCCTGGTCAACACTTATATGTCGGTCGATACAGAAAGGAAGATGAAGCCGACTTTAGTGGCACCTCGGGTTGAATGTTCGCCTGAGCAGGAAACTTGAAGGTTGAGGCTGAGGAAGATATGTATCGCTCGATGCAGATTGCTTCAGTACCTGCTTCTCGGAGACCGACAGTGGCTAAAAGTCGGGGCAGACCTCGCGAATTCGACCGTGACGCCGCGCTTGCCGCCGCAGCCCGACTGTTCTGGTCGAAAGGCTATGAGGCGACGTCATTATCTGACCTCAAGCAAGCCATGGGCATCGGCTCGCCCAGCCTTTATGCTGCATTCCTATCCAAAGAGGCTCTGTATGTGGAGTCGCTGCAGTACTACCGCCGCACCTATGATGGTCTGGTGTGGGGCAATTTCGCGGAAGCGGCCACCGCACGGGAGGCCGTGCGGTCCTTCCTGACGGACTCCGCCGCTGCGCTCACGGGACACTTGGCTGACATCCCCAAGGGTTGCATGCTGGTGCTGTCCTCTGTCGGCAGCGAGGGTCACGACGTCCTCGGAGAGATCGTAAGGTCTGGACGGGCGGCCACTGTGGAACGACTGGAAGCCAGGTTTATCCAGGCCATCGCCGATGGCGAACTGTCCGAAGCCGTCGATGTCCATGCCTTGGCGCGCCTCGTACAGACAATGCAGTCAGGCATGTCCATTCTGGCGCGGGACGATGTCAGCTACGCCGAGCTTCGGGCGGTCGCCGAGTTGGCTATCGAGGGTTGGGACGCCTATTTGGCTAAAGCATCCCGTTCTCCAGAACAGCATGATGCTTAGGGATTGCTCCCTCCGCTCGCCTTGCCACTTGAATTTACGCTACTGCCGCTGCCACACCAGGTTTGTTGAGCATGGATGCGCGAAGCTGTCGCGACCCCTGCGGACTGCCACACCGTAGCGCCTTGCTGCTGAGCTCGAAGCATGAAGCGTAAACTCAGATCCTACTCACTTTTGGCGCGATCTGATTACCCCTTGTCATCCTCTGCCAATGCCGCTGTCGCCCGCACGGCATAGGTTCGCTCCAGCAAAGGAGCACATCATGACCGACACCATTTTGATAACGGGAACCTCGAGCGGCCTGGGCCGGGCAACAGCAAAGCTTTTCCAAGCCAGGGGCTGGAACGTCATCGCCACCATGCGGACGCCCAATCGGGAGACAGAACTCAACCAGCTCGAACGGGTCCTGGTCACGCGGCTCGACGTGCAGGACGTCGGCTCGATCCAGTCTGCGATAGATGCTGGGCTGGCGAGGTTCGGGCGCATCGACGCGGTGGTGAACAATGCCGCTTATGGCGCCTACGGTCCGCTGGAGGTGACACCGCTCGACAAGATCCGCCGCCAGTTCGACGTCAACGTCATCGGGCTCGTGGCGGTCACGCAGGCCCTGCTGCCGCACTTCCGGGCCAAGCGCAAGGGCACGATCGTCAATATCTCCTCGGTCGGCGGAAGGGTCGCTTTCCCGCTTGGTACGCTCTACCATGGCACCAAGTTCGCCGTGGAGGGGCTCTCAGAAGCGCTGCACTACGAACTTGCCCCGCTCGGCATTGCCCTTAAGCTCGTCGAGCCCGGCACCATCGCCACCAATTTCGCCGGGCCGTCTTTTGACTTCAGCAATGATCCACCGATCGCGGAATACCAAGGCTTGGTGGAGGCCCTGTGGAAGGTGATGGGGCCTATGATGGTGGAGGGATCGACGCCCGAACAGATCGCCGAAACGGTCTATGCCGCAACCACTGACGGCACCGACCGGCTGCGCTACGCGGCGGGGGAAGATGCCATCCAGTTCCTGAACAATCGTCGGGCAACCGATGACGCAAGCTTCTTTTCGAGCATGCGGGCGCAGTTCGGCATTGGTGCATGAAGTGCCCGGGGTTGGCGGCGTGATGGTGGTTTGATGATTGGAGACGTCATGCACGAGCATCACTATGCACTCGATACGACATGGCGCACCCTGCTCAGGGACCTGGAGATCGTTCCCGCCAATGTGCTGCGCCGGGCGGGACTTCCCGATGATCTGTTCCAGCAACCCTCGGCCCGCCTTGCTCCGCAAGACTATTATCGCCTTTGGGACAGCCTTGAGGCCGAATCGGCAGACCCGCTCCTGCCGATCCGGCTGTGCGAAAGCCTCCGCAGCGAATCCTTCTCGCCCGTCCTCTTTGCAGCGCTGTGCAGCCCGAACCTGCTGGTGGCGGCACAGCGCATCGCTCACTACAAGACGCTGATCGGCCCGATCCGGCTGGACGTCACGCGGACCGCCGACACGGTGACCTTCCAGCTGACCTGGCTCGACACGCCCCTGCTGCCGCCAACATCTCTGGTGTTGCTGGAATTGCTGTTTGGCGTCTCGATCGGCCGCATGGGCACGCGTGAACCGGTGCGGCCATTAACCGTCACCACCACGGTGCTGCCCAGTTCGGTCACACCCTACGAGGATTATTTGGGCGCCCGCATCCAACGCGGAACCGCCCATAGCATCACCTTCACACTGGCCTATGCCACTCGCCCGTTCCTGACCTCCAACGAACAGCTCTGGTCGGTGTTCGAACCCGAGCTGCGGCAACGCCTGGCCAGCCTTGAAGCCTCCGCGACCACCGCGCAGCGGGTACGGGCGGCCCTGCTCGAAAGCCTTCCCAGCGGTCTTGCCACGATCGAAGCCATTACCCAAAAGCTGGCCATGAGCCGCCGCACGCTGCAACGCCGCATTGAGGCCGAGGGCACGAGTTTCCAGGGGATCCTGCGGGACACGCGCGAGGCTCTTGCCCGCCATTATCTCGAAAAAACGAACCTCGCCCCTGCGGAGATTTCGTTCCTGCTGGGGTTCGACGAGCCCAACTCCTTCTATCGAGCCTTCCGGAGCTGGACAGGCACCACACCGGACGGAGTGAGGCGGGCGAATAGGAGGACCGCTTGAACTGGGTGTGCCAGTGCTCGAATCTTACCCACCCTGGGGACAGTAGAGCGCCCGCATTCCGGCCGTTCAGCGAGTCCGATCAAGCTCCTGAAAGCGGCCGTTCTGTCTCAGGGCTCCGGGACGGCTTCCTTGGGGTGGATTGCGGACTGACTGCTTTCGACACCGCACTCTCGTATACGGACACTGGAGGGGGCCGCTTCAGGCGGCCCCTATATTGCTGATTTCAGAGCGAACCCGCCTCCTTGAACCGGCGTGGCAGCAGGAAATCGATAAGGGCAAGGACGATGACTGAAGTGCCAGTGAGCGGGAAGGCAATGCAGACCGCCGCCGCGATGATGATCACGCCCCGGGGTGCCCGGTACTGTTTGGGATAGAGCGGTTCCGCAAGCCTGCCCTTGGGTCGACGCTTCCACCACATCACCACGCCCGATACTGCGATCAAGACCACAGCCGCGCAGAACAGCAGATTAAGGGCGATGTTCCACCATCCAAGATTGCCCTGATGCAAAGCGATGCCGGCTGCCATGGCCTTGCCACCGAGCCCGTAGTCGGCAAAGGCGACTTCGCTGATAATCTCGCCGGAGTACTGGTCGATATGGACGGTGCGGTCTCCGAACGGATTGGCGCTGTCCCCACTGCTGCTGTCGGTAGAAATGGTGAAAACACCGGTCTCGCTCGCGGGCATGTTCACGCGAAACTGGCCGGTAAAGCCGATGTCGAGGGGGGTGGCGACGATGCTGTCGAGGTTCGCCGGACCGGCTGCCGACATGTCCATGCCTGAATGATCCATGCCCGTGGCACTATGGTCATGCGGTTCGCACACCGGCATGGGGGTCTGCTCGAGGGTCCACGGGACGTCATGCTCGTCGCCATGGTTCAGGGAGGCATGGGTCGTGTCGGATACTGGCGCGCCAAGCTTGGCTGCCGGGAACGTGTTCCAAGCCTGCACGATCTGGGTGCCCCAGATGCCGGTCCAGGCCAGTCCGCTGAAGAGGAAGAACAGCAGGACAATGGCGAAGTAAAAACCGGTGCTCATATGAAGGTCGCGCGAAAGCCCCCGGCCCTTGGTCAAACGCGGAAGCAGCGCCTTGCTCCAGGTCCGGGCGCCGCGTGGCCACCACATATAAAGGCCGGTGAGCAACAGCACGATGCCGAGACCGGCCGCCATCTCAAGGACGCGGTCGCCGAAGTCGCCGAGCAGAAGTGTGCCGTGGATCTTGGAGGCCCAGTTGAACAGCACGCTGTCCTGCCGGTACTCGGCCATCACTGCGGCGTGGTTAGGATCGACAACGACGATGTGAGCCCCGTCCTCGGCAGACACCATGAACTTGTTGGCGAGGTTGGTCTCAGGTGCCTGAACGAACATGGTGATACGGCCACCCGGGATGGAGGCCGCGGCAGTGGCTGCTTGCTCGACGAGCGGCGCCGCTGCGGTGGGCGCCTCCACCAGGTGCCGCGGCCCGAGCATGGTCTCGACGGAATTGCCGTAGAGCATGATCATGCCGGTGCAGGCGAGCAGGATGAAGAAGGGTACGACGACGAGGCCCGCGTAGAAATGCCACCGCCACACGGCGCGATAAAGACGAGAGCTGGCGCGGCTGTTCGCCTGCGCGCCTTCGGAAGACATGATGGTCATATTAGATCCTGAGCGTTCACGCGCCGAGGGCAGCGTGATTGTAAGAGCGAGATTGATTGAGCTCAGGCGTGCAGCGGAGGGCCTCGGCTGCGATTGGCAATCGAGTGCAGGTCATCCTGGGAGACGACTTCGGCGAGCGGGTACACGACAGGCACCGCTTGAAGCGCGATGTGTTCACTGTGGCAGGGCGGCGGCGGCAAGACCGCGTCACCACCAAGTCGGCAGGCGTGGCATGGCGCATGGGAGAAATTGTCGCCGGGGCCGCCATCGCCACAGTAGACGACTGCGCCATTGGTAAACGCGAGGCCGTCGTAAGCAACTGCTGGCGCGGGTGCCGGGACGAGATTGAGCAGGACTAGCGCCAGCACCAGCAGCGCTCGCGTCACCTCCTCAAAATATGGTCGTACGCGATCCATGGTGCACCTCACCTCCAGATAGCTGGTGCTTCGGACTTCCGCCACGACAATCTTGAATGACGATCGCAACGTTAAGCCAGTGGTCCGGGAGACGTTGTGACCGCGCTTGTGGCACCGCACACTCCGCCAGAGTACATGGGCTCCTAAGCGTGCATTGCTGGCTGGAACGCGCCCCATTTCAGACGTTCAACCTGCTTGATCAAAATCTGAAAACCTGCCGGTCGGGTCCGGGCCTCCGGAACGGCTTCCATGGGATAAACCTGCGACCGGCAAGCTCTAAAGGAGCGTGGTAGAGCGCTATTGGCGCAGCGTGCCCCATAAAAGCGGTGCACGTTTAGCCGAGTTGTAGATACGGGGGGCAGTCCGAGGCTGGCCCATACCGAGGACAGGAAAGCGTCGATGACCAACGAGATCGAGGTCTGCGCCCCCGACCACCCACAATAGGGCGAGCGGCGGGGGGGGGTGGTCAGGGCTAGGCAGACGCCGGCGACGCGACCAGTGCCGACCAGAGTCGATCAGGCAAACACCAGCAGGGTCAGCCGGCTACACCTTTCGGCACGGCCGCAGTTCAGTAGTCGAACTGGTGCGCCACGCTGATTTTGAAGGTGCGGCCGAGGGAGCGGTCGAGGGCCAGGTTTTCGCGGTAGTCGGCGTCAAACAGATTGTCGATGCCCAGCCCGATCTCGGTGCCCGCCAATGGACCGTAATCGGGCTTCCAGGTGGCGAAAAGATCGAGCGTCGCAAAATCCTCGGCCGAACCGTCGGCCGGTCCGATGATGTATTCGCCAGCCTCCGCAAGGGTCAGCCGCGCGCCATATTCCAGCATCCATTCCGGATAGCGCCCGCCGAGCGTTGCCACCAGCCGCGATTGCGGCACGGTCGAGAGAGGGGTGCCGGTAACGAGGTTTGTGCCAATTGTCATGGCATAAGCGAGATTGGCGAACATCCATTCGGCGTCATAGGCCGCTTCGACCTCGATCCCGTACAGTTCGGCTTCCGAGATATTGCCATAATAGGGCAATCCCCAGACGCTGGGATTGGAGGCGATCATGTCCTCGATGCGATTATAGAACACCGTGGTCTTGAGCGCCCCCGTGTGTATTGTAGATATTTTCCGCATCAAGGATGCACTCGCTAGCACCGTTTGTTACGCAAGTTTAGGCCGCGAATGCCTCTTCCGTCTAGTTAGATGGATCACCGTGAGAAAAACTTGCAAGAGGCTAGCAGGACTTTTATGTGCGCTCCCAGATGCCGTGTGAATCGCAACTAATCAAAAGTCCTTTTTCGTTGCTTACCCTCTTCTGATAACCACGATGAAAACTCGCTCTTTGAATGCAGCCCGAAGCGGCTACATCGAACGTCACGCACAGCACGGCCCTCGACTTCACTGAACCTCAGTGATTAATTGAGCAGCTGTGTTCGCTCAGCTGACATGGAGAGATGCTATGAGACCGTCCACTGTCATCTTGCTTGCTATCGGAGGAATGCTCTTAGTTCTCACCCCAGCGCTCAGCCAATCTTTGTCGACCTTGCGAGGCGAAGTGAGTGTCGGAACGCTCGATTCCGCGATTGGCGAGTATTCTTTCCTCACGGACTCGACCGTAGGTGACGCAATTTTCGCCAGCTGCCAAATGGGCGATCTGTGCGAGATTCAGGCTCTCGTGCAGAACGAACAAATTGTGGCGGTGGCAAGCGCGAAGAAAGTTCCTGTGGGACCCCCTTCACCTGAAGCGGTTTACGATACGAGATATGCCTGCCTGTACGGCTCAATGGAAGGCGAGCAGCTAGCCGATGCTGACAGAATTGAGATGTGCGATGCGCTTGGCCAGCTTGAAGCTGAGGCTCTAGATGCGGGCTATTGCTGGAACCAGATGGCCGGCGAGTACAAAAGCTGCGAGTGACCGTTTGGTTCGTTCAACCCAGCCCGGCGGAGCTGAAGCCGGGGTGCTTGGCCGATACAGCAGTCACGGGTCTTTCTTGCCGTCTTCGGGGCTGGTGGGCCACTCGATATGGGCAGCCGCGGCCCTAACCAACAGCATTTCTAGAATGGCTCACAAACGCCGGTGACGTGTCGATTGTCTTAATACGAGGGTTGGAAGCGTCGCCTCCGCCACTTACTTGGCCAGAACGGCACCGGCCAATAAACCCATGCAAGTGGGTCGCCGAACTCCACGCCACCAATCTTGAGGATGCGGGACGTGCTGCTGATGGAAACCGTAACAGCGTTCAAGGCGACCTCATCCTCGTCGTCGGTCCACTGGTAGAGCTGAGTCATTGCTGAGGCTTTGGGGTCGTTGTCCTTAGGTGATTATCTACCCGCCTATCTAAGTCTTGGATATCTCCATAGGGATAAATGTCGGTTGCGCTTGTGGCGAAGGATGCGGGCCGAACGATCACCTTGTGACCCCGAAGTGCGGGATCTGGCTACAGCATGATCTCGCCACCTGTCACCGGGATCACAGCGCCAGTCATATAGCTTCCCTCGTTAGAAGCGAGTAGCACATATGCGCCTGCCAGCTCAGCCGGTTGCCCGACCCGTCCAAGCGGCGTGTCTTGCCCAAAGGTCTTTACCTTCTCTGCTGGCATTGTAGACGGAATGAGCGGCGTCCAGATAGGACCGGGCGCAACGGCGTTCACTCTGATGCCTTTCCCCCCAAGCATTTGCGCTAGTCCAGCTGTGAAGTTGGAGATAGCTCCTTTTGTCGTTGCATAGGCGAGGAGCTCAGGAGACGGATCCTTGGACTGAATGGATGTGGTGTTGATAATCGAGCTTCCCGGTTCCATGTGCGGGACCGCCGCCTTGCTAAGATAAAACGGCGCGTAGATGTTAGTCTTGAGCGTTGTGTCCCATTCCTCCGAGGTGATATCCCCTATGTCCTCGTAAGTGCGTTGGAACGCGGCATTGTTCACTAAGATGTCCAGCCTACCGAGTTGATCGACAGCCGCCTGAACCAGTGCACGGCAGTGGCTCTCCTTGGTGATGTCACCGGCCATCACCAAGGCTGTACGGCCAGCCTGTCGGACCAGTTCAGCCGTTGAGTTGGCATCTTGGTCCTCGCTCAAATAGGACAGGAGAATGTCCGCTCCTTCCCGCGCGAAGGCGATGGCGACTGCACGTCCAATGCCGGAGTCAGCGCCCGTGATAAGAGCCACTTTCCCGGTCAGCTTGCCACTTCCCTTGTAGCTGTCTTCCCCATGATCCGCAGGGGGATCCAACTGGTCAATGAAGCCGGGCGGCTCTTGCTGCTGTTCTGGGAACGGGGGCGTGGGTCTGTTGGACTCGGTCATTTACGTAACCTTCGGTTGAAGCCTTCTGCTCATTGCAAGCTAGTCCTCTGACGTTTGGTTCCTGCGTTTTATTATTCGGCCTTCTGAAGTGATCAAGGGTGCAATGCTGACGGCAGCCTTCCGAGCGTCAACATGGCGTTCTTTGACCCGCACGCCGCGACTAAGCCCGCTCAGCGGGTGAATTTCACGCCGAAACTCAGTTAGCGCTCGCCTGCTTTGGTGAAGGCGCAAAGGCCATGCCTGAGGCGAAAAGGCGGCCATCACCGGCACAACCATGTCGACCCAAACCGGCCGCACATCAACCCAGTCCCGGCGCAGGGGCAAGCCGCCCCCAGCTGTTGTTCCACAGAGCTCGGTCCTGCAGAGCTATGAGCCGGATGTTTTCACCCGATAGCCACAGGGTTACGGCGAGCGCTACTTCTGCTCAGAGGCGGATGCACGGTCTGCTGGGTGGCGGAAGTCAAGTGTCTAATGGTTAGGCCAGTAGACAGTTAGCCTACCAGCCTAGGTCTGCGGTTTCCAAGCAAATTGAAACCAGAAGCATTCATCCACACGCGAAACTTAAGCGTCGATCTGCATGGCCGCTCTTAGGTGGCCCTTGAACTCCGCGACGGCGGACAGAATGGCCGCTCGGTCACCAAGTTGTGCCAAATCGAATGTCATCTTAGTGGCCGCAAGCGGGGGGGTAGAACTAACTAGCACCTCACGGTCATTCTCGGGTGGCTCTTGCTTCTCCCATACACCGTAATACCAGTTTAGGCTGGTATCTTCCGTGCACTTCCAAGCCATTAAGGTGAGCATAGACTTCGTTGTGGCAGCGTCGGGAAATTTAGCAGCGTCGGGCTCCCCCCGGCCTAACTCATCAAAGTCTACATCGTCAGCATCCAGCATTATCTCCAGTAGCCAATCATTTGCCTTTAGCTCCTGATTGCTGGCGTTTATACCTTTGTAGAGAAATGACGCCTTGTAGAATGGCAGCGCGTCCCAAGCCCACTTGTGTCTCATCGGATTTGTCGACAACTGTCCGGGACGAGCGGTTGCAAAGGGAGCCCAAGCATAAAAATCGTGGGTCTCGAACTCGTCACTTATAACTTGAACGAGGTCCATGACCTTCCGCTGATAAGCCCAGACGAGGCGATACGCTTTCCGCACGTCCCGTAAGGCGAGTTCTAAATCTTGCATCATGCTCTCCAGAAGAGACTACGGATGACTGAAAGAGACTGGTCAGCGTTTTGCATCGTCTCGAAATTCCCCAAAGTGTTCAGCTCCTGCCCCTGTCGAAATCCAAAGAGCGAAAGTGCATCCCTTATGTCGTCAACTATGCGCTGTGTATGGCTATCGAAAATGTCGATGGCACTGAGCGCCGTGTAAAGCCTCGACCAATCGGCGGCGGCGGCGGTCAGCGCAGTCTTCCCATCGGACACAGTCAAAATCTCCGACTTGAGCCGAGCAGCAAGTTCTGCGGCGGAGCTGCCGACACCACCGATGGCCAAAAGGTACACCTTTCGGGTTCCGGCAAATTGCTCCTCATTGGGCGCATTCCTAGCCCTCAGCGCTTCCCATTGGCGATACCATTGGTGTGCGTATTGAGCCCCTCCGAGTTTTGCCTCGACTATAAGGTCGATGTGAATGGAGGGGTCACCCACCTCAAACTGGATAAATACGTCCGGCTCCACCGTGCCGCCAGTAACGGTGTCCGACCAACGAGGCCAAAATTCTATTTCTCTGAGTTCTGCCACTCTATACAGTGGAAGGACGGGACCAAAAGTCTCCCGCAAAACGGCCCAAAGAGTCGGCCCGCTTAGATACGCCAAACGTTCGAAGACGGTCGCGGTAAGAAGGTCTTCACTCGCTCGGAATGCTTCTGACCAAGAGACTGTTTCGCCTGATTTGGAGTCGACACGACCAGCTTTGCCCGACTGAATTGCTTTGAACAAAAATCAAGTCCTAGGGAATATTGCTAATCGGAGCATATGCGGCTCAGTGACTTAGCTGCAAGGGGTGAAGTTGTGCCGTGCAATTCTTTCTTGGGCTTGCTAGGGCAGAGCCCAAAACTTGCCTGCTATCGAAGTCAAGCACGCCGTCAATGAACCATTACAGTCACATCAGTCCACAAAATCGAATATTTCATCCACCAAATTCTCGCACGCAAGAAGTGCGCTCAGTGTGACTCCGATTGTCGCCAATGCCCAGTTGGGAGCGTTACAGACGGCTCTAAGTTCTTGCTCGCCGTCCACGAGATCTGCTCGAACCGCTATGCCTGTGTTGTCGCCCGACCAATTTTCGGACAACTGCAGCTGCAGGTGGATTCCGAAGAAAGCCCACTTGAACCTGTTCGCGTCCTCTAGTCGGGTTGTATAGCGAGGAACAACTTGCAGGTGCTGGACGTACTCGATTTCCGGCTCGCCTTCTTCATCGCCCTCCCCTCCCCAATTTGCTAAGTCGCGGATTGCCATAAGCTCCTCATAGTCAGCAGCAGGAGTGCGGTTGTTGTGCTTGAACCAGAGCCGCCTTTTCGACAACAAGTCACCGTCGATTACGTCGCCTGTCGTATGGCGGACCTTCACCACCGTCGCACTATCGATCAGCTGGAATAGCTCGCCGTCTAGTGCGCGCATCGCTGACGAAGTTGAGTGCCCTGTTTCGTTCCTGACGGCTTCGAGGAGGTCATTAATGCGCTTTCTCGAAATGAACATTGGATTCCTACCCACCATCGCCTTGGAGCATAGATAGAAGCGTATTCCGGGGTCCCGTAGCACGCAGCAATAGAGTGGAGCGGCCTTCACGTTCGGACAAGGTTGCCGAAGCAAGTATGCTAAGGCAGTAACATCAGGGCGTACCACCAAGTGACGTAACAGCCTTGCGCCCACGCACGTCACCTGACGCTCGATATTGGCCGATGTGACACTACTCAACCGCTGCCTAAGCCCTGATGTGGCAAAGTGATAGTCGCTTCACGACCGCGCGATTTGGCCCAGCCTTAGAACATCGTTAGCTATGTTGATCGCTAATAGACCTGAGCAGTGTTGTCCCGCAGGTGGGATTGGCTGACTAGATCCGTTCCCGAGTTCAAGATGCCAACATTGACCACGTGCGTTGCCCAAGCCGCCTTTGTTGCCGTACTTTCTATCTTCTGGAGCAATAACGCTCTGGCGCAGTCACAGACAATCACAGCGGACGCCATCAACTCTGCGAGTCTAACCGATTACATTGCTGCTGCGGCTTTCGCGCCTGCCGTGGTGCAGGTCGCGTCAAACGAAGCTATGGAGCCTGAGAGGGTTTACGCCGACCCGGCTCTAGCGCGCCTCCAGATACTGCTGGATCGGGCCGGAGCTTCCCCCGGCGTGGTTGACGGCTTCGATGGCGGAAACCTGCACAAGGCGGTACTGGCGTTTCAGATGATGAACGGCCTGCCTGCCGATGGACAACTGACGCTCGCTGTTGCGGCTAGACTGGATGAGCCGGGCGATGCCATCGGCCTTTACACCATCACTCCCGAGGACGCCGCAGCTATAGGCGGCCCCATTCCAACCGACTACGCCGAGAAGGCTGCGCTGGACTATCTTGGCTACGAGAGCGTTCCTGAACTGTTAGCCGAGCGGTTTCACATGGATGTCGGCTTACTAGTGGCGCTCAACCCGGCCTCTGGGTTCGGGGTTGGCGACAGCGTCAACGTCGCGATGACCGGCACCGGCCGCCAAGGTGTGGTGACTTGGATTGAAGCCGACAAGACCCTTAAACAGGTGCGGGTTTATGGCGTCGATGGCGTGCTGCTCGCCGCCTACCCTGCAACCATTGGTAATGAAGAAAACCCCTCGCCAACCGGCACTTATGTGGTCGAAAACGCCACAGCCATGCCGGGCTACACCTACAATCCCAAGATCAACTTCCAGCAGGGCGAGAATACCGAAGTTCTGACCATACCCCCCGGACCAAATGGGCCAGTAGGATCGGTGTGGATCGGCCTATCAAAGCCATCCTTCGGTATTCATGGCACCCCTGAGCCGTCGATGATCGACAAGACCGGCTCGCATGGTTGCATTCGCCTGACCAACTGGGATGCTGAGGAACTTGCAGCGATGATCGCTCCGGGTGTGACAGTGGACTTCCTGTAAGCTCCGACAACTGCATGTTGACACCGACTATTCGCGCCATGCGAGCCTCAGGTATAAACCTTGAGGTGACACATGGCTCGTATCGGCTACGCCCGCGTCAGCAGCAATGACCAAGACTTAGATATTCAACTGGCCAAGCTTAAAGCTGAGGGCTGCGAGATCGTTCGTTCCGAGAAGGTGTCGGGTGGAAGCCGTGAAGGCCGGGCCGAACTCGAAACGGTTATTGAGTTCCTGCGCCCCGGTGATGAATTGGTTGTCGCTCGCCTTGACCGACTGGGCCGCGACACCCGGGACGTACTCAACCTCATTCATGAATGCGAGCAGCGAAAGGCGTTTGTCACGGTGCTCGACCCACACGTTTCGACTCGTGGCGAGGTGGGGCACATCGTGCTCACCGTGCTCGGCATGGTGGCCCAGATGGAGCGCCGCTTCATCAAAGAGCGGCAGCGTGAAGGCATACAGCAGGCCAAGGCGCAGGGGCGATACACAGGCGGAAAACGACGTCCCGACCGGGAAAAAGTGATCCAATTCCGTACTGAGGGGCTGGGCGCTTCGGCGATTGCCAAACGGCTGGGCTGCTCGCGTATGCAGGTCTACCGGATCATAGCAGAGCAGTAATGACGGGGCATCAGCACGGCGGTGCCCTACAGGTAGGTCACGCCGACATGGCGGGATGGCGTACAGATTGCAGGGGCTCTTGGGCAGAGTTGCCTGCGTATTTGGTGCCTTGCTCGTCCGCCCATACACCACTCCACGGCACAACGACGACAATTCCGGCAACAACGCACGTGCTGAATAGCGATCCCTTTAAGCCAATCGTCACAACCTGAGTGGCGGGCCGAACTCACTTTGCACGAGCCGGGCCGAAGCGTAAGCTTCCGCCTGTTCAGCTCTGCTGACGCGGAGGGACAAAACACCAAGGGAGGACTTCATGAGGCCAATTGTTCTAGCTGCATCAGCAGCACTGTTGCTGACGGGCACGCCCGCCGCCTTCGCTCAGGATGCCATGAGCTTTTTCATTACCAGTACCGGGTTGGGCGACGGTGCCAACCTCGGCGGGTTGGAGGGCGCTGACGCGCATTGCCAGAGCTTGGCGGAGGCGGCCGGTTCCACCGGACAGACTTGGCGTGCTTATCTCAGCGCCGAGGGCGTCAATGCCCGCGATCGTATTGGCTCCGGTCCTTGGACCAATGCCAAGGGTGAAATCATCGCCGCCGATTTGGCTGAACTTCATAGTGACAAAGTCAACATCACAAAAGAAACGGGCCTCACCGAGGCTGGCGCTGTCGTCAGCGGACGGGGAGATGAACCCAATCAGCACGACATCCTCACCGGATCGAACGCCGACGGGACCTTGGCCGCTGGGCAAACTTGCGGCGATTGGACCATGAACGGAGAGGGGTCCGCCATGGTAGGACACCACGACCGTTCCGGCCCTGACACCCTCGCAACTGCCACGTCCTGGAACGCGGCGCACCCGTCACGAGGCTGCGGGCAGGATGCCTTGGTGGGAACCGGCGGCGCTGGCCTACTTTACTGCTTTGCGGTTTTGCCGGTCGGCAACTGAAGCCTCAATGCCCGGATCAGACTAAGCCGCCTTAGTGACACACTAGGGCGGCAGGCATAGCCGAGCAACGGATGAAGCTTTCTTACTGTTTTGGTGAGTGGTCTCCCCAGTCGCGCAAGCCGTGGCCATAATGGCCGTGGAGGACAAGCGTCGAGGCAGGTACAGTCAATAGGGGTTTACCACCCGGCAGGCCCAGATCAGCCCCCGAACCACCGGTGTCCGAGTGGTTGCTGGCTATATTTATATGGTGCCCCTCCTCGACGGCAATGATAAAGTCGGCCATGAGCACAATTCAGTTCGAACCAGATCCCCGCCTTGCCGCACAAAAAGTCTCAGGAGGAGATCGGACTTGGGAGAGTACCTCTGAGCTACGGTTCTTTGCTCATTCGCCTCATGACCCAACCGCACTTCAACAGCAATGGAAGTGCGTCGAGACGGGCGACTATGAATGGCGCGAGGTGCCTACGGTCACGGGTTCAACAATGTTGAACGACAACGCTGTCTAACCGCCTATATCCAGCAGGAGCTGGTAGACTTGCCTAGCCACTGTACGTAGCTAGCCAAGCTCGCGAACCAGTAACCTCAGGCCTTAGATTCCCCGCGCCGCTGTCACATCAACTCGGCTCGAACCTCGTTGTGACGCCCGTCCTTAGTATCGGTGTTACGTGCCGACAGGGTATGCCCAAAAGTGACAGATAGTTCTACGGGCACGCCGCACTCGTAGTTCCTGCGCATGGAGTTGGCAGTTGCTGAGTTATCGGCCAATAGAGGATCGGCAACTCATCATGTTGAGGCTCTCTGCAAACGAATAGAGTCTAGGGAGGTTGAAAAGCAGATCGCTTGCCAGAGAATGCGGACGTGGCAAGCCGGGCAAAGGCTACCAGGAGAAGCCGAGCAGAGGGCAAACGGGCTTTGCGACTGCAAGAAAACAGCTACACCGATTAGCAATAATTTCCGAGGAGGCGAACATCGCAGCTGCTAAGAGCTTTGCCTAAAGAGCGGCACTAAAACCAGAAGGAACTTGAGTTGTATATCTCTGTGATATTTCCACTAGCTGATTTTCGTGTACTTCATGACAATCATGCTGGCCGCCTGAGCAAACCGAAATGGGGCGAGCATGATCCCCAAGCTCTATTTGTGCGCGGCTTCGGAAGCATTCACACCCGAAACAAGTCAGGACTGGGTTTCTTCGGAGAGAATTATTACGCGGATTGCGACAACCTAGTGAAATATCCTCAGCAGACATTCGTGTCAGCGATTGTCGGGGACGAACGAAGAATACTTACTTACCCAATTTATCGTCGCTTCTATTTTGATGGCTTAACATCCGGTCGGTTCGAGCTCGGGTTCAGGATGAACAAGGCTACCTTAGAGGCAGCAAAGACGATTGCTGATTATAGACATAACGAACTTGTCTACGACCCCGTTTCAGTCGCGAAACAGATTCTATCGAAACAAACTACATTGCATCTTCTTGATGGCCGAACGCTCGCGTCTGCGCTCGTGCAAATCATGGAGCCGCTCAGAGATGCCTATCTGATGGCTACGACGAGCAGTAGTGCGATGCACCAGTATGACATCACCTCGGTCGGCTCCAGGTACGTCAATGTTAGTTCGCCATTTGTCGTTGTGCGATCGGGGAGCGACACACCACTCACCGGCGCAAGTAGCATGCGGTCACTGTACAAAGGGGAATTTGCAATGTGGGGGGCCAGAAGCGGCCACCACAGACGCGACATAGACACGATGATTATCGAGTCTTCCAATTTGCTAACTAACGAGTCAGCCAAAGAGAGGTTCGCTCGACTATTTTATACCCAGATCCGCTGTCTAAGCTTCTCCCACTCGTTTTATCTAAGACAATCAGACAAGGGACAGTTCACTGGCCCCAGTCACTTACGGCCAGCGGTAGCGGCTATGCTTACGCGCCTGCAGAACCTTCAGCCAGTCGCCGGAGATAAACATGATGCTGATGTATGTCTTGCAATGGCCGAGATTGTCGCAAATTCAGATTTCAACCCGTCTCGGCTGGCCGATGAGATAAATAAGCGGGTAAGTAGGACCTGGGCTAGAAGGTTTCTTCCAGCTGCCTTTAACTTTGTCGACAAGAAGATCGATAAAGCAATAGAGGCCGCCGCAAGCACTGCAACAAAGCAAGCGCTAAACGGCGGCCTCTGAATATATTGGGCAGCACCAAATGCTCAGCCCGTCTATGACGTTGAGGGCAGACCCTCTTGAGTTCATTGATGCCCAAAAAGCCTGCGTTTGTCAAGCCACGCTTCAGCTGCCGCACTTTGCAAGTGTGTCGACACTGGGCGCTATTGCCACGCAAGGTACGACTTCAATCCAGAACGCCACTAGCCTTGAGCGTCCATCGCCGCCCTATCTAAGCATGAAAAAGCTGAAGATATGGAGCAAACCTACTTAAATCGAAGCGGTCGCTTGATCGTGCTGACCATGGTGGCACTGCCTGTAGGACGTACTTTGCTGACGATTCGCATGACCGCGACACTATGATGATAGTTTTTGAAGTCTCTTGCGTCGCCACCACTTGAGAATGACGTGGACAGTTGAGCATCGCCTGATTGCGCCAGAAGCCCAGAAGGCAGTGCAGAATGCCAGCCTTTGCTTTGGCGAAATCCATTAACAATGGCTCCGAATGGTGGATTGCCGTGCGCGAGGTGCGCCTCCCCATAAGAGATTAAGTCACCAGTGACATCACACTGTAAGTGACCATCAGCGTCAGCAAAGCGGTCGAACTGGTTCTGCTTCATCGCAAGCAGATCACGGGCAACGGCATTGTGACAGGCATCGTAGAACTCTTGCGACTCGGGTCTGGGATTGCCAGCGACAGCATTCGGATAACTGAAGTCTGTTGCTGTGCCATCAACTCGTACGACCCAAAACCCTGAGCTTGACCATCCCTCTCCCTTGTTAAGCCTTCGTTCGAAGCGCTCTATACCCGGTCCGATTTTAGGTGGCCCATCACCAATCAACATATCATATCGCTCCAGCAACGCGGCAAGGTCGCTGTGGTCATTGAAGTCTGTTACAACATCTCCATTATTGTACCGAGCAAGCATCTCCCTAAAATGCTCAGTTGCCGCTTTCTTAGAAGTCCAATTGCGTCCGTTAGACAACTCAACTTGTTTCGCCAAAATCCCCCTCCGCAGCCTTAGCTAAAATCTTCTCCCTTACCTCCCTCGCTATGATCGCAGGCAGGCCGATGCTGTCAATTTCATCACGGCGCTCCAGAACCCAGTTTAAGCACGCGGCTTGGTCCAGATTGTCCAAAGCGATTTTCTCGTAAAGCGCAACTGCGCCCATTCGTGACATTCCAAGTTCCATTAGTGCACGCAATGTAATCGAGGAGACCCCAAACTCTAGAGCAGTACCAATATCGAGATCATCGTCAATAAGGTCAGTTTCCCCAATCTCTTGCAAGTAGAAGTTCAACACGTCAACATATGCAGAGAAAAACTTCGGCGCTCTAAACCTTGCTGTGTCTTCAATTAACTCGAGAGTATTCCTGATTAGAGTGGCTGCATCAAAACTCTGTCCGCGCCGCTGCTGATATTCCATTCGCTTGCGTATGATGGTTGGCAATGAAAACCCTTTTAACCACTCCAGAACAATAAGGGCGTGGAGTGGGACCAATCCAGCCGGAGTGAAAGTCGGCAATATAAATTCGTTGACCCTATTCATGATCAAACTGAACCGCTCGTATGCATCTTCGCTCTCGGGTGGCGCAGGAACAAGGTCCTCTGGCGATCCTTCGTAGCTTCGAAAATGCAGCAGTAAATTTTGCAGCCCTAGCAAGCTAACCCCCGGATTTCTTCCGGCCATTTCGCTCGGCAAATCGATCTGAGTGGAAGCAGAGGCGACCGCTGCTTCTAAGGCTTCAATACTTTCTGCCGAATGCCGTTTCGCCAACGGGGTGGAAGATAGCGATCCAGTACGAAGGTAAGCCGCCACCAAATAGGCACCCACTTGCTCAAACTGAGACAATGAGTCAGGGGTTAGCTGCTCTCCAGCCGCCCTGCGGTTCAAGTACTCCACTAGACCAGCAGTTTGAGCTACCACGGAGTCGGTTTCGCGGCGGATTGGGTATCGGGCGCGGTCAGGCACACCCGTCGGCCAAGCCTCAGTGTTCGAGGCATCAACGCAGATTATGTTGCCCTGAAACTCGTCTCCCCAGCGTCCCGCGCGCCCAGCCAAGTTCCAGAAGTCGTGAGCCTCCATAGGATGACCAGCACCCTTGCGTGGCCCCCTAACCACGATCGTGCGACACGACAAGTTCACGCCCTCGATCAAAGTCGAGGTGCAAACCAGAAACCTTATCTTGCCTGATCTAAATAGTCGCTCGATCTCAAGACGAATGAGGGAAGGCATGTTGCCGTAGTGAAAGGCAACACCACGCTCAACAAGTGGTGCCAGAATGTAGCTTTTGTGGATTCCCTTGCGTGCTAGGTCGGCAAGATCTGTGAGCTCTTGGTCAACGTTGTCTAATTTGGGTAACAACTGGCTTATGAGCAATGCGAGTTCTTCGGCTTCAGCTGCTCCGTTCGCGTAGACCAACGTTCCTCCTCGCTCACCCGCTGCTGCTGCGATGAAGGCTAGGCGCTTTCGCAGCCCCATGGGTTTGCTTCTAAGTGCCAATGTTCCCAGTGGCACAAATGTCGTTCCTTCTCTAAGATTTAGAGCCCATTCTTTCGGCTTTCTGGGGACCTGATGGGCCACAATGATATTCTGCAGCACGGTAGGAAAGTCACTGTCGACTGAAATCCTCCGTATCCCCTCGGGCGCATCGTCCAGCAGCATCTCGGGGTTCTGAGTGGCGGGACTGACAAACACAGCCCTGAGTTCAGGGTTGGACCGCTGCAGTCGCTCCAGCGCGTCCTGCAGTATCACGCCGCGCTGGTGATCACCAATCTTGTGGGCTTCGTCCACAACAACTAGGTCGATTTGTAAGTCATCTCGTAGCAAGTTCGCGAGCAAGTGCACTCGCTCTTGCGTGAAAACAAAAATGCACTTCTTTGAGCCGCTACGACTGGCCCTATACTTCTCGGCGGAAGGCAATGAAGTAACATCAACGTTGAGGTCGTCATCTGACACAAGGCTCTGTAGTGCCGCTTCAATCTCGGAGACCAAAGCGCGAGTTGGTGCTAGGTATACCGCCGTCCGGCTCTCTCCCGAAACCAAGGTATCTAGGAGCCACTTCAAGACTAAAAAGGTTTTTCCTGAAGCTGTTGGAGCGGATGCTGACAGCCAAGCATTTGGCTGGCTAGCCCCAGCCCAGAATTGACGCTGAAAGTCATTCACCTCTACTCGCTCCCCAGTTGATCCGAGCAGGACCGAATTGTTTAGCCGCCTCTCCTCACTTTCCATCCGGGCGGCCACCCCTATTCGAGACGAGAGCTCAGCGCGCACTCTCCCACGCTTTTCAGCCAACATAACAGCTCTTCGATTTGATAGCTTCTCAAGCACAAGAGCAGCAGCATCTCGGATGTGATCTTTCGTGTCCAACAGCAAGGCCGAGGTAGCAATCCGCAGCGCCGCTTCCCGATGTGCGCGCAACGGCGACTTTACGAGAATGCTCGATGCAAGGAGTAGCCGTCCCCAATCAAACGAGGGACTCTCAACAACCCGTGGCTCATGAAGGTTATCGATTTCGAGACGAGCAGTCCTCTGGGCAAGGGATCGCAGTTCGTCAGCTAGGGCAGTGGAATAAAGCCAGTCCTGCAACTCTTTCTCGGACATCAGTTGCCCATGACCTTGAGAAACTCTGATCGAAAGGCTTCTACTGATGGAAGAGGAACGCAAAAGAAGTGAACGTCAAAATTCTCGAGTTGCTCTTCTCGTAATCGTCGGTCGATCGGCTTCAGCCAGTCTGACAAACCAGTTTTGGCAGCAGATGCTACATCGGCTGCAGCGGCAGAAACTGCGTCGGAGGGGTAAAAGCTTGCGTCGAAACCCACCAGCGCAATACCGCAGTATTGCACCCGGTTAGAGAGTGGTAGGTTGGTATCGAAATACCTCCGGAAAGCGTTGGACAACTGTTCGTTGCCCAAATCAGCTCTGTCACTCAATAGAAGCAGGTCCCGCTCCCGAGACGAACCGGCGCTGTCTGCCTCCGTCAGAAAAGGGGCTAGTGACGCGAGACAGTCACGTATCGCAGTTGTGGCGTCCGCATAGACTTTGCTTTCTCCCCAGTAGAGCTTCAGCAGCCCGTCGTCAGATATGGACGCATAGACCCCGTCAGCACCATGATAATGCATACGAGTGTCAGTCTTGAGGTCCATTTTGCAAAGGACAAGCGGCAGATTGAGGAATCGCTCTGCTAGGAGAAAAAGCAGCATTTCGCCGCCTTCTCCTGTCTTGGCTAAATCGGTGAACAACTCACGTGCTTGTTGGTGAAGCTTCGCCGTAGCTGAACTAGATTTGAACTTGGCGTCACGCGCCCGAGCTTCGGCCAGTTTGGACTTAGGTATCGCATAATCGGCGGCTGCGTACCTCATGAACTCCGCCAATCGGCTAACCTTCACCCTTCCGTTGGCGTCTGTGGCTAGGCAGTGGCAATGAACAGTTACTCTGTGACCATCCACGGTAAGGTCGCGTTCAACTAGATGCAGATGAACTCCAAGCTCCTCTGGATCACCAGATAAGATGGATTGCATTTCACTATCGGTGATGTCCGGCATTGTTTCCCTCAGTAGGGTATTACTGAAGGTGACACTCACAATTGTCTAGACCTGCCATCGGGCGCAAAGCATTGCTCCACCGCAGGGAACCGGCGAAAGACCAAGGAGATGATAGCTGTGCAACGAATCGCTGCATAAGTGCTTGCTCATGCCCGTCCACTCGGAAGTACCACTACACAAGTGGAACTCCTTCGGCCAAAGCAGACCCCACAAAATGTGGGGCGCGATGAGGGAAGAACATTTAGCCTAAGAAAATAACGCGGGTGTTACAACCACTTAGCTCGGGCAAGTGGCGGAGAGGAAGGGATTCGAACCCTCGAGACAGTTCATCACCATCTGCGCCCTTAGCAGGGGCGTGCCTTCGACCACTCGGCCACCTCTCCGGCAGGGCTCGTCTAGCTTGAGGGAGCGGTGCTGGCAAGGGGTTTCTGGCGAACTGGCGTGTTCTTCCCACAACATCGGCGCCACCGCGTGCTCCGCCGCTTGAGATCGCCGCTGGTTTGACTTGGTGAAGCCGCCAATACGGGTTATTTCTTCGCCCCGCCATACAACCAATTTGTTGTTGGCGGCAGCAGTGGAGGGGGCATGATGCGCGGCAGCGTCTTACCGAGGTTAGCAACCGTCCTTGTTGGCACGGCCCTTCTTGGGGCGACAGCCAGCGCGGCCCAGGCTCAGGCCATGCTGGAAGGCACCTGGCGCACGGTGCTGGAATCGGAGATCACCATCACCCCATGCCCCGAGGGTTATTGCGGCGTATTGAGCAAGATCGTGGTGCCTGAGGGCAAGCTCAGCGCCGAAGAGACGCGCGCGGCCGCGGCGATTGGGCCGGAGGACTTCGTGGATGCGCGCAACAAGGAGCCAGAACTGCGCAACCGCCCGATGCTGGGGCTGCAGATCCTCACCTTGCGACCCAGCGACAAGCCTGCCGTTTTTGACGGCAGCATCTATAACCCCGAGGACGGCAACACCTATTCGGGCTATGTGCAGGTCACCGGGCCGGACGCGCTGCGCCTCAATGGCTGCGTGCTGTTCAACGTTATCTGCCGCGGCGAGGAGTGGGTCCGCGTTCCCTCCGAGGAGTTGGCCGGGGGGGCACCGCCTCCCGAGGCGGTGCCGTAAGCGAGCCTAGCGCGCCCGCTGGTTGAACAGCATGGCCTGGGCGGCCTTGTCATTGCTGAGATCGGCACTGGGCAGGTCCTTGCCCACTTCGAGGCCCCGCTTGACCGCGGGCCGGGCATTGCAGCGCTCGATCCAGGCTTTGACATTGGGGAACTCGTTGATGTCCATGCCCTGCCGCTCCCAGAGCTGCGCCCAGCCGATGCAGGCGATATCAGCGATGGAATACTCGCCGGCAATATAGTCCTGACCTTCGAGCTGCTTGTTGAGCACGCCATAAAGGCGGTGCGTCTCATCGATATAGCGCTTGGTGGCATAGGGGATGCGCTCGGGCGCATAAAGGGCGAAGTGGTGGTTCTGCCCCAGCATCGGGCCAAAGCCGCCGACCTGCCAGAACAGCCATTCATCCACCTTGACCTGCGCGCGCATGTCCTGGGGATAGAACTGCCCGAATTTGAGGCCGAGATATTTGAGGATCGCGCCCGATTCAAAGATCGAGATCGGCTCACCCCCTGGCCCTTCCGGATCGATGATGGCCGGGATCTTGTTGTTGGGCGAGATCGCCAGGAACTCGGGCTTAAACTGATCGCCCTTGCCGATATCGATGCGATGATAGGTATAGGGGACGCCCAGTTCTTCCAGCATGATGGCGGCCTTCTGGCCGTTGGGGGTCGGCAGCGAATAAAGCTCGATCGGCTTGGTCTGGGTGGTCATGGCGCGTTCCGCTGTATTTGGGGTACAGTAGTTTATCGGCATTTGCCGATGAATGGCAAGGCGAGGCAGCTGCGAGCCGCCTCCTTTCAGAGTGGCTGGATGCGCAGCTGGGGCTCGCCATTGCCGAGCCGCGCCGGCGACACACCCCGGATATCGATCGTCGCATTGACCCGCTGCCGGAACGCCGAGAACAGTTCGGAGCTCACCACATCCACCGGCTGGTCGAACTTCACCGTGATGTCGTAGTGGCTCATGTCGGCACGGATCCTGACGCCCAGCACCAGCCCGGTGAAGCTTTGCCCCAGATAGGTGCCGCGCACGCGCTGGCCCACCTGAAGAGGGCTGGCAATCCGCTCGGGCAGCATGGCGCAGGCCGTGTTCCAATCGCGAAAGCCATGGGTCCGGGCGACCGCTTCCAGGGCCGCGCCGTGGGTTAAGCTCTCGCCCGCGGCCTGCCGGCTGGTGCGCAACTCTCGTGCTTCGGCCTTGAGCGTCTGGATCGAAGGGGTATCAAGGGAATAAGTCATGGTGCTTCTCACATCCGTGAGGCTTAGTTCCATGGGGCTCGCCTTGCCATGAAGCGCCTCGCTGGGGAGAGACAACATGGGGGATATCAAAGGCTGTCTTCACCATCGGGCGGACCCGGCGAGCGGCAGGCGACAGCAACCATTGCCTGCATGCGCGCTTCCCCATGGAAAGTCAAGCGGAGCTAGGTTTTCGCGCCTTGGTGGCAACAATAGGTTTGGCCTTCGCGCGCCCAATTGGTTAGCTGAGGCAGTTCCTCTGCTTCACTTTGCGCCCAGAAAGCCCCTCGACATGACTGAAATGCTGCTGCTGATCGCCGGTTTGCTCGGCGGTGCAGTGAACTCGCTTGCGGGAGGAGGCTCGTTTATCGTGTTTCCGGCGCTGTTGTTTGCCGGCGTGCCGCCGGTGATCGCCAATGCTTCCAACACCTATGCCGCCCTGCCCGGCTATCTGAGCGGCGCCTTTGGCTATCGCCACGCCATGGCGCGCTATCGCAACAAGCTGGTGTTCTATACCGTCGTGGCACTGGTGTTCGGCTATGTCGGGGCCGAGCTGCTGCTGGTGGTGTCCGACGAGCAGTTTGCGCTGGTCGTGCCGTGGCTGATGCTGTTTGCGGTGCTGGTGTTTGCCTTTGGCAACCAGCTCAATGCGCTGGTGGCGGCGCGGGGCGGCAGCGGGCGCGGCATGCGGCTGGTCGGCAGCTTGCTGCTGACGGCGTTTCTTGGCGCCGTGTGCGTTTATGGCGGCTTTTTCAATGCCGGCCTCGGCATCCTGCTGCTGGCATTCCTCGCCGTGGCGGGGCTCGACGACATCCATGCCATGAATGGGCTCAAGCTCTGGATCTCGGCCGTTGTGGCGCTGGTTGCCGTGGTGCGTTTTGCCTTCAACGGCTCAATCGACTGGTATCACGGCTCCATTGCGCTGGTGGGCGTCACCATTGGCGGCTACCTGGCGGCCCGCAATGCCCATCGTGTTCCCAGGGCGGCCTTGCGCCTCGCGATCATCCTTTATGGGGTGGCGATGACCGCCTACTTCTTCTGGGGCGCTTATGCCTGATCTGCGCGACGTACCCAAACAGCGGCATCGTGGAAGGCGGCGCCGCCAAAGGGTGGCACGGGCCGTGCATCGGTCAGGGTATTGATGCCCCGGCCCTCGCGATGCGCCTTGTTGGGATGCAGCCCTTCGGCGATCACCACGCCAGTGGGCAGGCCCAGGCGCAGGCGGGCGGTCAGATGCACTTCGCCCCGACGATTGCCGACCAGAACCGCATCGCCCTCGCCAATGCCGAGCGGGGCGGCGTCAGCAGGATGGATAAACAGCGATGGCGGGCCTTCACGGCGCTGGCTGCCGGGCGTTTCGTTAAAGGTCGAGTTGAGAAAGGTGCGCGCCGGACTGGTGGCCAGCCGGAACGGATGCTCGCTGTCGGTGCGCTCGGTGATGTTCCAATGGTCGGCAAAGCGGGGCATTGCGGCGGGATCGCAGGTCCAGAGATAGCCCTTCTTGTCGGCTACGGCCTGCCAGTCCGGTGCAAAGCGGAAGCGCTTGTCGGGCCAGGCAAAACCCTGGGCATAGCGCGCTTCAGCATCGGGGCGTTCGCGATCCACAAAGCCGAGAGGCTCGATGGCATCGAGTTCGCCATAGCCTGAGCGGCGGAATGTTTCGGCCACGACCTCGCGGTCGGTGCTGGTGAACGAGGGGTCGTCGAGCCCGAGGCGCAGCGCCAGGGCATTGATCACCTGGTGGTTGGACCAGCATTCGCCCGGCCGCTCGACCAGCGCGGGTCCATAGAGCACGCGGGTATGCCCGCCGCGGGTGTAATAATCATTGTGCTCGAGAAACATGGTCGCGGGCAGAACGATATCGGCCAGTTCAGCCGTTTCGGTCATGAACTGCTCGTGCACGACGAGGAACAGGTCTTCGCGCGCGAGACCCGCCCGGGCTAGGGTCTGATTGGGCGCGACCGAGGCCGGATTGGTGTTCTGCACGATCATGGCCTTGACCGGCCCGCCGCCCTTGAGCGCGGTTGCGTCACCCGTGAGGATCGGCCCGATCTCGCTCATGTCGAGCCAGCGCGGATCGCCCTTTTGCAAATGGCTGCCGACCAGGCGCGATTTATCAAGCTGCCAAGTGCCCGAATTTGAATGGAACGCGCCACCGCCGCGATGCTGCCAGGCGCCGGTCATGGCCGGGATGCAAAGGGCGGCATGCATGGCGGTGGCGCCATTGCGCTGGCGGGTGAAACCATAGCCCAGGCGGAAATATGACCGCTTGGTCGTCCCCACGAGATGGGCGAAGCGCTCGATCTCGTCCACCGACAGCCCAGTGATCTCGGCGGCCCATTGCGGGGTCTTGGTGGAGAGATGCGCTTCAAATTCGGGGCTGCAATCGGTATACTGAGCCATATAGGCCCGGTCGGCGAGCCCATCGCGCAGCAGCACATGCATGACGCCGAGGGCGAGCGCGCCATCGGTGCCGGGCCGCAGCATCAGACCCAGGTCGGCCTTGTCCATGGTCGCCGTCTGGTAGATGTCGACAACGACAATGGTGGCGCCACGCTCCTTGCGGGCGCGCATGGCGTGGGTCATCACATTGACCTGGGTATGCACCGCATTGGTGCCCCAGATCACGACGCAATCACTTTCTGCCATCTGTTCGGGATTGACGCCGCCCAGCATGCCAGTGCCGGCGATATAGCCGGGCCAGGCCGTGCCGGTGCAGATCGTGTCATACTGGCGCGAATAGCCCTTGGCGGCGCGCAGGCGGTCGATGCCGTCGCGCTGCACATGGCCCATCGTGCCGGCATAATAATAGGGCCAGATGCTTTCGGCGCCCCATTCGGCCTCGATGGCGCTGAAGCGGGCGGCAGTTTCGTCGAGGGCCTCGTCCCAGCTGATCGGCGCCCATTGCCCCCCGCCCTTGGGCCCGACCCGCCGCAGCGGCTGGGTCAGGCGATCTGGGTGGTGGACCCGCTCGCTATAGCGGCTGACCTTTTCGCAGATGACGCCGGCGGTATAGGGGTCGTCCTGGGCGCCGCGCACGCGCCCGATCCGGCCAGGGCCCAGCAATTCCACGTCGAGCGCGCAGGCCGATGGGCAATCATGGGGGCAGACGGTGCGGGCAATGCGCGGCAGAAAGGGCTGGTTCATGGCTGGCTCGGCGTTCACGGCAAACTAGCCGAGCCGATGGGGCCTGACCAGCGCTGACATCGCCTACTTCGGCCGCTTAAAGGGTGGCGAAGGCCTTGGTTGCGGTTTCGCTATTGCGGCGGGCGCGATTGCTGGCATGGCGGGCCAATTGCGCGGCACCCGAGTGGAACTGCGAAAAGGTGATGCTCTGCCGATCGGCGGTGGCGATGGTGATGCCGCGCCAATCGGGCTGCACCGAGCGCACATCGGACCAGGCGATGGTGGTTTCCCGGCCGAAAGCCGAGCGATGCTCGAGGCGCGAATTGTTCCAGCGCAGCTTGGTGAAGAGCCCGCCAATGCCGATGCCAAAGGCCCCTGCGCCCAGCAATACCGAGGCCGAAAAGGCTGCGATCATCTGGGTGGGGTTAACGGCCTTGGTGCTGCCGATCACGATCACGGCCGACATCAGAACGACCGAAAGGGCAGCCGCGCCATAGCAGGCAAAATATTCCACCATGGCCGGGCGCAACTCGGACCAGCCATCGACCTCGATCGCTTCCTCGTCCTGCAACAGGCGCAGGGCCAGGAACGCAGCATAGCCGAAAGCCACGACGCCGGCGGCGCGGGCCAGCGGCAGGGCGGCAGTAGCTGGAATGTGCTTGAGCACCAGAAGGAAAATAATAACGACAAGCGGCACAGCCACTTCCTGCCAGCGCAAGGGCACGATTGCTCTCCAAAATCTGCGTCGCCAAACAGCGGCGGCGAACGAGTCTGAAACTAGCAAGTCACGCGCGCAAGACCATTAACAAAGTCGCGATTCTAAAAGGTTCCATCGCGACAAAGATATTTTTACCACAATGGAAATAGGCCGCTACGCGCGCCAAGCAGGCGAGAACAGTCCAGAATTGCGCGTCACGTCAGTAGCTTAAGACCGGCGATGCCCGCGATGATGAGCCCGATGCAGCCCAGCCGCGCGGCAGTGGCGGGGTCACCGAACAGCACCATGCCAAGGATCACCGTGCCAACCGTGCCGATTCCGGTCCAGATAGCATAACCTGTACCCACTGGCAGATCACGCAGCGCGAGGCCCAAGAGCAGAACACTCGCGACCATGGCCGCGACGGTGAGGGTGGTAGGGACAACGCGGGTGAAGCCTTCCGAGTACTTAAGGCCAACGGCCCAGCCGACTTCCAAAAGACCAGCGATAAACAGATAAAACCAGGCCAAGGATTACTCCTGCGCTTGGCGGGTCGTCCCGGCCAGAAAATGGGAAAGGCGCGAGGGTCGTCCCTCACGCCGTCTATTTAGTTCACACGCGCGCCGGTGGGAAGCCCCTGGTCGGTCGGTGTAGATGGCGCACCCACCGCTGCACTGCTTGCGTCGCCCTCGGCCTTGAGTTCTGCCTCCCCTTCTCGCCGCAGCGTACTGGCAAGCGGAAGCTCCTCAAGCAGGAAATTGAGCGCAAAAGCGAGCAAGGAAGCACCTGCGGCCGTAAAGAACACCGGATGGAGTGCACTGGCGAATCCCTCAAGCACCTGCTGGCGCACCTGGGGCGGCAGTGCTGCCACAGCCTGGGCATTGAAGGCTGAAGTGCCGCCGCCTTCCGGCAAGGCGTCACCCAACTCACGCGCAAGATTGCTCGCAAAGATGGCCCCGAACACAGAAACCCCGATTGAACCCCCGATCTGGCGGAACAGGGTGGCGCCGGCGGTCGCCACGCCCACCAGGTGCTGGGGCGAGGCGTTCTGGATTGCGGTCACGGCAACGCTGTTCACGGGACCGATGCCCACGCCAACGATGAGCATGAAAACGGCGATCTGCCAGTCGGGCGTGTCGAGGCTCATGCCGGCCAGCAGCAGCAGGCCCAAGGTCAGGAGGGCTGTCGAGACCGTGGGCAGGATCTTGTAGCGACCGGTGCGGCTCATGAAAAGGCCGGCGAGCGTCGAGGCGCTGATAAGGCCGATCATCATCGGTACCAGCTGCATGGCAGAGGCAGTGGGGCTGGTGCCGCGGGCCGTCTGGAGGAACAGCGGCAGGAAAGTGATGGAGCCGAACATCGCCATGCCGACAAGGAACGACACGCTGTTGGAGACCAGAAATGTGTTGTTGCGGAAAAGACTGAGCGGCAGCACCGGTTCGGCGGCGCGCTTTTCATTGAAAACGAAAGCGACGAGCAGCACCAGCGCTGCGACAACAAGGCCAATGATCTGGGCCGAGAACCAAGGGAAGGTCGTGCCGCCCAGGCTGGTGGCCAGTACAAAAGAGGACAGCCCGGCACTCAGGAGAACAAAGCCAGCAAAATCAATCTTGTGGGACACACGGTCCGGGCGCGGCTTGAGAGCCACGGCGATCACGCCAAGGGCGAGCAGCCCCAGCGGCAGGTTGATAAGGAAGATCCAGCGCCAGCTTAGATGCTCGACGATGAAGCCGCCCAGAAGCGGCCCGATCACGGTGGATACGCCGAAAACCGCGCCGAAAATGCCCTGAATCTTGCCGCGCTGCCGGGGCGGGATGACGTCGGCGACCACCGCCATGGCCACAACCATGAGGCCGCCGCCGCCCAATCCCTGGATGGCGCGGGCGATGATGAGGAAGGTCATGGAGGAGGCCATGGCCGAGAGCGCGGCGCCGCCAAGGAAGATAAGTATCGCTATCTGCAGGACTATTTTACGGCCGAAGAGATCGCCGAGCTTGCCATAGATGGGGGCGACGACGGTGGAGGAGAGGAGATAGGCGATTACCACCCAAGTGAGGTGATCAAGCCCGCCAAGCTCGCCCACAATGGTGGGAAGAGCTGTGGAAACAATGGTTTGGCCCAAAGAAGCCAGCAGGAGCGTAACGGCCACTGCGCCGATAATCACGCGAACCGACTGTGGTTCCGGCTCGCCGGGGGCTGAAGAAGTGGGAAACATGAACGCATCCTGAACGGATTCTGAACGGCCAGAGCACCGCCCTTGCGAGGGGGCGCCGGCGACGTTATATCTGCTTCTAGCATATGCATGTCAACAGCACGCAATTGCGACACATGCAGTTATGAGGCGTAAGTTGGCCCCCGAGACTCCCAATGATCAGGTCGATCTTTTGTTGCAGAAAGCAGGGCTCTCGCACGAAACTGTCACTGCGGCGCTGAGCATCGATGCGGTGCTGCAGAACTGGCGGCGGCGGGTGGCCAAGCGCGAACTGGGACACCGGGCGCTGGCCGATCTCAAGATCGGGCTCGACCTTGCGCAACTCGATGTGCTGGTCGCCATCGATGCGCCGGTCAACGAGTTCGGAGCCGCCACGGCGGGCGAAACTATGGTGTCGACCGTCGCCGAACGGTTGGGGATCGACCCCTCACGCGCTAGCAGGATCGTGGGGGACATGGTGGACAAGGGCTATGCAAGGCGGGCGGTAAGCCAGGCCGATGGGCGGCGCTCGATCATCGAGCTGACCGATGCGGGCCGTGCCGTGCTCGACGCGGTGCGCGCCTATAAATTCCTGATCTTGGGGGATTTCCTCAGCGGCTGGTCGAGCGAGGAGCTCGAAACCTTCCTCCCCCTGCTGCAGCGCTTTGGGCGCTGGTCCGAGCACACGGAATCGGGGGCGGAAAAGTTCCGCGGGCAGATTGAGGCGCTGGCGGCAGGCCTGCCCCGGGCGTAGGCCGCCCGGGCGCAATCAGTTCAGTTCAAAAGGGTCAAACCTGCGGCTTGCGCTTGGGCTTGTGGTCCTTGCTCTTGGGCGGCTTTGGCTTTTCGGACCGGCTGGCGGCGGGAGCATCGCTCTTGCCGGCCCATTTTGGCTTGCCCTTGTCCTTGGCTGGAGGGGCCTTGGGACGCGGGGCGCGGGGCTTGTCGGCCGCAGGAGCAGCCGGAGCACCCGCCGGGTCCCAGGCGCCGGTCGGGGCAGCAGCGAAATCGTCGGGCTGCAACTCGGAGGAGCCATAACGAGTCTGGCGATCAGCGCGGCCGGGGCGTGGCGCATCGGGGTCAAAGCGCTCGATTGGACCGGCGGGACGGCGCTGCGACGGCGGGGGACCCGCGCGGCGTTCGCCCGGACCATCAACCGGGGCAATGGTGACGCCGCGTTCGCCCGAGCCATTCTTTTCGATGCTGCGGGCAAAGGCGTCGGCCTTTTGCGCAGCGACCTCAAAGATGGATTCAGTGTCAAAGATGCGGATCGAGCCAATGGCGGTCTTGGTGACATTGCCGGCCTTGCACAGCATGGGCAGCAGCCAGCGCGGCTCAGCCTTGTGCTTGCGCCCGACCGTGACCTTGAACCAGGTGCCGCCCTCGAACTTTTCGCGCGTGCGTGGATCCTTGTCACCGGGCTTGTCGAATACGGGGATGTCGCTGACATCTTCGGGTGCGGGCCGCGCCGCAAGCTGCTGGCGCAGATAGGCGGCGGCAATGGCTTCAGGCGCATGGCGCTCCAGAAGCTGGGCGACGAAGGCGGTTTCTTCCTCGGCGATGGGCTTGCTCAGCATCTCGTTGGAAAGGATGCTTTCGCGGTAGCGCGCCTCGATCTCCTCGGCCGATGGCGGGGCCATCATGGACACGTCGAGCTTGGCGGTCTTGAGGATGCGCTGGGCGACATTGCGCCGATGCGTCGGGGAAATGATGACGCAGGTGCCCTTGCGCCCGGCCCGACCAGTACGGCCCGAACGGTGCAGGAGCGTATCGGGATTGGTGGGCAGATCGGCGTGGATCACCAGATCCAGATTGGGCAGGTCGATGCCGCGGGCCGCAACGTCGGTGGCGACGCAAATATGGGCGCGCCCGTCGCGCATGGCCTGGAGCGCATTGGTCCGCTCGGCCTGCGAGAGTTCGCCCGAAAGGGTCACGACATCAAAGCCGCGATTATGCAGCCGCGCCGAGAGATGCTTGACCCCTTCGCGGGTGGAGGCGAAGACGATGGTGTTGACCGCCTCGAAGTAGAGCAGCGTGTTGATGATGGCGTTTTCGCGCTCGGCGGCGGGCACCAGCATCAGCTTGTAGTCGATATCGGCATGCTGCTCGGTGGCCGAGGTGGCCGAAATGCGCAGCGCGTCGCGCTGGAAGGTTTTGGCCAGCTGCGCGATGGGCTTGGGAACGGTCGCCGAGAACAGCAGGGTCCGGCGCTCTTCGGGCGCGGCATCGAGGATGAACTCGAGATCTTCGCGGAAACCCAGATCCAGCATCTCGTCGGCTTCATCGAGCACGACGGCGCGCAGCGCCGACATGTCGAGAGCGCCACGCGTGATGTGGTCGCGCAGACGCCCCGGCGTGCCGACAACGATATGGGCGCCCCGCTCCAGCGCCCGGCGCTCGGTGCGGGCATCCATGCCGCCAACGCAAGACGCGGTCTTGGCGCCGGTTTCGGCATAAAGCCATTCGAGCTCGCGCTGCACCTGCAGGGCCAATTCGCGGGTCGGGGCAATCAGCAGGGCCAGCGGCGCGCCAACGGAGGTAAAATGGTCTTCATCGCCCAGGAGGGTTGGCGCAATGGCCATGCCAAAGGCGACGGTCTTGCCCGAACCGGTCTGGGCGGAAACGAGGAGGTCGCGCCCCGCGGTTTCCTCTTCGACCATCGCCGACTGGACGGGGGTCAGCGTGTCATAGCCCTTGGCCACGAGGGCGCGGGCGAGCGGGGCAAGGATAGTTTCAGGCAAGGACATTTCTGGCTTTCTGGACGCCGCCAATCATTGGCGTCATGGCCCGCGCGGCAGTGAGCCGTTGGTCGCGGATAGGGTAAAGGAGGCTCCTGCATTGGCAGGAACAAACGCCGTGGTGGTTGGAGGCACAGCACACAGCAAAGCAAAAGGCCGCCCCGAGGGCGGCCCGAAGGCTGTTTAAGCGCATTAAGCACAAAACCGGCGCCCTGTCACCCCGGCCAGCAGCCGGGACGACATTGCGCACAAGGCTTTTGGCTTAGCCGACGATCTCGTCTTCGGTGAAGAAGAACTTGATTTCTTCGGCAGCGGTTTCGGGAGCGTCCGAACCGTGTACCGAGTTTTCGCCGATCGAGAGGGCAAATTCCTTGCGGATCGTGCCGGGAGCGGCATTTTCCGGATTGGTCGCGCCCATCACTTCACGGTTCTTGAGGATGGCGCCTTCGCCTTCCAGAACCTGAACCACGACGGGCGACGCGATCATCTGCTCGACCAGTTCGCCAAAGAAGGGGCGTTCCTTGTGCACGGCGTAAAAGCCTTCGGCCTGTTCGCGCGTCATGTGGATCTTCTTGAGGGCGATCGGACGCAGGCCCGCTTCCTCGAACTTGGCAATGATCTTGCCGATCAGGTTGCGGCGGACGGCATCGGGCTTGATGATGGAAAAGGTGCGTTCGAGCGCCATAGCGGGCTGATCCCTTGATTGTTGTTGTTGGAAGGTGGCGCGCTTTTAGCTGCACTCTGTGTCCGACACAAGACGGCCGCGCTCAAAGGAACGCGGCCGCTGGGGATTGGCAAAAAGGATCAATCGTCGACCGTGGTGGTTCCGGTGGCAAGTGTTGCCCCATCAGGGCCGATCAGGGTGATGTTGACCGTGTTGACGGTGCCATCGACGGGCACGGTCTGGTCCACTTCCTGCTCGGTCTGCATGGCGGTGCAATTATCCCCTGTCCGAGTGACCGGGAAAGTGATGTCGAGCACGCCATCGATGGCATCGTTGAGTTCGGCCATGCCCACCTGATCGCAGGAGCTGCCCATATACTCGAATTCGATCTCCATCTGCGTCTGGTCAATGCGGTCAGCATCCAGATCATCGATGGACGCAGCGTCCTGGGCGAAAGCCGCTCCAGTGGTCGCCAGAACGAGGCCGGCGGCAAGGTTCAGGGCAAAGTGCTTCATGCTGAGTTCCTTTCGAGTGAAGAGCTTGTCAGGACACCAACGCATGGGCCGCGCAGGTGGATGCGCGACAATGGGGCACGGCCATGCAGGGCTGGCGGTTGCCATAACGGACACTTAACTCTATCCAACATTCCAAAGACAGTTTTGCCGCGGCGTTTGACCCGCCCGCCTTGTTCCGCAGCGCTTTGTGCTGCCTTCTCGATTCAGAAATTGCTTGCGCCATGCTCACCATCAACAATCTCACCTACCGCATCCAGGGCCGCGAGCTGTTCGAGGACGCATCGGTGGTGCTGCCGACCGGCTCCAAGACCGGCTTTGTGGGCAAGAACGGCACGGGCAAGACCACGCTGTTTCACCTGATCCAGGGGCATATCCACCTCGATGCCGGCTCGATCGAGCTCAACAAGAAGGCGCGGATCGGCGCCGTTGCGCAGGAAGCCCCGGCGGGCGACGAGAGCGTGCTCGAAGTGGTGCTGGCGGCCGATACCGAGCGCACCGCGCTGATGGCGGAAGCGGAAACCGCTGATGATCCCGACCGCATCGGCGAGATTTATATTCGCCTGGCCGATATCGATGCCCACACCGCCGAAGCACGCGCCTCATCCATTCTCAAGGGCTTGGGCTTCGAGCAGGACCGGCAGAACGCGCCGACCCGCGAGCTGTCGGGCGGCTGGCGCATGCGCGTGGCGCTGGCGGGCGTGCTGTTCAGCCAGCCCGACCTGCTGCTGCTCGACGAGCCCACCAACTATCTCGATCTCGAGGGTACGCTGTGGCTCGAGAAATATCTCGCCACCTATCCCTATACCGTCTTCATGATCAGCCACGATCGCGATCTGCTCAACAAGTCGGTGAGCTCGATCATCCATCTCGAGCACAAGAAGCTGACCTTCTACAAAGGCAATTACGACACCTTTGAGAATACGCGCCGCATGCAGATGGAGCTCAACAACAAGAGCCGCGACAAGACGCTCGACCAGATCGCGCATATGCAAAAGTTCGTCGATCGCTTCAAGGCCAAGGCCACCAAGGCCAAGCAGGCCCAGGCGCGCGTCAAGATGATCGAAAAGCTGCGGCCGCCCGCCGCGATGTTCGACGAATATGCGGCGCCCTTCACTTTCCAGCAGCCCAAGATCGAGCCCCCTACCCCCATGATCACGCTGGATGGCGTTTCGGCGGGCTATGGCAACAAGACGATTTTGCGCAACATCAATATGCGCATCGATCCCGAGGACCGGATCGCGCTGGTCGGCGTCAACGGCAATGGTAAATCCACCTTCGCCAAGCTGCTGGCCGGCGACATTCCGGTGATGGGCGGCTCGTTCAACAAGGGCAAGAAGCTCGAGATCGCCCACTTCGCCCAGCACCAGATGGACAAGCTCAAGCCCGAATGGACCCCGTTCGAGCATGTGATCGAGCTGATGCCCACCGATAGCGAGGCCAAGCGCCGCTCGCGGCTGAGCCAGATGGGCCTGACCAAATCGCGCATGGATACCCCAGCCAAGAACCTCTCGGGTGGCGAGCGCGCGCGTTTGCTGATGGGCCTCATCACCTTTGGCGGCCCGGGCATGATGATCCTTGACGAGCCCACCAACCATCTCGACATCGACAGCCGCGACGCGCTGGTGCATGCGCTCAACGAATATGAAGGGGCCGTGCTGATCATTTCGCACGACCGGCACCTGGTGGAAGCCACCTGCGACACGCTCTGGATCGCCGAAGGCGGCACGATCAAGCAGCTCGACGAGGATCTCGACAGCTACCAGCGCTCCATCACCGGCGCCAAGGAAAGCCGGGGCGGCACCAAGGAAGACCGCAAGGCCGCCAAGGCGCAGGCCGCGGCCCGGCGCGCCGAGATCGCGCCGATCAAGGCCTCGATCAAGGACGTGGAAGCCAAGATCAGCCGGCTCAAGAGCGAGATCGGCAAGATCGACGCCCAACTCGAGGACCCCAAGGTTTATAACGGCCCCGCCGACAAGGTGGTGACACTGGGCAAGGACAAGGCGCGCTTGAACGCCCAACTCGAGGAGGCCGAGGAAAACTGGCTGACCCTGAGCGCCGATTTGGAAAGCATGGAGGGGGCATGATCGGCCGCACTGCCGCGGAGGTGATTGCCCTGTTGGGGCTGGAGCGGCACCCCGAGGGTGGCTGGTATGTGCAAAGCTTTGCCGACAAGGCGGCGCCCGGCGGCCGCGCGCATTCCACGGCGATCTATTTCCTGCTCGAGGGCGGGCAGCGCTCGCACTGGCACCGGGTCGATGCCGCCGAAGTCTGGCACTGGTATGCCGGCGCGCCCCTGACGCTCGAGATTGCCGACGACACCGGCGCCTGGGCGCTGACGCTGGGGGGCGGCCTCTTTGCCGGCGAGCGCCCGCAGGCGGTGGTGCCGCCCGGGGCCTGGCAGGCGGCGAGCAGCAGCGGGGAGTGGACGCTGGTGGGCTGCACGGTGGCGCCGGGCTTTGAGTTCGCCCGGTTTGAGCTCGCGGCGCCCGGCTGGAGCCCTACGGAGCGTTAAGCCTGCCGCCCGGCCGGCGTTGACACAACGCCCTCCCCGGCTATTGCTGAGGTGGGATCACTCACCGGAAAGACGGATATGCGCTTCTTGGGCCCGGGCCTTGCCGCCGCCGTCTTGTTGCTGCTGGCCTTGGCGACCGGGAGTGCGCAGGCGCAGCCCCTGAGCGAGGCCGAGCGGCGGACGCGGGTGATCGAGTTTGCCGCCAACAACAGCCTGTTCGTGCTGTACCATGAAATGGCGCATTTGCTGGTGCATCAGCTCGGCCTGCCGGTGCTGGGGCGCGAAGAGGATGCCGCCGACAACATGGCCACCTGGACGCTGCTCAACCAGGGCACACCCCATGCCGAAGCCGCGCTGGCCGATGCTGCGCGCGGCTGGCTGCTCTCGGGGCTGGTGTATGGCGCCGAGCTTGATGACACCGATTACTACGACAATCACAGCCTGGATCGGCAGCGCGCGTTCGGGATCGTGTGTCTGATGGTGGGCAGCGACGCGCGCGCCTTTGCCCCCATCGCCAATGCCTATGCTATCGACGAGGGGCGGCAAGGCACCTGTCCGGATGACTACCGGCTGGTGAACCGCAGTTTGGCCAAGCTCCTGGCGGGGCGGGACCGCAAGAAAAGCAAGACCCGGGTCGAGGTGTCCTACCAGAGCGTGAGCGGACGGCTCAAAAGGGCGGCGGATGCCTTCAAGGCCAGCGGCGTGTTCGAGCAGGTGGCGGATGAATTGCGCGGGCATTACAGCCTGCACAAACCGGTGCAGCTCAATGCCAAGCGTTGTGGCGAAGCCAACGCCTTTTATGATCCACAAACGCGCGAGATCATCTTTTGCTACGAGATGATGCAGGACTATATGCAGCTTTACACCAGCCAAAAGCCCGGCAAGGCCGTCCCTGCGCTCTAGTCAGCTAAAGCCGACATAGCGGCCGGCGCGATGATTGGTGGCAATGATGAGATTGAGCACCAGCGCGCCCAGCAGCGAATACAGCACCCGGTCAAGCGGCAGGATGAAGAACGCGGCGAGCAGGATCACCGCGTCGATCCCCAGTTGCACATAGCCGGCGCGAATGCCGAAATTTTCCTGCAGATAGAGCGCGAGGATATTGATGCCGCCCACGCTCGCCTTGTGCCGGAACAGCGACAAAATCCCCAGCCCCATCATGCCGCCACCCATGAGCGCGGCGTATAGCGGCTCGATGCGCCCGATATCGAGCCAGGTGGGGATGGCGGAAGAGAAGAACGACACCAGCAAAACGCAGCAAAAGGTCTTGAGCGCAAAGGGCCAGCCCATGCGCAGCACCGCCAGCACGTAGAATGGCAGGTTGATGACGAAGAACAGCAGGCCAAAGCTCAAGCCAGTGCCGTATTGCAAAAGGAGGGCAAGACCCGCCGTGCTGCCGGTGATGAGGGTGGCTTCGGCGTAGAATACGATGCCCAGCCCCACCAGCATGGTGCCGATGAGCATGGCGAAGATGTCTTCGGCAAGGCTGTGGCGGCTGGGAGCGGCGAGGTCGGGGGTCAAGCGCGTTTGCTCCAGCGTCCGTCCTGGTTTTGCTGCCAGTAGGTCACGGTATTGCCCGGCGTCAGCGCCCGCCAGGCGAGGCGCGCTTCGGCCACGGCATCGGGATCGTGCCCGGAAAACAGATAAACCAGCCGCTGATAGCCCTCGGCCGATTGGGGCACGGCGCGATCAACGAAAAAGCGCACTTCCGCCCCGTTGGGGTTTTCGTTCGTCGTGGTCAACAGCACGGGCTGGAGCGGATCGGTGTCCTCTCCATCCAAGCCGTGGGGCAGGAAACTGTCGTCGCGATAGGTCCACAGATGCGCCTCGAGCGCTTCGGCGCGCTCGGGGCTGCCGATTTCCACCACCGCCCGCCAGCCGCGTTCGAGGGTTTTTTCCAGCAATTGGGGCAGCACCGCTTCCAGCGGGCGCTGCTCCAGATGGTAAAACAGAACTTCGGCCATGCCAGCTCCGATGCGCGGCTCAGTTCTCGTAGAAGTCGCGGACCAGCCGGTCCAGCAGCGCCACGCCAAAGCCCGGCGCCCAGGAGGCGTTGATCTCGCTGTTGCCGGCGCCAAAGGCCATGCCGGCGATATCGAGATGGGCCCAGGGGACATCATTGACGAAATGCTGCAGGAAATGGGCCGCCGTGATCGAGCCGGCCGGACGACCGCCGGTGTTCTTGATATCGGCGAAGCGCGATTCAATGAGCTTTTCATAAGCCGGCGACAGCGGCAGGCGCCACAGCTTCTCATTGGCGGCAAGGCCGGCATTGAGCAGCTGGATCGAGAGCTCGTCATTGTTGGAAAAGAGGCCGGCATGATCATGGCCCAGCGCGACGATGATCGCGCCGGTGAGGGTCGCCAGATTGATCATGAAGCGCGGCTTGAAGCGCTGCTGGGTGTACCAGAGCGCATCGGCCAGCACGAGCCGGCCTTCGGCATCGGTGTTGACCACTTCGATCGTCGTACCCGACATCGCCTTGACGATATCGCCCGGGCGCACCGCGGTCGCCGATGGCATGTTTTCGACGAGGCCAATCACGCCCACGGCGTTGACGGGCGCCTTGCGCTTGGCCAGCGCCAGCATCAGCCCGGTAACGGCCGCGGCGCCGCCCATATCGCCCTTCATGTCTTCCATGCTGGCCGCGGGCTTGATGGAAATGCCGCCGCTGTCGAACACCACGCCCTTGCCCACAAAGGCGAGGGGCGCGGCATCCACATCGCCGCCGCGCCACTGCATGATGGCAAGGCGCGCCGGACGGGCCGAGCCTTGCGCCACGCATAGCAGCGATTCCATGCCCAGCCGCTTCATGTCCTCGGGCAGGAGGATCTCGACATTGATGCCATGCTCGGCAAGCTCGGACACCCGGTCGGCAAATTCCACCGGGCCCAGCACATTGGCGGGCTCGTTGACCAGTTCACGCGCCAGGAGCGTGCCGTCAACCACCGCGCCACGATCGGCAATGGCGATGTCTGCCGCCGCAGGATCGGCAACATGGAGGGTGACGGCAAGATCGGCCGGTGCATCCTCGCGTACGGCCTTGTATTTATCGAACTTGTATTGGCGCAGCCGTAGCCCGGCCGCGAGTTCGGCGATGGCGGCGGGGGTTGCGCCGGCCTCATCGACGACGACGGCAACCGTGGGCACGCGGCTGGCCAGAATCTTGGCCATCAGCGAGCCGCCGCGGTCGGTCCAGGCATTGAGCGGGGTTTCGCTGCCCCCGTTGCCGGCGCCCAGTACAAGGAGGCGCCCCGCAGCGGTCACCACATCGAGCCCCTGCCCCTGCTTGCCCGTAAAGGCGGCAGCCTTGCTCGCCTGGCTCCAGTCCAGCCCCGTCTGCGCCCACAAACCAGCGGCAGCGCCGGCGGGGGCTTGCCCTTCATGGGCGTAAACGATGACGAGAGGCGCAGCAGCGCCAGCCAGCGCTGCGGTGTGGAGATCAAACTGTTGGGGCATGGAATGGCCTTGTTGGCGAAATAGGCTCGCAGTGTGCGCAAAGGTTGAGGGGGACTTTCACGGGGTTTGCGGCCCGCGTCAATCCCGCAACAGCGGCGCGGCAAAGGGCCCCTGCGGCCGGCCCCCCGCTTGAACCGGGCAGGGAAAGGTCTCAAGGTCGTTCCGACAGTCCAAGAGTAGTGCGAGTTTCTGCCAGCCCATGAAGCGATTGACGAGATATGTGGCGGGCCTGTTCGTGCGCGATGCCGTAATCCTGTTTGGTGTGGTGTGCGTGCTGCTTTGGCTGGTCAACTGCCTGCGATCCTTTGACGTGGTGGCGGTCAAGGGACAGGATCTGCTGACGCTGGCGCTGCAGGCGCTGCTCACCATGCCGCCGCT